>JANXWV010000107.1 GCA_025350965.1 Rhizobacter sp.
TGGATGCATTTTGCTGAGGGGTTGACCGAGTACTTTCGTGACATGAGTCCGACAGCCCGCGGGAAGATTCTGCGTTGTCACGCCCTCAGTGCCGCAGTTGGTTTGAAGTCCATGCAGGCTTTGAGCGCTGCTTGGCTGGCACACCTGGACTACTTGCTGGAAGACGTCATCTCTGCCAAGCGATACATTGTTGAAGCCCTCGATTTGTCTACGATTGATCACCATGCTGCGCTTGGGCGCGCAAGTTTGGTGATGGCTCAGGCACTGCATTACGCCGGGCACATGGTTCCAGCGAGGGTTTGGTATGCACACGCCAGAAGCCACGCGACATCCGACGGAGACGAACTGACGGTTAGCGCTTTGATGCATAACATGGCTTGGCTTCGGTCACTTGATCTGCGGAAGGGTGTCCTGGGCGGCCAACGCGAATCGGATGATGCTCGTCATGCGCTCATGAATGCCGAATCAGTTGCTCATTTTGATTCGCTCATAGGTAGCCTCGGCTTGGGTTCCCTGGTGCCAGTTCTGATTGCCCAGACTCTGTCAACTTCTGGTCGCTATGCCGAGGCGTTAGCCCTCTACGACTCAAACCTTGATGCAAGTTTGGTGCAGGGGATGTATCGATTGCGGGCTGACCTAGTGGCTGACCGGGCATGGTGCCGGCTCAAACTAGGGCTACTCGACGAGTCCCGGCGCGATGTTGTTGAGGCTAGGGAGAGCCTGGATCCGAATGGGCACTGTGATGATCGCGCACTCGCGCACGGGAGATTGGCAATGTTGTCCGTCGAACTCGGTGATGTGGTGAATGCAGAGTTTCATTCAACCCAAGCGCGAGCAGCATGGTCGGAATATGAAGCGGCACAGGATCGACTATGGACTTTGCTTCGCGATCTGAGGCATCCGTATCTGCCAAATGAAAAAGCGCCCCGAAGGGCGCTTTGAGGAATATGCAAGCAATCAGGGCTTGCTGCCCGTCGGAAACGGCCACGCAGCCTGAGGACTGAGCGACGTCTTCACGATGGGTGTAGGCGCAGCCGCAGCCGGGGCAGGCTTCTTGGGGGCAGGCTTTTTGGCCGCCTTTTTCGCGGGGGCCTTCTTTGCTGCTGCCTTCTTGGCAGGGGCCTTCTTTGCCGGGGCCTTTTTGGCAGCGGCCTTCTTGGCCGGAGCCTTCTTTGCTGCTGCCTTCTTTGCCGGAGCCTTCTTGACCGCCGCCTTCTTGGCCGGAGCCTTCTTCACCGCAGCGGCCTTCTTCGCCGGAGCCTTCTTCGCTGCCGCCTTCTTGGCGGGGGCCTTCTTGACTGCCGCCGCCTTCTTGGCCGGGGCCTTCTTCACAGCGGCTTTCTTGGCCGGAGCCTTTTTCGCAGTTGCCATTTTCATTTCTCCTTGATCAAGGGACAAAAGGAACTGCCGAGCCTTCCGCATTGCTGCTTCGGCTGCGACAGCTATCCACCGTCCAATGTCTGCCCAGGAGGGGCGCACCGGTACGGTGAATGGGGACGCGGCTCAAGCCGACCAGCTTCTGGGGCCGGTTCGTCTCGTTCCGCACATCTTGATCTCTCTTCTTGGACCCAGCTGCATCAAGGCCGCTGTGGCCACACCATCAATCCCAAGACAGCGCGCCGCCGCTTTGATACTCGATCACGCGAGTCTCGAAGAAGTTGCGCTCTTTCTTCAGATCGATCATTTCGCTCATCCAGGGAAACGGGTTCTCCTCTTTCGGGAATTGCTCTTCCAGGCCGATCTGCGTGGCACGCCGGTTGGCGATGTAGCGCAAGTAGCCTTTGAACATGGACGCGTTCATGCCGAGCACGCCGCGCGGCATGGTGTCTTCAGCGTAGCGGTTCTCGAGCTCGACCGCTTTGTGGAAAAGCGCTCGGATCTCGGCCTTGAACTCGTTGGTCCAGAGGTGCGGGTTCTCGAGCTTGATCTGGTTGATGAGGTCGATTCCGAAGTTGCAGTGCATCGACTCGTCGCGCAGGATGTACTGGTACTGCTCGGCGGCACCCGTCATCTTGTTTTGACGGCCGAGCGCCAGGATCTGCGTGAAGCCGACGTAGAAGAACAGGCCTTCCATCAGACACGCGAAAACAATCAGCGACTTGAGCAGCGTCTGGTCGTTCTCGGGCGTGCCGGTGTGGAAGTGCGGGTCCATGATGGCTGCGATGAACGGCAGCAGGAACTCGTCTTTGTCGCGGATCGACTTGACTTCGTTGTAGGCGTTGAAGATCTCGCTCTCGTCGAGGCCGAGCGATTCGACGATGTACTGGTACGCGTGCGTGTGGATCGCCTCTTCGAACGCCTGGCGCAACAGGAACTGGCGGCATTCGGGTGCGGTGATGTGGCGGTAGGTGCCGAGGACGATGTTGTTCGCGGCGAGCGAATCGGCCGTCACGAAGAAGCCGAGGTTGCGCTTGACGATGCGGCGCTCGTCATCGGTCAGGCCGTTCGGGTCTTTCCAGGTCGCGATGTCGCGCGACATGTTCACCTCTTGCGGCATCCAGTGGTTCGCGCAGGTGGCGAGGTACTTCTCCCACGCCCACTTGTACTTGAACGGGACCAACTGGTTGACGTCGGTGCGGCCGTTGATGATGCGCTTGTCGGATGCCTTCACGCGCTGCGTGGACGGCGGCGTGGTGACTTGCGCGGCTGCCGACGCGAGTGCAGACGCGGCGGTCAATGAAGCGATCGGTGCAGTGGCCGCAGACAGCATTGACACGGTGTTCTGCGCGAGGTCTGGTGCAGTGCTGGATGCAGTGATAAGCGCGGACAGCGAGGGCTGCGCGAGGCTCGCGGTATGGCGTGTCGGGTGCTTGACTTCTTCTTCCCAAACCAACATGGTGAATGGATCCTTCTGCGGTGCGAATTATGAGAGTGTTGTGCGATAACCCAAAGCACTTATTGACATGCAGCCGCGTTGCGTGTTGCGGCTGTGCATCGGCTTCAGCTGCTGTGCCACGCGCTCACTGACATGCTTCGCAATCGGGGTTGTCGATCGCACAGAACTTCACGTCGGATGCGGGCTCGACAGAGCTCAGCGTCATCGATGCATCTAGGCTCGATGCGGACGATGCAGGTGCCGCGCCGCTACCACTCGACACCGCGTTCATGTTGCCCGCCTTCACCGTCGACTTCTCGGCTTGCGTGGCCGAGTGCGTGCGCAGGTAGTAGGTGGTTTTCAGACCGCGCAGCCATGCGAGCTTGTAGGTTTCGTCGAGCTTCTTGCCCGACGCGCCGGCCATGTAGATGTTGAGCGACTGCGCCTGGTCGATCCACTTCTGACGGCGTGCTGCGGCTTCCACGAGCCACTGCGTTTCGATCTCGAACGCAGTGGCGTAGAGCGACTTCAACTCCTCGGGCACGCGGTCGATGCGGCGCAGCGAACCGTCGAAGTGCTTGAGGTCCATGAGCATCACGTCGTCCCAGAGGCCGAGCTTCTTCAGGTCGCGCACGAGGTACTCGTTGACGACCGTGAACTCGCCCGACAGGTTCGACTTGACCGACAGGTTGCCGAAGGTCGGCTCGATCGACGCGCTGACGCCAATGATGTTCGAGATGGTTGCGGTCGGTGCGATCGCCACGCAGTTCGAGTTGCGCATGCCGTGCTGGCCAATGCGTGCGCGCAGCAGGTTCCAGTCGAGTGTGGTGCTGCGGTCGACTTCAACGTAGCCACCGCGCGCTTGCGCGAGCAGGTCGAGCGAGTCGATCGGCAGGATGCCGCGGTCCCACAGCGAGCCCTTGTAGCTGGAGTAGCGGCCGCGCTCTGCGGCGAGTTCGGTCGAGGCCCAGTACGCCTGGTAGCACACGGCTTCCATCGACTGGTCGGCAAACTCCACGGCCGCTTGCGACGCATAGGGCACGCCCAGTTCGTAGAGCGCGTCCTGGAAGCCCATGATCCCGAGGCCCACCGGGCGGTGCCGCAGGTTCGAGTCGCGCGCCTTCTTCACCGCGTAGTAGTTGATGTCGATCACGTTGTCGAGCATGCGCATCGCGGTCGAGATCGTGCGCTTCAGTTTGTCGTGGTCGATCACCACGGTGCCTTCGGCGTCGCGCTTCAAGTGGTGCACGAGGTTGACTGAGCCGAGGTTGCATACCGCGATCTCGGTCTCACTGGTGTTCAGCGTGATTTCGGTACACAGGTTGCTCGAATGCACCACGCCCACGTGCTGCTGCGGCGAGCGCACGTTGCAGGCGTCCTTGAAGGTGATCCAGGGGTGGCCGGTCTCGAACAGCATCGACAGCATCTTGCGCCACAGGTCGCGCGCCGGCGTCTTCTTGAAGAGCTTGATCTCGCCGCGCTCGGCGCGTGCTTCGTAGGCCACGTAGGCGGTCTCGAAGGCGGCACCGAACAGGTCGTGCAGGTCGGGGCAGGTGCTGGGTGAGAACAACGTCCAGTCGGTGCCTTCCATCACGCGCTTCATGAACAGGTCGGGAATCCAGTTCGCGGTGTTCATGTCGTGCGTGCGGCGGCGGTCGTCGCCGGTGTTCTTGCGCAGCTCGAGGAACTCTTCGATGTCGAGGTGCCAGCTCTCCAGGTACGCGCACACGGCGCCCTTGCGCTTGCCGCCTTGGTTCACCGCCACGGCCGTGTCGTTCACGACCTTGAGAAACGGCACCACGCCCTGGCTCTTGCCGTTCGTTCCCTTGATGTGGCTGCCGAGCGCGCGCACGTTGGTCCAGTCGTTGCCCAGGCCACCGGCAAACTTGCTGAGCAGCGCGTTCTCTTTCAGCGCTTCGTAGATGCCGTCGAGGTCGTCGGCCACGGTCGTCAGGTAGCAGCTCGACAACTGCGAGCGCCGCGTGCCGGCGTTGAACAGCGTGGGCGTGCTGCTCATGAAGTCGAAGGTCGAGAGAACTTCGTAGAACTCGATCGCGCGCGCTTCACGGTCGACCTCGTTCAGCGCCAGGCCCATGGCCACACGCATGTAGAAGGCTTGTGGCAATTCGATGCGCTGCTCGTCGATGTGCAGAAAGTAGCGGTCGTAGAGCGTTTGCAAGCCGAGGTAGTCGAACTGCAAGTCGCGCTCGGCGTCGAGTGCGGCGCCGAGGCGGGCCAGGTCGTATTGCAGCAGCTTCTCGTCGAGCAGCTCGGCCTTCACGCCCTTCTTGATGAAACCCGGGAAGGACTCGGCATAGCGTGCCTGCATGTCGGCGTGCACCACCTCTTCGCCGAGGATGTCGCGGCAGATCGTGTGCAGCAGAAGGCGCGCGGCGGCGCGCGTGTAGCCGGGGTCTTTCTCGATCAACGTGCGCGCGGCGAGGATCGAGGCCTTGTGCACTTCGTCGATCAACACGCCGTCGTACAGGTTGCGGCGCGTCTCGGCCAGGATGGGCTCGGCGCGCACGTCGGCGCCCAGGCCGGCGCAGGCCGATTCGATCAGCGCCTGCAAACGGTTCAGATCGAGCGGCACGCGCTGGCCACGGTCCATCACCGACAGGCCGGCCTCGACCATCTGCACCGGCGCGCCTTGTTTCGAGCGCTCCTGCGAGCGGCGCTCGCGGTAGAGCACGTAGGCGCGGGCCACTTCATGGTGGCCGCCGCGCATCAGGCCGAGTTCGACGGCGTCTTGAATGTCTTCGATGTGGAAGCTGCCGCCGCCTGGGCGCGAACGCAGCAGCGCGCGCACGACCGCTTCGGTCAGCCCGTCGACGGTTTCGCGAACGCTCGCCGAAGCCGCGCCCTGCGTGCCGTGCACTGCGAGGAAAGCCTTCATCAGCGCGACCGCGATCTTGCTCGGCTCGAACGACACCACGGCGCCGTTGCGGCGGATGATCTGGTAGCCCTGGTACACCGAAGCGGCCGAGCCGGTTGCGGGCACCTGGCGCGTGGTCGCCGCGCCGGTCGCGGCAATGACGGCGGCGGTGGCGGCAGGGGCTTGGGGAGAAGCGGAAACTGATTGCATGGCTGGCCCTCTCGAAGGTCGGTTCGTCGCTTTCGCGATCACGTTGTTGTTGGCTTCAAAAGCCGGCGGAACTTTGCAATGCCGAACCTCGCATTGCGCAAGGCAACTCTGCTGCGCGGGCCGGGTGCCGTGGTGGCCAATGTCGTGGGCACTTTGGCAAACACTGTGGAGGGCGCGGGGTTCACCTTGGCGCCATGAACTGCATTCGAATTCATGGGGGGCTCAGGTGGTCGGGCGCGGCAGGTCGGATGCGACAGGTTGGATGCTGCAGCTTGGAGGGTAATTTCGCCCGATTTGAAGCGTTGAAGAATAACACGACAACACACTATATCTGGGGGTTGCCGGCCCTACAAGCGCTATATGTAGCGTGCTTGACGGGGTCAAGGTTCATCCGCAGCGCGCGTTCGCACGGCGTGCAGAAAGGCCCAGTCGACGCGTGAATGCAGTGCCGTCAAGGCTTGCCTTCCGGGCCCCGCGCCGTGCCTTGCCGTGCGCCGCATTTCGCGCTGCAAGCCGCGCCAATGCAGCGTGGGTGCCGCTTGGGTGAGCAAGCGCGCGCCCTGAACAGGCTTCAGTCCGCAGGGGTTTGCGTCTGCACGGCCTCGGGAAAATACTGCCCCGGCCAGCGCAGCCCGGCCATCAACACGGGCCAGTCGAAGCCCGGCCCCGGGTCGCACTTCCGGCCCGGCGCGACATGCTCGTGGCCGGCCACCCCACGCACCGGGTAGCGCGCGGCAAGCGCCTTCATCAGGGCCACGAGGCGCGTGTATTGCGCCGGCTCGAACGGGCCGCCTTCCAGCCCTTCGAGCTCGATGCCGATCGAGTAGTCATTGCAGTCGGCGCGCCCCCGCCAGGCCGACGCACCAGCGTGCCATGCGCGGTCATCGGTCGATACGAACTGCAGCAACTCGCCGTCGCGCCGCACGACGAAGTGCGACGACACCTCCAGGCCACGGATCTGTGCGTAGTACGGGTGCGCGTCCCAGTCGAGGCAGTTCGTGAAGAGGCGCTCGATGGCGTTGCCACCGTACTCGCCCGGCGGCAGGCTGATGGAGTGGATCAGCAGCAACTCGACGTGCATGCCCGCTGGTCGCGGGCCGAAGTTCGGCGACGCACAGCGGCGTGCCGAGTACAACCAGCCGTTCGACCAAACGGTCTTGATCAATCTCGGTCCAGGCCGCTCGGGTCGCCGCCCACGTTCACGCCGAGCCGCGCCATGCGGTAGCGAATCTGCCGCAGCGACAGGCCAAGGCTCACGCCCGCCGCCGTGCGGTTGAAGCGGTAGCGCTCGAGCGCGCGCACGAGGATGTCGCGCTCCACGTCGTCGAGGTGCTTCGCCAGATCGTCGGGCAGGGGCGCTTCGAGCGGCACCATCGCGATGGGTTGGCGCAGAGCGGCCAGCGCGTCGGCGGGTGTGTTCTCGGTGATGAGGTCGAGCTCCTGCGCGGCGCTGTCGGTGAACACCGACTCGGGCAGGCCGAGGTCGTACACGTCGATGACTTCGCCGCCCGACAGCGCCACCGCGCGGTGCAGCAGGTTCTCGAGCTCGCGCACGTTGCCCGGGAACGCATAGCGCTGCAGATGCACGAGCGCATCGCGCGTCAGCAGCGGCGGGGTGCTCACGCCGGCATCGCGCGCGATGCGCTGCAGCACGTGCTCGCTGATCGCGACCAGGTCTTCGAGCCGTTCCCGCAGCGGCGGCACGCGGATCTGGATCACGTTCAGGCGGTAGTACAAGTCCTGGCGGAACTGCCCGGCATGCACTTCGGCGGCCAGGTCCTTGTGGGTCGCACTGAGCAGGCGCACGTTGACCGGTACTTCGCTGACCGCACCCACCGGCCGCACCGAACGCTCCTGGATCGAGCGCAGCAGCTTGCTCTGCATCGACAAGGGCAGGTCGCCGATCTCGTCGAGGAACAACGTGCCGCCGTTGGCCGCCTGGAAGAAGCCCTCGCGGTCTTCCATCGCGCCGGTGAACGCGCCCTTGCGGTAGCCGAAGAACTCGGCTTCGAGCAGCTGTTCGGGAATGGCGCTGCAGTTCACCGCGATGAAGGGCTGCCCGGCGCGCACGCTCACCTCGTGGATGGCGCGCGCTACCAGTTCCTTGCCGGTGCCGGATTCGCCGCTCACCAGCACCGGCGCCATGCTGCGGGCCACGCGCTCGACCAGAGAGCGCACCTGCTGCATAGCCTCCGAGCCGCCGGCCATGCGCTGCATCGCGGGGCTCGCCGGGGCGGCTGCCGGCTGTGCCGCAGGGGGCGGCCGCGGCGCGCGCACGGCAGGCGCCGGCGCCGGGCCACCATGCACCGACGGCAGGCTCGCCGGGTCGATGGTCGGCACCAACGCCGAGCCGGCACGGCCCAGCGCAGAGGCCACCACGGCTCGGAATTGCTTCAGGTCGACCGGCTTGGTGAGGTAGTCGTACGCGCCCGCTTTCAGCGCCTCGACCGCGTTCTCGGCCGAGCCGTAGGCGGTGATGACGATGGTCTTTTCGCGCCGGCCGTTTTCCTCGAGCCAGCGCAGCACGTCGAGGCCGCTGCCATCGGGCAGGCGCATGTCGCTGATCACGGCGCTGTAGGTGCGGTCCTTGAGGTGCAGCAGCGCGTCTTGCACGGTGCCCGCAGTCTCGATGTCGTAGCCCTCGCGCAGCAGCGTCAGCTCGTAGAGCGTGCGCAGGTCGGGTTCGTCGTCGATGACGAGCAGGCTGAAATGCGAAGCGTTGGTCATGGGGTCAGGTGAAGCCGGGCTTCCGGGGTGTCGAGCGGGCGCCGTTGCATGTCAACGAAGAACTCGTTGCGCCGTGCCTCGCCCACAGCGCGCAGGCGGTAGTCAATGGAGGCACCGTAACGTTCGCACAGTTCGCGGCAAATATAAAGGCCCAGGCCGGTGCCTCGGCTGCGGGTCG
This sequence comes from Rhizobacter sp., assembly GCA_025350965.1. Lineage (GTDB taxonomy): Bacteria > Pseudomonadota > Gammaproteobacteria > Burkholderiales > Burkholderiaceae_C > LMDS01. The sequence continues at coordinate 8,806 of JANXWV010000107.1, forward strand.
AGAAGAACGGCTCGAACAAGTAGGGCTCGACCTCGGGCGGTATCGGCGCGCCGTCGCTCGCGATGCTCAGGAACGCCTGGCCGGCGTGGCGCGAATCGAGCCGCAGGTGAATGGCGCCGGGCGCCTTGCTCGCATGGCGCAGTGCGTTGTCGAGCAGGTTCACGAGCACTCGGCGCAGGTGCTCGTCGTCGAAGTGCACGCCCAGCGGCTCGGCCGGCATGTCGACGCGAAGAATGCTGTCTGCACCCAGGCGCAGGCCGGCTGCGCGCGCCCACTCGCTGGTGGTGGCGGTGACGACCGCGTTGGCATCGATCACGCCCACGTCCTGGGGCGTTCCGGGCGCCACTTCCATCACGTCGTCGACGATGCGTTTCAGGCGTTCGACGTTCTCGCCCACCATGCGCATCAGGCGCAGTTGCGCCGGGTCGGTGGCGTCTTCGAAGAGCAGGGCGTTGGCTTGCGAGATGGCCGCCAGCGGGTTGCGGATCTCGTGCGCGATGCCGGCCGACACGCGCCCCATCGCCGCGAGCTTCTCCTGCCGGCTGCGCGCCTGCATGTTGCGCACGTCTTCGAGGAACAGCACGCAGAACTCCTCGCCCGCAGCCGGCTCGCGCTTGCGCGTGAAACGCACCCGAACGCGCAGCGTGCGCTGCTGACCCAGACCCGTCAGCGTGCCGGGTGCGAACTGCAGCACCACGTCGCGCCCGGCCTCGGGCCAGGCGGCTTCGGTGAAGGCGCGCTCGACCGCCTTGACGAGCGCGTCCCATGCCGCCACGCCGCGCAGCTGGAACGGCGCCGGCCGGCTCATGCCGCTGGGCGCGAGCAGCGTGCGCGCAGCCGGGTTGGCGGCGCGCGCGCGGCCGCGCCGGTCGACCACCAGCACGCCGTCCTGCATCTCCTCGATCACGAGACGGTTCAACTGGGCCTGCTGGCGCGCGAGTTCCAGGCTGCCGCGTGCGGTCAGTTCTTCACGTGCCAGCCGCCCGGCCAGTTCGCCGGCGAGCACGGTGATCACGAACAGCCCCGCGCCCGCAAGGCCGGCCTGCGTGATCTGTTGCGTGGCGTCGCTGCCGCTGCCGGAAAGCACGGCCAGCCACGCGGTGCCGAGCAGCACCAGCGTCACTGCTGCGGCCGTGGCCAGCGCCATGACGCGCGGCGTGAGCACGCCGGCCATCAGCACCGGCAGCACCAACAGCGCCACGTAGTTCAGGGTCGAGCCCGGCGCCAGCGCGTGAAGCGCAGTGAAGCACACCAGGTCGGCGCCGATCGTGGCCAGCCACTGGGGGCTGCGCAGCCGCGCCAGCGCGCGCGGCGCAGTGGCGCTTTGGAAGCGCGGCAGCAGCCACAGTCCGGCCGCGCCCGCCACGTAGGCGAGGCTGACCAGCACCACCGTGATCGACGGTGCCGGCCCGAGCAGGCTGGCGAGGCCGAGCGTGACGAGCAACGCCACGCCGAGCGCCACCCGCGCCGCAATGAAGGTGCGGTAGATGCGCTCGAACGCCGTTTGCCCCGACTCGACCACGCGTGCTGCCTGGCGTGACAGGAAGCGCGAGTCGGCGCTGTCGGCGCCCTCGCCTTGCAGGCCCTTGTCGAACCGTGATTCACCGTCTTGCGGATCGTCGTTCTGCAGAGCGCCGGCGCCCGTATTGCCAGGGGTGCCGAAGGCACCAAACCAGGACTCGTCGGGAGCGGCCTTCTGGCGTGCATTGCGGCGCTCGCGCGAACGCCGCTCTGAGTTGCGGGCCGGCGCCTGGTTCATGACTCTCGGTGCGCGGCCTCGAAAAGCTTGCGGTGCGCCTCGCCGCAGAACACCCCGCCCTGGCCGGGCAGGGCTTCCTCGCGCGGCAGGTGCAGGCCGCACTGCGCGCACTGCAGCATCGCCTTCGGCTCGGCCGGTGGCGCGGGTTGGCCATCCTGCGGCGGACGCACGCGGCGCAGGCTCCCGCGCAGCAGCCAGAACAGCACACCGATTGCGATCAGCAGCAACAGGAACTTCATGCTGTCACCTGTTCGTTCACGCGCCCGGTGCGCGGTGCAGCATCACTTCGAGCACGAATCGCGAGCCCACATAGGCCAGCAAAAGCAGCACCGCGCCGGCATACACCCCGCGCGTGGCCGCCGGCCCGCGCCAGCCGAACGCGCGCCGCCCCGCCAGCAGGCCGGCGAAGACGAGCCAGCCGAGCATCGAGAACACCGTCTTGTGGTCCCAGCGCCAGGGGTGGGCCGACCACGCACCCAGCAGCACCGCTGCCGACAACACCACGAAGCCCGCAGCGACGAAGCGGAACGTCATGCGTTCGAGCTGCAACAGCGGCATGCCTTTGGCGATGACCCGGGTCGCACCGGCAACCGGCCTCATCTGGCGTTCGGCGCGGCCCAGCATGGCGGCATGCAGCACGGCGGCACCGAAGAGGCCGTACGACGCGATGCCCAGAACCCAGTGAAGCGGCGCCCAACGGGAAGGTGCCTGTGGCCGCACCTCGCCTGGGAACAGCCAGGCGAGCACCACGACCGCGATTCCCAGCAGCGCCAGCATGCGCCGTGCGCCTGGCAGCGGCACGAAGCGGCTCTCGACCACGTAGACCGCGAGCACGAGCCAGATCGTCATTGACAGCGCCGGCGCAAAGCCGAAGCGCGCGGCAATCTCGTCGCTGCCGACGCCTGCGATGTCGAAACCGATGGCCAGCGCATGGGCCAGCCAGCCCACAACCAGCGCGGCGCGCAAGGCCGCGGTTCGGTGCTCCTTCAGCAGCGCTGCGCAGGCATACGCGGCGAGTGCCGCCAGGCTCGGAAAGGCCAGCGCCGTCGTGGTCGTCACAGGGTCTGCGCCAAAAGGGGGAACGATAGAATCATGGTCACAGTGTACTTTCGCGCCCTCTGCTCAGCGGGCCGCGCCCAACCCCCATGGCTTCCACCCTGACCGACCGGCTGACGCGCCTGGTCAAGACGATGCGCGGCCAGGCCCGCATCACCGAAGACAACGTGCAAGACATGCTGCGCGAGGTGCGCATGGCGCTGCTCGAAGCCGACGTGGCGCTGCCCGTGGTGCGCGATTTCATCAGTCGCGTGAAGGAAAAGGCGCTCGGTGCCGACGTGGTGGGCTCGCTCTCGCCAGGCCAGGCGCTGGTGGGCATCGTCAACCGGGAACTCGCTGCGACCATGGGCGAAGGTGTGGCTGACATCAACCTGGCCGCACAGCCACCCGCCGTCATCCTGATGGCCGGCCTGCAAGGTGCGGGCAAGACCACCACCACCGCCAAGCTCGCCAAGCACCTGATTGAAAAGCGCAAGAAGAAGGTGCTCACCGTGTCGGCCGACGTGTACCGCCCGGCCGCCATCGAGCAGCTGAAGATGGTGACGAAGCAGGCCGGTGCCGAGTGGTTCCCGTCGAGCGCCGACGACAAGCCGCTTGCCATCGTGCTGGCGGCACTCGACTACGCGAAGAAGCACTACATCGACGTGCTGCTGGTCGACACGGCGGGGCGCCTTGCCATCGACGAAGCGCTGATGCGCGAGATCACCGAACTGCATGCCGCGCTCAAGCCGGTCGAGACGCTGTTCGTGGTCGACGCAATGCAAGGCCAGGACGCGATCAACACCGCGAAGGCATTCAAGGAAGCGCTGCCGCTGACCGGCATCGTGCTCACCAAGATGGACGGCGACTCGCGCGGCGGCGCGGCGCTGTCGGTGCGGCAGATCACCGGCGCACCGATCAAGTTCGCCGGCACGAGCGAGAAGATCGACGGGTTGGAGGTGTTCGACGCGCAGCGCCACGCCGGCCGCGTGCTCGGCATGGGCGACATCGTCGGCCTGGTCGAAGAGGTGACCAAGGGCGTCGATATGGCGGCGGCGCAGAAGCTCGTCGACAAGGTGCGCGGTGGCGACGCCTTCGACTTGAATGACTTCTTGTCACAGCTGTCACAAATGAAAAAGATGGGCGGGCTGGCCGGGCTCGTGGACAAGCTACCCTCGCAGATGCTCGGCGGCAAGGCAGCCAATCTCGGCCAGGGCGACATGGACCGCGCCGAGCGCGACATGCGCCGCATGGAAGGCATCATTTGCTCGATGACGCCGCTGGAGCGGCGCAAGCCCGACCTGCTGAAGGCCACACGCAAGCGCCGCATTGCGCAGGGTGCGGGTGTTCAGGTGCAGGATGTGAACCGCCTGCTGAACCAGTACGAACAGATGCGCGACATGATGAAGAAGATGAAGGGCGGCGGCATGATGAAGATGATGAAACGCATGGCCGGCGCCAAGGGCATGGGCGGCCCGGGCGGCATGCGCTGACGCGCCGCACATCACTTGGAAGTCACGATGACTCGCACCTGCCCAGCCACCACACTGTGCTGCGAGCCGCACGTGGAGAAACGCTGATGGGTTCAATGTCGTTTGCCTGGCTGGCGGGCGCGCTCGTCGCGCTGCTGCTGGTCGTGTGGTGGTGGCGCACGCGCCGCGACGCTGGCAACGCGGTCGCCCAGGAAGGGGACCGCATCGACACGCTGATCGGCTGGCCGCCGCAGGCGACGCGCGTGCTCAACCACCCCGAGCGCGCCGCCTTCGCGTTGCTGGTGCGCGCGCTGCCCGACTACATGATCCTGGCGCAGGTGCCGCTGTCGCGCTTCCTGAACGTGCCGAAGCGCCATTCCTATGCCGACTGGCTGCGCCGGCTGGGTTACCAGTGCGTGGACTTCGCGGTATGCGACATGAACGCGCAGGTCGTGGCCGTGATCGAGCTGCAGCCGCCTACACCTCGAGTGACCGAGCGCGCGCGCAAGCGCTTGGCGCGCATGGCACGCACGCTCAAGGCGGCGAAGATACCGCTGCAGGTGTGGGCCGAACAGTCGCTGCCCACGGCCGAATCGGTGCGCGAACTCATCGTGCCCAGGCCGCCGGTGCAAACACTTCCGACCTTGCCGAGCGCGGTGGCCGCTGCGGCCGCGCCCAGCGCGTCGGCAGCCCCGCCGGCCCCCGCAGCACGAAACCCTTTCGACGACACTGCGCGCGACTCGACGCAGGACGAGCACATCGAGCTGCTCGAACCGCCGCCGTCCACCTGGTTCGACGACATGGACTCCGAGCCGGTGCCGCTGGCCAAACCGAAGCGCTGACGCGGCTGCGTGTTGCCGGGCCGCCGCGCGTTGCCGGCGCTCCCGGTCAGGCGAGCAGCGCCTGCGCGAACTCGCGTGCGCTGAAGGTCTGCAGGTCTTCGAGCTGCTCGCCCACACCGATGAAGTACACCGGCATCGCACGGGCGCTTTCACTGCCCGAGCGTTCGCGTGACCACAGTGCCACGGCGGCCAATACACCGCCCTTCGCGGTGCCGTCGAGCTTGGTGATGATGAGGCCGGTGAGTTGCAGCGCCGCATCGAACAGCTGCACCTGCGTCAACGCGTTCTGACCGGTGTTGCCGTCGACCACCAGCAGCACTTCGTGCGGCGCCCCGGCCTGCGCCTTGCCGATCACACGGCGGATCTTCTTCAGCTCTTCCATCAAGTGCGCCTGCGTCGTGAGCCGCCCCGCCGTGTCGGCGATGACCACATCGCAGCCGCGCGCCTTGCCGGCCGAGACGGCGTCGAAGGTCACCGCAGCCGGGTCACCGCCTTGCTGGCTCACGATCTCGACCTGGTTGCCGGCGCCCGAGCTGCGCGCATCCGCCCGTGTGGCCCACACCGCGAGCTGCTCGCGGGCCGCGGCACGGAAGGTATCGGCCGCCGCGAGCAACACCTTCTTGTTCGCATCGGCCAGGTGGCGCGCGAGCTTGCCGACGCTGGTCGTCTTGCCCGCACCGTTCACGCCGACCACCATGATGACCGTGGGCACGTGCTCGCCCACGCGCAGCTTTTGTTCGAGCGGTGCGAGAAGGTCGGCAATCGCGTCGATCAGCAGTGCCTTCACAGCGGTCGGCTCAGTGGCCTTGGTGTCCTTCACGCGCCGTTTCAGGTCGGTCAGCAGGAAGGCCGTCGCCTTTACGCCGGCGTCGGCCATCAGCAGCGCAGACTCGAGGTCTTCGTAGAGCGCGTCGTCGATCTTGGTGCCGGTGAAGACCTGCGCAATGCTGGAGCCGGTGCGGCGCAGGCCGCCGCGCAGCTTGTCGATCCAACTGCGGCGCTCGGTGGCGGCGTGCGGCGGGGCCGGCTCGGCGGGCTCCGCGACCGGTGGCGGCGCGTGCTGCAACTGAACTTCGGCACTCGGAGCGCCCCGCAAGCGGTCGAGCCAGCTGCGCGTTGCAGGCTCTGGTGCAGCCGTTTCCGGCTGGGCCGGCGGCGCCACGTCGGGGTCGATGGTCTCGACGGGCGCGTTGGGCTCGGTCTTTTTCTTGAAGAAGCTGAACATGGGGGCGGCACGTGGCCTGCGGGTGAGCGTCGGAAGGGCCCGGTGCAAAGGCCCGCAGCGGCGACGCTATAATTATGGGCTTAGGCGCTTTAGCTCAGTCGGTTAGAGCGACGGAATCATAATCCGCAGGTCCGGGGTTCGAATCCCTGAAGCGCCACCAGTATCCATGCGGCCCCGCGAGGTTTTTACCTTTCGGGGCCGTTCTACAAATCGGCCCTCTGTTCTACAAATTTGGGTGTCTCGCGGATTATCGCTGCCTCGATTGTTCCGACCGGCTGTTGGCTTTTCATGACGCGGGCAACCTTCGGCGCGCGGCCGTGATGGGTTCCGCGTCGTTGCCTTCGTGCTCTGTCGGCATCGCTGCCGCTGGCTGTCCAGACTGACGCCCGCACGGGTACCCCGCGCTCTGCTGCGGCCCTTCGGGCCTACCTGGGGGCCTTGCCCCCAGTCCCCCGCTACTCGCGCGCTTGTAGGCTCATCTGAGCGGCTTCACGCGCTGTCCGATGCGAGGGCGCACGTAATGCTCTGTCATGTCCCGAGTCTTGTGGCCCGGCAACGCTTGCGAGTGCCCAAGGTCGTTGGTATCGCTCGCGGTCTTCGCTCGAATGTCTCGGAACTGGAAGGCTACGCCAGCGGCCTTGCGCGCCTTCTCGAATCGCCCACGCAATGCGAGCGTGCTCAAGGGTCGGCCGTTGTCGTCTTGGATCAGGAACGCGCTCAGGCGCTCGCGCTTGCGCGCGTTGATTCGCTCGATCACTTGCGCCAGCTCGCCCGTTACGTCGATTGCCCGCTTTGCCCCGGTCTTGTTCTGGGTCACGAACAAGGCGCCGTCGCGTATGTCGTCGCGTCGAATCTTCAGCACGTCCGCTGGCCGCTGGCCGGTCAGCAAGGCCACGTCCATTGCATCACGCAGGGTGGGGTCTGCGGCCGTCCACACAGCTTCGAACTCGGCATCTGTCACGTAGCGGTCGCGGCCCGGCTCAGGGAAGCCCTTGATGCCTTGGCATGGGTTCGGCGCATCGCTGTAGCCCCATTCGCGGGCCCTGTTGATGATGTGGCTGAGCAATGCCTTTTCGCGGTTCGCACGTGACTTCGCCTTGGCACCGCGCTTGTCGAGGTAGGCCCGCACGTGATGCGGCTTGATGGCTTCGATCAATACGCGACCGAAAACGGCTCGGAGATAGACAAGCTCCTTCATGTTGTCCTGCTGGGTGCGCACTGCCTTGCCCGGCAACACCTCGCGCTCGTATCGCGTTGCGATCACATCGAAGGTGCGCACGCTTGGGTCTGGTTCGGTGCCTTCGATTCGCGCCCATTCGAGCAGCGCGCGGGAGCGGTCAGAACCCAGCGGCGTCCACTTGCGTGGCGGTGTGCTGGTGACGTGGTAGTACCACTTGCCCTTGACGTGCAGGCTCGGTGGCAAGTCTCGATTGACGGTGCGGCGGCGTCCCATGTTCAGCGCCTGTCGAGTGCTGCGAAGTCGGGTTGCTCGATCACGGCCGCGAGGTTGACCGCGTCGGCGTCGGTCATTGCCTTGCCTGCGCACCCCATGCGTTCTTGAAAGTGCTCGCGCGCAACCCGTGGTTCGTTGCGGCGGTTCAGCACGTAGCGCCAGCGGTTGCGGTCAAGCCACCGCGCCTGGCAGTGCCGCGCCCGGAAGCCGGTCAGCTCTGCCAGCTCGGCTGCGCTCAGGAACAGGTCTTTCACTTCGCGGCCCGCATCGCTCGAATGCGATTCTTCAACCGAAGTGCACGCGCCCAGCGGCAGTGCTTGGGTGTTCGCGCGATGCGGTCGAGGTACTTTCTCAGGCGCCGGATGTTGTCGTCGATGCTCCGGCCGCGCCGCAGTTGGAAGCCCGTTTCGGGCGGGCGCTTTGAACGCGTTACGGCTTTAGGGTCAGTGTCCATAGGGTGCCTCGGTGGTCTTGGTTGACTCGTTCGGTTCGCGTGCTGGTTCAACCGTCAACCGCGCTGCAACCGGCGTGGTTGCTTGGTTTTCCCGGTTTTCGGAGCGACGGTTTTCCCGGTTCTTCGGGCCGGCTTCTCGGCAGTCGCAGCGTGCAACTGCGGTGCGCCGACGAAGGGGCGCGGGCCGCGCACGCCGGTTGCGGGGTCGTTCGCAGCGCCGAAGTCGCCGATGCGGCCGAGGTGGTCAAGCTGGGTTTGCAGGCGCTCGACTTGCCGGCGCAGGTTGCTTGCGATGCCCGCTTGCATCACCGCATCGTTGTGCGCTTCGCAGTGCACCGAACTCTGACCCCAGCGGGTGAGCCAGAAAATGGCCAGCATCACCGGCCTCGGTGCCGCGTCGAGCTTGATCCACCGCTTGACGCTGGCTTCGGTCACTGCCAGCGCCTTCGCCAGCTCGCGCGGCTTGGGGTTGCCGATGTCTTCGATCAGCATCCAAAGCGGGGGCATTTGCGTCGGCAAAGGGAGTCGGTTCAGCATGGCAAGCCTTGGGGGAAGTCGGTGGGTGTCGAGTGTTTCGGGAGCTGCCTGTCGCCGGCAGATCGGCCGCGCTGCGGTCGCCTTCGACCTCGCGGCGGGGCCCCGCCTGGCGGCTCACCGTTTGGGCCATGCCGCGTGGCCTTGTGGCCCGCGTGCTCTGTCCCGAAAACCTCAATGAAATCAACAGGTGCGCAGTTGTTGATTCGAGTCCAAGGGGCGCGATTCGCCGCGTCGGTGTGCTGCGCCTGGCGCCGTTGAATGCTCCACGTCTCGGTTCGCGTCTCGATGCTCACTGGCGCCGGCAGGTCGGCGGCGTGGGCGCTCAGGCCCTGCACCGCTCGCGCCGTCTCGCCGGCATAGCGCGTGCTCTCGCGCTCGCGGTACTGCACACGGAAGCGCAGGCCGTAGACCTCGCACGTGCGCAGCCACGCCGCGTAGTCGTTGTCCTTCGTCGCCTGGTGCGCTTCGCGCAGGGCGCGGCTTGCGAGGCCCTGGCCATCGTGGCGGAACAGCTCGCGCGTCGGTGTGATCGCAGGCACGCCGAAGAACTGGAATTGACGGATGCCCCACAGCCGCGACCACGCGACGATGCGGCGGGCCGCTTCATCGCCCTTGCATTCGGTGTCGCTGTCTACGTCGAGGCCTTCGCCGTCGATGCTCTTTGAAACGTACTTGGCGACGTAGCCGACTGCGCTGCCTTTTGTGGGGTCGATGGCTTCGACCTTGAAGCGGTGCAGAGCTGCGCCTGGCTCGTTCGGGCTGTCGGCGAGCGCATAGGCCCGCACCGTGGCGAGCAGCTGGGCGGCGTGCTCTGGTGCGGTGAACACGAGCACGTGCCAATGCGGGCAGGCGTCGTGGTGCGGCTCCACCACGCGTAGGCCGTAGATCGACAGGCCCTGGTGCTGCGCGTTGCGCATGGCCTTGCGCCAAACGTCATTCAGGTAAGCCTGTGCCTGGCGCGGGTTCGTGCCGTCATGGTTGACGTTCGCCCGGCCGGTGCTGTGCATCGGGTGCATGCGGCTTGGCGCCGTGATGGTCAGGAAGTGGGCTTCATGGCCCTTGTTCAGCGCGTGCTGCTCGATGCCCTTGATGCGAACCATCATGGCTTTGCGACGGTTCACCGGGTTCGCCTGGCTGGTAGCGATCAGCTCGGAAAGCGGGATGACCTCGCCGGTGTTTTGGTTCAAAGCCTCGAAGGCTTCGAGGGTCTCTGCAAGCTGGCGTCGCCGGTGCTCAAAGCGCCGAAGGGACTTGCCCGAAACGTAGGCCGATGCGTGCCGGTGAACCGCACCGCGCCGAATCTCCAACAGCTCGCAGGCCTGGAAGCGTTTGCGCAACTGGCGCCGCCACCACATCGGGTCTTGCATGCGGTTCACCTGTTGCGCGAAGGCATCCCGGTTCGGGACGCGCACACGTTGCCGCAGGGCGATGCGCCGCAGGATGCCGCGTGCGACGGATTCGGGCGTGCCCATCGCCGCCCACATTTCGGCGTGCCGTTGCACCTGGTCGGCAAGGCGTGCCGCAACGTTGGCGAGTTCTTCGCCGGTCAGGTCGAAGGCTTGCGCCAGCTCGGCAAGCGCGGGGCGCGTGGCTTGTGCGTGCATGGCCTGGCGTCAGTGCGGGTAGACCGGGCGCAACTCGACCGGCTCGCCCGTGGCCTGGATCACCTGGCGCCCTGCGGCGCGCGCTTCGGGGTCGGGCAAGGTGCAGGCTTGGGTGCTGTCGCCCGTGGCCTCGAAGGTGCCTTCCGTGTCCTGCAAGGCCCTCACGTAGACGCCACGCTGCGGCATGAACAGCGCGTAGCGCATCGGCTTGAGAAGCGGTCGAGAGTGGGTGAACATGGCACCTCCGGGCAAGGCTCCGCCCATCGCGGCTCGAAAGCCGCAGTTCGCGGTATGTGGGGGATGGGGGGCCCTCAGGCCCCGCCGTGTGGCTGGGTCGGGCTGGTGGTCAGCCGAACAGCGCGGCCATCAGCGTCTTGGCGGGCTTGTGTGCCGCTCGTCGGGCTTTGGCTTCTCGACTTCCATCGACCGACAAGTGCGCGTCCGCTTGGCTCCGGTGCAAGAAGTCGGCTTGGGTCTTCGGGGGGTCGCCACCAGTTAGCACTGAGGGCTTCGGGGCGCCGCCAATGTCGCGCCCGAACAGTCGAGCGAACTGCGCGCCGTTCTCGGCAAGCAGCTTCAAGGCTTCGGCGTGGCGTGCATGGCTCTCGTCGGTGAGCCCGCCGAACAGGCCGAACGCGAGTGGCTCGCGCAACAGCTCTTCGGCCTTCTGTTCGTTGGCGTCGATGAGGTCGAGGGCTTCGCCCATCTGCGGGTCTTGCAGGGCGATACGCATGTGATGCAGTTCGGCCTTTTGCGGTCGGCTGCCGCGCTGGCTCGCTTGGTTCGGCGCGGACTCACCAACAACGCCGGAAGGGAAGACGCTACCGCTTCCCTTGGCCTTCGCGCCGGGCACTGGGGTGTCGTCGAACTGGAAGCCGCGCTCTTCGTAGAAGGCGCGCAGGTCTTCGAGGAACGGCGCATCGGGGATGTAGTTCCCCGCCTCGAAGCGCTTAATTTTGTGCAGTGGAAGTCCGCACGCCTCGGCGGCTTTGGACTGTGATAGCCCGAAGTAGTTACGTGCGGCGCGGGCTTGGTCGGCCTGCAAGGGAAGGTTTTGAATGTCGAACATGAAGACTCCTTTTAGTGTGGCATCCTGACACCACGACTATAGAGCAACTTCTGGCAAGTGTCGATATATCGAGCAACTCACTGTCGAGACTCAAGACTTCTTGTCTTTCCGCTCCGGGTCCGGGTACAGCACAACACCACCATCAACTTCGCCCTCGTCATTCATGCGAAGGCGATTGCCAAAGGTTGATCCCTGATGCCGCGATAGCTGAAGCGCAATGTCCTCTAGGCGCGATGAACTCGGCTCTGCGCCTGCACTGGGGTCCTTGAACGTAGCGCTCCAAATCTCCGGAGTGAGCATCCCCGCCAGCATGCGCAAGCCTCCGAGCCGCACGTCGCCAAGTTGTCGCCCGGCGAGGGACAGCGCAAGACTCATCAAGGCGTCGCGTTCATGCCCTTTCAGGGCAGACAAGATCACGGCTGTCTCGACTGCTTGCCGGAACTCTGCCCCCGAATCCGCCGTAAGTCTCTCCAATGCGGGGTGAGACGTTTGGAACGGATGTTCCAGGCCAAACAACAACTTGTTCGGGCTGACAGTCAGAGTCTCACAGATGATTCGCAGCTCGCGGGCGCCCGGTCGAGAGCTTTCCGATTCGTACCCGATCAGGGCAGTTCGTGAGATCCCTTTGCCTTCAGGATCGACCCACTTCGAGCGGGTCGCTACAGCCTGCTGACTCAATCCAACGGCCTCGCGCGCCACTTTGATTCTCTGGCCGAAGGTATCGCCCTCAGCACCTGCTGAGGTCACCGGTTTGGGAGGGTTTGGCGTTGTCTTCGACATGGGCTGTTCGGGAACTCGACAGCCTCAAAGGATACACGCGCGAACGTTCTACAAACCGGGTCTAAGGGCGTCGCGCTCCCTATGAAGCCGAACCGCCATAGGCCGGCGATCTGTAGATCAAACGTGGGCCTAAGTGCAACCGGGCGGCGACCTTTCGCGGGCAATCATAATCCGCAGGTCCGGGGTTCGAATCCCTGAAGCGCCACCAGATTTCAGGGGCTTGCCAGTCGATGACCGGCATGCCCTTTGTCATTTCGGCGCAAGAGTTTCCGGCGCCGATCAGCGGTAGAACGCCTCCACCTTGCCCTTGAGCTTGAGCGTCAGTGGGCGCCCCTTGCGATCAATCGCTTTGCCCGCGGGAACCTTGACCCAGCCTTCGCTGAGACAGTACTCCTCGACATCGAAGCGCTCCTTGTCGTTCAGGCGGATGCCGATCTCGTGCTCGAACACGGCGGCCACGTGATGCGGGCTGCGCGGGTCGACCGACAGGTGGTCGGGCAGCGCGGGGCGCTCGGCCGCAGCCGTGCCGGTGGCGAGTGAGGTGTCGACAGGGGTGGCGACTTGGGTGTCAATGTCTGCGTCGTTCATGGCGGTCTCGTTCACGGTGTCTTGCGCGCTCAGGCCTGCAGCCCGGCAAACACGTTCTGCACATCTTCGTTCGCGTCGAGCGCGGCGAGAAAGGTTTCTACTTCGTCGAGTTGTTCGGCGCTCAGGCTGCTGGCCGAAACGGGGCTCTTGGGCTTGTAGCCGAGCTTGGCCGACAGCACGCTGAAGCCCTGCGCGGGCAGGGCGCGGCTGACGAGGTCGAGGTCGCCCGGGTCGGTCAGGAACATCGTGGTGCCTTCATCGGCCGGCTCGAAGTCTTGTGCGCCGGCTTCGATGGCGGCCAGTTCGGGGTCTGCGGCCGCAACCGGACCGCCACCGGCGGCCTGCGCCGGCTCGGCCTCGATCATGCCGACGTGGTCGAAGTCCCACGCCACCGAGCCGGACGCGCCGAGCTGCCCCTTGCGGAACAGCACACGCATTTCCGAGGCGGCGCGGTTCAGGTTGTCGGTCAGGCACTCGACCATCACCGGCACGCGGTGCGGTGCAAAGCCTTCGTAGAGCGCGTACTCGAAGTGCACTGCTTCACCGGTCAAGCCTGCGCCCTTCTTGATGGCGCGGTCGAGCGTTTCTTTCGGCATCGACACCTTGCGCGCCTGCTCGACCACGAGCCGCAAGCGTGCGTTCGCGGCCGGGTCGTGGCCGCCTCTGGCCGCGATCATGATGTCTTTGGCCAGCTTGCCGAACAGCCGGCCCCGGGCGTTTGCCGCCACGTCTTTGTGCTTTGCTTTCCACTGCGCGCCCATCGTTGATTCCCCAGTTTCAGAACACGACCATGCTGAGGCGCCGGCGGTAGGTGTCGATCAGCGGGTCGGACGGGATCACCGCCTGCTTGCCCGAGAGTTCGAGCGTGCCTTTGGCGGCCGCCTCGGCCTTCACGGGCTTGGGCTTTTGCATCAGCTCCAGGATCGCGACGTAGGTCTTGCGCGCAAGCTCGTCATGCCAGGTCTTGTCGCGCATCATGATCTCGAGCAACTCGTCCATGGCCTGCGTGAACTGCTGTGCCGCGAAGTGGACCTGCGCGCGTTCGAAGCGGGCGTCGAAGTCGCGCTTGTTCGTCGCGAGCGCAGCGTCGATCGCCGCCGGCGGGCGCGCCACAGCCGCCTTCTCGCAGGCGCTGAGCCAGTGCCCGCAGGCCACCAGGCGCGGGTCGAGCGCGTAGGTGGACGCGACCTCGTCGAACACACCGCGCGCCTCGTCGAGATGGCCCCTACCGATGAGTGCACGCAGCAAGTCGTAGCGCGCGGTGTCGTTCGTGGGGCTGAGCGCCAGCGCCTCTTTCAGCCGGGCCAGGGCGGCCTCGGGGTCGCCCTCGGTGAGCAGGGCCCGGGCGGCTTCGATGTCGTCTTCGGCGGCGGCTTCGTCGGCGCTTGCCACGTGCTTGTCGAGGAACTCGCGGATCTGCGCTTCGGGCAGTGCGCCGACGAAGCCATCGACCGGCTGCCCGCCCTTGAACAGCACGCAGAACGGGATGCTGCGAACGCCGAACATCTGCGACAGCTGGCCGGCGATTTCCGGCTGGTCGTCCGAGTTGAGCTTGGCGAGCTTGAAGCGCCCTGCATAGGCCACTTCGAGCTTTTCGAGCATCGGGCCGAGCGCCTTGCACGGGCCGCACCACGGCGCCCAAATGTCCAGCAGGATCGGCTGCTCCTGCGAGGCCTTGATCAGGTCGGTTTCGAAGTTCTGCATCGAGATGTCGGACATGTTCTTGCTTTCTCTTGCTGTCTTTGGCGTTCGGCTCGGGTCGCCGAGGTCGCGTCGGTCGGGGGGTGTGATGGCTGCGGTGCCCGGCGGCAGGTGGCTGCGCGCCGCCTACAATTCAAGGCTCATCAGCACCTTGGAGCGACCCTTGAGCAGCGCCCCTGTGGTGGTCGGCGTGGTGATGGGTTCCAGCAGCGACTGGGAAACCCTGCGCGCCGCCACTGACATTCTCGCCGAGTTCGGCGTCCCTCACGAAGCCCGCGTCGTCTCGGCGCACCGCATGCCCGACGACATGTTCGCGTATGCAGAAGCGGCTGCTGCGCGCGGGCTGCAGGCCATCATCGCCGGGGCTGGTGGCGCAGCACACCTGCCCGGCATGCTGGCCGCGAAGACGACCGTGCCGGTGCTCGGTGTGCCGGTGGCAAGCCGCCACCTGAGTGGGGTCGATTCACTCCATTCGATCGTGCAGATGCCCAAGGGCATTCCGGTTGCCACGTTTGCCATCGGCGCTGCCGGCGCGGCCAACGCGGCGCTGTTCGCGGTGGCCATGCTGGCCAACCACGACGCCGGTCTGCGCGCACAACTCGACGCCTACCGCGCCCGCCAGACCGAAGCGGCGCGGGCGATGACGGCCGAGTTGAAATGACTCTGCTGCAATGACCGACCACAAGCAGGCGGTGCCGGCGCCCTTCATCGTGCCCGGCCCCTCGCTGGGCGAAGGCTCCCCGCCGATCACCCTCGGTGTCATGGGCGGCGGCCAGCTCGCCCGCATGTTCGTGCACGCCGCCCAGCAGATGGGTTATGCCACGGCCGTGCTCGATGCCGACGCGGCCAGCCCTGCGGGCCTTGTGGCGCATCACCACATCCGCACCGGCTACCTCGACGCCGCCGGCCTCGCCCAACTCGCGCAGTGCAGCGCCGCCATCACCACCGAGTTCGAGAACGTGCCGGCGGCCGCTCTCGCCACGCTCGCGTTGCAGCGGCCCGTGTCCCCCGCTGCCGAGGCCGTGGCCGTGTGCCAGGACCGCGCTGCCGAGAAAGCGCACTTCGCGCGCAGCGGCGTGCCGTGCGCGCCGTACGCCTGCATCGAGACCGATGCGCAACTGGCAGCCGTGGATGCCGCCTTGCTGCCCGGCATCCTGAAGACCACGCGCCTGGGCTACGACGGCAAGGGGCAGGCCCGGGTGGCCGACCGCGCGGCGTTGGCGCTGGCCTGGGCCGCGCTCGGCCGCGTGCCCTGCGTGCTGGAACAGATGCTGCCGCTGGCTTGCGAGATCAGCGTGATCGTGGCGCGCGGTGCATCGGCCAAGTCGGTGCATTTGCCGGTGCAGCAGAACCTGCACCGCGCCGGCGTGCTGACCACCACCACCGTGCCGGCCCCCGACGTGCCGGCCGAGGTGCAGCAGCGCGCCATCGCTTCGGCGCATGCCATCGCCGCCACGCTGAACTACGTCGGCGTGCTCTGCGTCGAGTTCTTCGTGCTCGAAGGTGGTGTGCTCGTCGCCAACGAGATGGCGCCGCGCCCGCACAACTCGGGCCACTACAGCATCGACGCCTGCGACGTGTCGCAATTCGACCTTCAGGTGCGCGCCATGACGGGTGCGCCACTGGTGGCGCCGCGCCTGCACTCGCCGTGCGTGATGCTCAACCTGATGGGTGACTTGTGGTCGGAAAGCGGCCATGCGCCCGACTGGGCCGGCGTGCTCGCCTTGCCTGGCGCGCACCTGCACCTGTACGGCAAGGCCAGCGCGCGGCCGGGCCGCAAGATGGGCCACCTGACCGTGACCGCTGCCAGCGCCGAGCAGGCCGGCGCGGTGGCCCGCCAGGCGGCGGCTGTGCTCGGCATCGGGGCCTGGTGAACCGTGCGGCTTGACGGCACCGAGCCGGCCGCCATCGCGCAGGCGGCATCCTTGCTCGCGCAGGGCGAGCTGGTCGGGTTCCCGACCGAAACCGTCTACGGCCTGGGCGCGCGTGCCGATGACGATGCGGCGGTCGCGAAGATCTTTCTCGCCAAGGGCCGCCCGGCTGCGCACCCGTTGATCGTGCACGTGGCCGATGCCGCCAGTGCGCTCGCCTTTGCAGCGCAGTTGCCCGCCGTCGCGCAGCGCCTGATCGATGCGTTCTGGCCCGGGCCGCTGACCGTGATCGTGCCGCGCGCCGAGGGCATGGGCCAGGCCGCGGCCGGCGGGCAGAACAGCATCGGCCTGCGTTGCCCCGACCACCCCGTGGCGCTCGGGCTTCTGGCGGCCGCCAAGGCCCTGGGCGTGGCCGGCGTGGCCGGGCCGAGCGCGAACCGCTTCGGCCGCGTCAGCCCCACGCGCGCGGCCCATGTGCAGGCCGAGTTCGGCGACGCGCTGGCGGTGCTCGACGGCGGTGCCTGCGGCGTGGGCATCGAGTCCAGCATCGTCGATTGCACGCGTGATGTGCCGGTGTTGTTGCGCCCGGGCACGTTGACGCGCGCGCGCATCGAGGCGGCGGCTGGCCAGCACCTGCGCGACCCCGACGCGAACGCGCCGCGCGCGCCGGGCACGCTGCTCGCGCACTACGCGCCCAACGCCAGGCTGCGGCTGATGGCGACCTCATTGCTCAACACAGCTTTACAGGTTCTCGGGGCGGCGCCCTCGGGCCTGGCGGTATATTCGCGCAGCAGGTTGGCTGGCTTCGCGCCGGCGGTGCGCATGCGCCGAATGCCTGCCGACCCGCAGGCCGCCGCGCAGGAACTGTTCGACGTGCTGCGCGAATTCGACGCCGAGGGCGTACAACTCATCTGGGTCGAAGAGCCGCCGCCCGGGCCCGAATGGGACGGCGTGCGTGACCGCCTGCAACGTGCCAGCGCGTCGTGAACGCACGGGCATTCGCACACCCCCACACCCCGTTTTCGGAGCATTGAATGAAGTTGAACTTGAATCGATCCAAGCGCGCCGCGCGCACCTTCACGCTGGGCGCGCTGGTGGGCGGCGCAGCGCTGCTGGCATCGTGCGGCGGCGGCAGCCAGGTGCAGACGTTCAACGCTGGGCGCGTCATTTCGTTCGGTGACGAGTCCAGCCTCATCAACCCCGACGGGACCAAGTACAGCGTCAATGCCGTGATCATGGACACCACCGTAACGCCGGCTGTTCCCACCACCGCAATCGACTGTGCGGCGAACCCGATCTGGGTCCAGGCGGTTGCCACAGCCTACGGCCTGGTGTTCCCGCAGTGCAACCCGAAGGCCGTGGCGGCGCCGGTGAGCCGCATCTATGCCGTGAACGGCGCGGCCGTGGCCGACCTCTCGGCGCAGATCGACCAGCAGGTGGCGAACGGCGGGTTCGTGGACACCGACCTCGTCACCATCCTCGTCGGCGCCAACGACGTGGTCGCGCAGTTCGCGCAGTACCCGGCTGTCGGCGAAGCGCAGCTTTCGGACGCTCTCGACGCTGCCGGCAAGGCGCTGGCGGCGCAAGTCAACCGCGTGGCCGGGCTGGGCGCCAAGGTGCTGATCTCGACCATTCCCGACATGGGCCTCACGCCCTATGCCGGCAGCCGCGCCACCGGCACGGTGAACACCAACTCGGCGGTGCTGACGCGCCTGTCCCTGCGCTTCAACGACGCGCTGCTCGCCAACATCGAGAACAACGGCCACAAGATCGGCCTGGTGCAACTCGACGAGTACCTGCAGGCCGTGGAACGTTCCCGTGCCAACGGCAGCAGCACCGCGTTCTTCAACACCACGCTGGCAGCTTGCCTGCCGACCTCGCCGCTGCCGGTATGCACCACGCAGACGCTGGGCACCGACGCGAACGACATCCCGACGCCGACCGTGGTCAACACCGCGTCGGGCGCCACCTGGCTGTGGGCCGACGACCGGCACCTCAGTGCAGGCGGCCAGGCCAGCCTGGGCTCGCTGGCGGTCACGCGGGCACGCAACAACCCGTTCTGATTGCGCTGCCGGGCCGGGCGCGATCGACCAGCACGCCACTGCGCGCGAGCACCCGGGTCAATGCCCGCGCCGCGTCAG
Source organism: Rhizobacter sp. (assembly GCA_025350965.1). Lineage (GTDB taxonomy): Bacteria > Pseudomonadota > Gammaproteobacteria > Burkholderiales > Burkholderiaceae_C > LMDS01. Next base: position 27,337 of record JANXWV010000107.1, read on the forward strand.
AACGATCTTCATCGCGAGGATGCTGGCTGCCAGCATGAACGTCACCACGTTCGCGACAACGACCGGCCACGCGCGGATCAGCAGCCCGTAGGCCAGCCAGGCCGCAATGCCCAGCGTGAACACGCTGTACATCGCCAGCGAAATGCCACTCACGTCGCGGGTGCGAAACGTATGCCAGGCCTGCGGCACGAACGAGAACGTGGTGAGGCAGGCGGCGGCATAGCCCAGGGCATCGACGAGTCTCATGGCGTTTCGGGGGTTCGGTTTCAGTTCACCGGCCAGCGCGCGGTTTCAGTTGACCGTTTCAAGCGGCGGTGACGGCCGCGGCGCAGCTGCGTCAACGGCCGCCCATTGCACCAGCGCGTCGAGCACCGGCCGCGCGGCGCTGGCATTCGGGTGGTTGACGATGGCCACCACCACATGGCGCCGGCCTGACGCGCCGAGCACGTAGCCGGCCACGCCGTTCACGTCGCGCAGCGACCCGGTCTTCAGGTGCGCGCGGCCGAGCGCCGCGCGGGAGCGCTTCTGCGTACCGTCCAGGCCGGTCACGGGCAGCGAGCTCATCAACTCTGGCATCACCGGGCTCGCCCATGCCACCTGAAGCAGCCGCGCGAGCGCTTGCGCCGTGACGCGCGCATCGCGCGACAGGCCCGAGCCGTTGTCGATGACCAGCGCAGCGCTCACTGACGGGCCCAGCCGCGCAGCCGCCCAGCTGCGCAACACGTCACGCGCAGCCTCGGGCGTGCCGGCGCCGCGCTGCGCGAGGCCAAGCGTCAGGAAGAGCTGCTGCGCCATCACGTTGTTGCTGAACTTGTTGATGTCGCGCACCACTTCGGCGAGGGTGGGCGATGCGAGCTCGAAGTCGGGCCGTGTGCTGGGCGATGCGGGTGCCGCGCCGTCGCGCACCGTGCCGGTCAGGCGCCCGCCCATCTCGGCCCACAGGCCGGCGAGCGCACGCTCGTTGTAGCGCTTCGGGTCGGAATAGGCGACCGGCCAGGTCTTCTCAAGGCAGCTCGCGGCGTAGGTGCCTGCAAAGCGCACCTGGAGCGGGTCGCTGAAGTCGGCGCGCAGGCTGCTGCGCCAGTCGTCGCACGTGCCGGCGGCAAGTGGCACGCTGGCGTCCACGCGCACCCCGGCCAGCGGCATGTCGGTGGCCACCCGCGCCACACCGCGCACGGGGTCGGGCGTGAATGTGAACACCAGCGTCTTCTGGTTCAGCAGCAAGGCATCGGCGCGCACGTTGTAGGGGCGCAGCGGCTCGCCGTCGAACGCGCCCGCATCGGGCTCGGGGGCGGCCGGCTCGGCGGGTGCGGATGCAGATGCAGGTGCGAACGCGCTGCGGTCGAGCACGATGTCGCCGCGGATCTCGCGCACGCCGAGTTGCTGCACGCGGCGCAGCAGCAGCCACACCCGTTCGACCACGAGCTTCGGGTCGCCATTGCCCTTGATGACGAGGTTGCCCTGCAGCACCCCATCGGTGACCGCGCCTTGCAGCCACACCGGGGTGGACCAGGTCCATTGGGGGCCGAGCAGGTCGAGTGCCGCGAACGTGGTCACCAGCTTCATCAGCGACGCTGGGTTCGCCGCCTGATCGGCCTGGTAGGCGAGCCTTGGCGCGGCTGCGCCGACTTCCTGCACCACGGCCACCAGCGCGTCGCGCGGCAGCTTCGCGCGGTCGAGTGCGGCGGCCAGCTCGGGCGGCAGCGGTGCGGCGGCGGCCGGCTTGAGCGCAGTGGCCACCAGCACGGCGGCGAGCACGGCCGCAGGCAGGGAAAGTCGAATCCAATCACGGGCCATCGGTCGATGATCGCATGGCAGGGCGACGGCTAAACTTGGCCGATGCCCCTCTGCCAGACCTCGCCCAACCACACCTTTCTCGCCTTCGACACGGCCACCGAATTGATGAGCGTGGCGCTCGCGCACGAGGGCAGGGTGCACGTGCATGACGCACCCGGCGGCGTTCCCGTGCAAGGCGCACGGGGGGGTGCGCTGGCATCTGCGGCGCTGATCCCGGCCATCCTCGGCCTGCTGGCGCGCGCCGGCATCACCTTGCAGCAGCTCGACGCCATTGCCTTCGGCCGCGGCCCGGGCGCCTTCACCGGCCTGCGCACGGCCTGTTCGGTGGCCCAGGGCCTGGCGTTCGGCGCGGGCAAGCCGGTGCTGCCGATCGACACCTTGCTGGCGGTGGCCGAAGACGCACGCGTGCAGCAAGGCAACGCATCGTCGGCCGTGCGCGTGTGGGCCGCCATGGATGCGCGCATGAACGAGGTCTACGCGGCGCAATACGGCTTCGATGGCGCGCTGTGGCGCGTGCTCGACGCGCCGATGCTCATCGCGCCGCAAGACCTGCACGCGCGCTGGCTGCTCGATGAGCCACAGTGCGTGGCCGGCAATGCACTGGCCGCGTTCGCGCCGCTGCTGGAAACGACGACGGCAGCGCGGGTGCCGGAGGCCGCGCCGCGCGCGACCGCGCTGCTGACACTGGCCCAGGCGATGTGGAGCGCCGGTGGTGCCGTCGATGCTGCGCTGGCGCTGCCGCTGTACGTGCGCGACAAGGTCGCGCAGACCACGCTGGAGCGCGACGCCGCACGCGCGCTGAAATCCGCCGCAGAGAGCGTGCGATGAGCGCGCTGTGGAAAGACCGGGCCGACGACCGCGCGCAGCCCGAAGGCCGCGTCATGCTGCCCATGACCACCGCGCAGCTCGACGAGGTGATGGCCGTCGAAGTTGCGGCCTATGCGTTTCCGTGGAGCCGGGGCAACTTCATCGACTCGATCGCCGCGCGCTACCCGGCGCGGCTGCTCCGCGACCCGGCAGGCGCCTTGCTCGGCTACTTCGTGGCGATGGTCGGCGTCGACGAGATGCACCTGCTCAACATCACGGTCGCACCGGCGGTGCAGGGGCGGGGCCATGCGCGCTTCCTGATCGGCGCCTTGGTCGATCTGTGCCGTGCCCATGCCGCACGCGAACTGTGGCTCGAAGTGCGCGAGAGCAATGCACGCGCACGCCGCATCTACCAGCGCATGGGCTTCGCGCAAGTGGGCGTGCGCAAGGCCTACTACCCGGCAGCGGCCGGCCGGCGCGAAGACGCAGTGGTGATGAGCTTCAAGCTCGGCGCTGCCGCCGGGGCCAGCGATGCGCTGGACTGAACGCCAGCGCGCCATGCTGCGCGCGATGGGGCTGCGGGTGTGGGCGCCTGTCGATGCCGAGGCTGGCCCCGACGTCGCCACGACCGATGTGGCCGAACTGCCCGCCCCGGCGCCCGCACCATCGCCTGCACCCTCGCCCGCCCGAGCGCCTGTTCAACTGCCCGCCGCAGTGCCCGCCGCGCCCGCTTCGGGCCCCCTGCGCGATGCCTCGCAACTCGGCTGGCCCGAACTGCGCGAGGCCGTGGTCGGCTGCACCGCATGCGTGCTGTGCGAGCGGCGCACACAAACCGTGTTCGGCGTGGGCCATCAGCGCGCTCACTGGATGGTTGTCGGCGAGGCGCCCGGCGAACAGGAAGACCGCGAAGGCGAGCCCTTCGTCGGCAAGTCGGGCCAGTTGCTCGACAACATGCTGCGCGCCATCGGCTTGTCGCGCGAGGCCGGGCCACCCGAGACGCAGGTCTACATCGCCAACGCGGTGAAGTGCCGGCCCCCGGGCAACCGCAACCCGACCCCTCAGGAACTGGCTGCCTGCGAGGGCTTTCTGGTGCGGCAAATCGAGCTGGTGCAGCCGAAGGTCATCCTCGCGATGGGCGCGGTGGCGGTGCAGAGCCTGTTGCGCAGCACCGAACCCGTCGGCCGCCTGCGCAGCAAGGTGCACCGCTACCAGGGCGTGCCGCTGATCGTGACCTACCACCCGGCCTACCTGCTGCGCAGCCCGCAAGAGAAGGCCCGCGCCTGGGACGACCTGTGCCTCGCCGTCGAGTGCGTACAGGCCGGCCCACCGCCCTGACCCGGCGACCCTGACCAGGCGGCGTTGGCGCCGCCAGACAGCGCCACGGCGCGCGGCGGCAAGACTATGATGCCCGCGCGACCCGCAGCCGCAACCCGTGGCTGTCGCCGAAAGGCACCGATGACCTCTGGCCCGCCACCGCTCGCGCCCGACGCCCTGGCCAACGGCGCGCGCGGCGCTTTTGAGGCGCCGCCCGCCGCGCCGTCAGCCGACCTGCTTCGCCTGCTCGCCGACAACGTGCCGGTGCTCATCGCCTACTACCGCGCCGAAGACTTCTGTTGCGTCTTCGCGAACCAGCAGTACGCACGCGCGTTCGGGCACGACACGCAGTCGATCATCGGCCGCAGCCTGGCCAGCATCGTCGGCGACGAAGCCCTTGCGCACATCCAGCCCCATGTCGACGTGGTGCTGCGCGAGCGCCGCAGCGTGGCCTACGAGCGCGCTCTGAACGGCGCCGATGGCAGTGACCGCTGGGTCGCCGTCGATCTGTTGCCGCACCTGGCCGACGTGCCCGCCGATGCACCGCCCGGGAGCCTGCCTGCGATCCTCGGCGCGTTCGTGCTGATCGCCGACATCACGCGCCACCGCGTGGCCGAACAGGCGGTGCGCGAATCGGAGGAGCGGCTGGCCAAGTTCATGCAGGCCAGCGCCGAAGGCATCGTGTTCCACCAGGGCGGCTTCGTGACCGACGCGAACCCGCCGATCTGCGAGTTGATCGGCTACACGCTCGAAGAGATGCTCGGCCGCAAGACGCTGGAGTTCATCGCCCCCGACCACGTGGCGCGTGTTGCGGCGGTCATCGTCTCGGGGCAGGAAACGGCGTACGAAAGCGCGCTCATCCACAAGAACGGTTCGCGCATCGCGGTCGAGTTCATCGTGCGCACGATGGTGCGCCACGGTCAGACCATGCGCATGACCATCGTGCGCGACATCCGCGACCGGCAAGCCGCGCAGGCGCGCATCCACCACCTCGCGCACCACGACGCACTGACCGGCCTGCCGAACCGCGCGTCGTTCATGGAACGCGTGGAGCACGCCATGTTGGCGACCCAGCGGACCCACGCGCCGATGGCGCTGCTGTTCATCGACCTCGACCATTTCAAACGCGTCAACGACTCGCTCGGCCACCTGGTGGGCGACACCCTGCTGCGCACGGTTGCCGCGCGCATCACCGCAAGCTTGCGTGCCACCGACGTGGTGGCGCGCTTCGGCGGCGACGAGTTCATGGTGCTGCTCGCCGGCCTGGCGCACGACGGGCAGCACGCGGCGCAGGCCGAGGAGGTCGCGCGCAAGCTGCTGGACTCCATCGCGCTGCCACTGGTGGCGGAAGGGCGGCCGCTGTCGGTCACGCCGTCGCTCGGCATTGCGCTGTACCCGGGCCACGGCAACACCGCCGAAGAGCTGATCAAGCACGCCGACTCGGCCATGTACCGGGCCAAGGCGCGGGGCCGCGCGACCGTGCAGTTCTTCGACCCCAGCATTGCTTCCAGTGCTTACGACGCATTGGTGATGGAAGGGCAGCTCGCACAGGCGCTGGAGCGCAGCGAGTTCGAGCTTTACTTCCAGCCGCAGGTCAGTGCCGACCACGGCCGGCTGGTGGGCGCCGAGGCGCTGATTCGCTGGCACCACCCGGAGCGCGGCTTGCTCAGCGCGGACGCGTTCATTCCGAACGCCGAGCAGCGGCCCTTGATGTTGCCCATCGGCCAGTGGGTGCTCACGGAAGCACTGCGTTGCGTGCTGCGCTGGCAGGCGATGGGTCTGGGTGTGGCGCCGGTAGCGGTGAACTTGTCGAGCGTGCAGTTCCAGTCGCCCGGCTTCGTGGAGGCGGTGGCGCAGGCGCTTCCGGCCCGTGGCCTGGATAACCTGGGTGGCTTGGGAGCGGGCTGGGGTGATGGCTGGCTCGAACTGGAGCTGACCGAGCGCATGCTGATGGACGACGTGGGTGCCGTGAAAGAGCGGCTCGACCGCCTGCGCGCGATGGGCCTGCACATTTCGGTCGACGACTTCGGCACCGGCTACTCGTCGCTCGGCCACCTGAAAGAGCTGCCCATCGACAAGCTCAAGATCGACCGCTCGTTCGTCCACGACCTGCCCGGCAACCGCGACTCTGCCGCCATCACCTGCGCCATCATCCAGATGAGCCGCAGCCTCGGCCTGACGGTGCTGGCCGAAGGTGTGGAAACCGAAGCGCAGCGCGCGTTCCTGGCCGAGCACGGCTGCCATGAACTGCAAGGCCTGCTGATCAGCCCGCCGCTGCCCCAGGCCGAGTTCGAGGCCTGGGTTCTTCAGCGCTCGAACGGCAGGCCCACGTAGTTTTCGGCCAGTGCGGTCGACGCCGCTTTCGAGCTGACGAGGTAGCTCAGCTCTGCGTCCTGCAGCTTCTGGCCGATGGCGCCGGACTCGGGGAACTTGTGCATCAGGCTCGTGAACCACCATGAAAAGCGGCTCGCCTTCCAGACGCGGCGCAGGCACCGGTCGGAATAGTGGTCGATGCCGGCGCTGCTCTTCTCGGCGTAGAACTCCATGAAGGCGCGCGACAGGAAGCGCACGTCGGAGGCGGCCAGATTCAGGCCCTTGGCACCGGTGGGCGGCACGATGTGGCAGGCGTCGCCGGCGAGGAACAGGCGGCCGAAGCGCATCGGCTCGGCGACGAAGCTGCGCAGCGGCGCGATGCTCTTCTCGATCGACGGGCCGGTCTGCAGCGCCGCCGCGGCCGCCGGGTCGAGGCGGGCGCGCAACTCGTTCCAGAAAGCGTCGTCGCTCCACTGCTCGACCTTTTCGTCGAGCGAACACTGCACGTAATAGCGGGTGCGCGTGGGCGAGCGCATCGAGCACAGCGCGAAGCCGCGCGCGTGGTTCGAGTAGATGAGCTCGTGCGACACCGGCGTGGTGTCGGCCAGCACGCCGAGCCACCCGAAGGGGTAGACCTTTTCGAACGTGCTCACGGCACCCGGCGGCACGCTCGCGCGGCTCACGCCGTGGTAGCCGTCGCAGCCGGCGATGAAGTCGCAATCGATCGAGTGGCGGCTGCCGTCTTTCGCGGTGTAGCTGACGCTCGGCGCCGTGCCGTCGAAGCCGTGCAGGGCCACGTCGCGCGCTTCGTAGACGGTACTCAGGCCGGCCGCGGCGCGCGCGTCCATCAGGTCACGCGTCACCTCGGTCTGGCCGTACACCGTGACGCGCTTGCCGCCGGTCAGCGCATGCAGGTCGATGCGGTGGCGCGCGCCGCCGAAGCACAGCTCGATGCCGTCGTGCGGCAGGCCCTCAGCGTGCATGCGGGCATCGACGCCGGCCTCGGCGAGCAGGTCGCAGGTGGTCTGTTCCAGCACGCCGGCGCGGATGCGGCCGAGCACGTAGTCGCCGGTCTGGCGCTCGAGCACGATGCTCTCGATGCCGGCCTTGTGGAGCAGCTGGCCGAGCAGCAGGCCCGAGGGGCCGGCGCCGACGATGACGACCTGGGTGCGCATGGGGAGTCTCCGAATCTTGGGGGTGCGAACTCGCCGAGCTTAGGCGGCACGGGTGCCGCCCTCAATGGACGGATGCACCGACGTGTTAAACAATTCGAACATGGCTTTCGCAACCCGCCCCGCCCCGCCCGGCCGCCTGCCGACCTTCTTCCTGTACGGCGAACAGGGCCGCAGCGCGCAGACGGATTGGCTGCACTGCGAGTCGATCGCGTCGCGCAGCCGCCTGCACGACTGGGAGATCCGCCCGCACCGGCACGCAGCCCTGTTTCAAATTCTGAACATCCGGCGCGGCCAGGCCGAGGTCTCGCTCGACGGCACGTCGCGGCACGTGGCCGGCCCCGGCGTGCTCACGGTGCCGGCCCTCGCGCCGCACGGCTTCCGCTTCACGCGCAACATCGTCGGCACCGTGGTCACCGTGCTCGAAGAGCACGTGGCCGGCCTGCTGCAACGCGAGCCGGCGCTCGCGCAACGGCTGTTGCGCAGCCAGTGGGCGGCGCTGACCGAGCCCGCCGCAACGCAGGTGGCCGATGCGGTGGCCGTGCTGCACCACGAGTACCAAGGCACCGCCGACTGGCGCGCGCTCGCCATCGACGCCGCGCTGCAGCGCCTGCTCCTCGTGCTCGGCCGCGCGTTGCCCGCCGATGCGCCGAGCGCCGAAGCCGCCGCCCCGAATGGTCCGCGCGGCGTGGCCCACGTGCAGCGCTTTCGTGCGCTGGTGGAGCAACGCTTTCGCGAGCAACCCGCGCTTGCCGACTGCGCCCAGGCGCTCGGCATGAGCCCGACGCAACTCAACCGCCTGTGCCAGCAGGTGCTCGGCCATTCCGCGCTCGGCGTGCTGCACGGCCGCATCGCGCTCGAGGCGCAGCGCGAACTCACCTACACGACGATGAGCGTCAAGCAGATCGGCTACGGCCTGGGCTTCACCGACGCCGGCTACTTCACGCGCTTCTTCCGGCGCGTGGCCGGGCGCACGCCGTCGGCCTGGCGAAGCGCTGCGGCGCGGCCCGCGCGCGCCGAGGGTTAACCCGTGCCGCGCGGGCCTTGCCATGCGTCGGCCCGGCTCGTATTATTGACCGAACGGTCGGTAAAGAATGTTTTGCCGACCTTCCTTCCGCGAGACCCTCCCGATGGCCGACCACCCTGCCCGCGCCGATGCAACGCACCTGCCGCATCTGCCGCTCATGCCGCAATCCACGCCGCAGCAGACGGCCGACCGCGTGCGCGCCGGCATGTACCGCAACGACCGCGCCTCCAAGTCGCTCGGCATGCAGATCGAACGTGTGGAGCCCGGCACGGCCGTGCTCACGATGGCGGTGCGTGACGACATGCTGAACGGCCACGACATCTGCCACGGCGGCTTCATCGCCACGCTGGCCGACTCGGCCTTCGCGTTCGCGTGCAACTCGCACGGCGAGCTCACCGTGGCCTCGGGTTTCGCGATCGACCTGCTCGCGCCCGGCCGGCTCGGCGATGTGCTCACCGCGCGCTGCGCCGAAGTCTCGAAGGCCGGGCGCACCGGCGTGTACGACGTGGACGTTGTTAACCAGCGCGGCGAGCGCATCGCGGTGTTCCGCGGCCGCTCGCACACGATGAAGGGCAAGCCCGCCGTGGCCACGCTGCCCACGCCGGCACCCGGCGCCGACTGAAGGAGACGCGAACATGCCCGTCAAGCACCCGGCGCCCAGCGATCTCGAACCCATCGAGACCGCGAGCCGCGACGAGATCACCGCGCTGCAGCTGCAGCGCCTGCGGCACACGTTGCAGCACGCGTACGACAACGTCGCGCACTACCGCCAGGCGTTCGATGCGAAGGGCGTGCACCCGGCCGACCTGCGGCAACTCTCCGACCTCGCCAAGTTCCCGTTCACTGTCAAAAGCGACCTGCGCGCGAACTACCCGTTCGGCCTGTTCGCCGTGCCGCGCGAGCAGGTGGTGCGGCTGCACGCGTCTTCGGGCACCACCGGCAAGCCCACCGTCGTGGGCTACACGCAGGCCGACATCGACACCTGGGCCGACCTGGTGGCGCGCTCGATTCGCGCCGCCGGGGGCCGGCGCGGCGACATGGTGCAGGTGGCCTACGGCTACGGCCTGTTCACCGGCGGCCTGGGCGCGCACTACGGCGCCGAGCGCCTGGGCTGCACCGTGATCCCGATGTCGGGCGGGCAGACCGAGAAGCAGGTGCAGCTCATTCAAGACTTCAAGCCCAGCATCATCATGGTCACGCCGAGCTACATGCAGGTCATCATCGAAGAGCTGGCGCGCCAGGGCATCGATGCGCGCGAGACCTCGCTCAAGGTCGGCATCTTCGGGGCCGAGCCCTGGACCGAAGCGATGCGCCGCGAGATCGAGACCAAGGCCGGCCTCGATGCGGTGGACATCTACGGCCTGAGCGAGGTGATGGGCCCGGGTGTCGCGAGCGAGTGCATCGAAAGCAAGGACGGCCCGGTGGTGTGGGAAGACCACTTCTACCCCGAGATCATCGACCCCGACACCGGCGCCGTGTTGCCGTACGACGAAAAAGCGGGCACTGGAGAAGGCGAACTCGTGTTCACCTCGCTCACCAAAGAAGCGCTGCCGATCATCCGCTACCGCACGCGCGACCTCACGCGGCTCCTGCCGCCCACTTCGCGCGCGTTCCGCCGCATGGGCCGACTCGTGGGCCGCAGCGACGACATGCTCATCATCCGCGGCGTCAACGTGTTCCCGACGCAGATCGAGGAGATCGTGCTCGCGCACGCGCGGCTCTCGGGCCAGTACCAGGTGCAGGTGAGTCGCAACGCACTGCTCGACGAGGTGGCGGTGCGCTGCGAGCTGCAGCCGGGCAGCGGCGTGAGCGACGGCGAGCGCGCCGAGATCGCGGCCTGGGTGCAGGCGCGCATCAAGACACTCGTGGGCATCAGCACCAGCGTGGCGGTGCTCGACCCCGACAGCATCGAACGCACGCTGGTCGGCAAGGCCCGCCGCGTGATCGACCAGCGCAGCGACAAGCGTGGCGACAACCGCCCCAACTAGGAGTCACACATGTACACCCAGGCCATGGACACGATGGGCAAGGACGAGATGCGCCAACCCGCCGTGCGCAGCGCCGACGAACTGCAACTCGAAGCGCGCTTCAACGAACGCATCGACGCCGGCGAGTTCATCGAGGCGAAGGACTGGATGCCCGAGCACTACCGCAAGACGCTGGTGCGCCAGATCAGCCAGCACGCGCACTCCGAGATCGTGGGCATGCTGCCCGAAGGCAACTGGATCAGCCGCGCGCCCACGCTCAAGCGCAAGGCGATCCTGCTCGCCAAGGTGCAGGACGAAGGCGGCCACGGCCTGTACCTGTACGCTGCGGCCGAGACGCTGGGCACGAGCCGCGACCAGATGTTCGACGCGCTCCACACGGGCCGCGCGAAGTACAGCTCGATCTTCAACTACCCCACGCTGAGCTGGGCCGACATGGGCACGATCGGCTGGCTGGTCGACGGCGCGGCGATCATGAACCAGGTGCCGATCTGCCGGTGTTCCTACGCGCCGTATGCGCGCGCGATGATCCGCATCTGCCGCGAAGAGAGCTTCCACCAGCGCCAGGGTTTCGAGGCGCTGTTGACGATGATGACCAAGGGCACGCCGGCACAGAAGGCGATGGTGCAGGACGCGGTGAACCGCTGGTGGTGGCCGTCGATCATGATGTTCGGCCCGCCCGACGACCAGAGCCCGAACAGCGCGCAGTCGATGCGCTGGGGCATCAAGAAGTTCAGCAACGACGAGCTGCGCCAGAAGTTCGTCGACGCCGCAGTCGATCAGGCCAAGGTCCTGGGCGTGACCCTGCCCGACCCCGAACTGAAGTGGAACGAGGCGCGCCAGTCGAACGACTTCGGCGCCATCGACTGGGCCGAGTTCTGGGCCGTGATTGCCGGCGACGGGCCGTGCAACAAGGAACGCCTCGCAGCGCGCGTGAAGGCCTGGGACGACGGCGCCTGGGTGCGCGAGGCGGCGACGGCACATGCGCGCAAGCATGCGATGAAGGAGGCCGCGTGATGAGCGCCGAGCAAAACGAATGGCCGCTGTGGGAAGTGTTCGTGCGCAGCAAGGCCGGCCTGGACCACAAGCATTGCGGCAGCCTGCACGCGGCCGACGCGAAGATGGCGATCCAGATGGGCCGCGACGTGTACACGCGCCGCCAGGAGGGCGTGAGCGTGTGGGTCGTGCGGTCGGCCCAGATCGTGGCCAGCGACCCGTTTGAGAAGGCCGCGTACTTCGACCCGGCCGAGGACAAGGTGTACCGCCACCCCACGTTCTACGAACTGCCGAAGTCTTTGGACCACATGTAAGGATGGGCCCACCCCCGAAGCGCCTGCGGCGCTCCCCCTCAATGGGGCGCCGCCAGCGGCCCGGCAAAGCCGGCTCCGCGGCGACCGCTTGATCGCCGCTCCGCAACCGACACATCGACATGACCGCATCGATCCAACTCCCACACGCGAGCGCCGAGGTGCAGTATTTGCTGCGCATCGGCGACACCGCGCTGATCCTCGCGCAGCGCCTGGCCGAGTGGTGCGGGCACGCGCCGGTGCTCGAAGAAGACATCGCCTTGGCCAACATGGCGCTCGACCTCGTCGGCCAGGCGCGTGCGTTGCTCACGCGTGCCGGGCAGCTCGAAGGCCTGGGTGATGGGCAAGCGCTCGACGAAGACCAGCTCGCCTTCCTGCGCGACGAGCGCGACTACCGCAACGCCACGCTGGCCGAACTGCCGCGCGGTGACTTCGCCTTCACCACGCTGCGCAACCTCTTCGCAGCCACGTGGTTCAAGCTGCTGTGGGAGCACTTGCGCGAGTCGACCGATGCCGACCTCGCCGCCACCGCCGGCAAGGCCGTGAAGGAAGCGCGCTACCACCAGCAGCACGCCGCCGACTGGGTGGTGCGGCTGGCCGACGGCACGGCAGAGTCGCGCGCCCGCACCGAAGCCGCGCTCGACGCGCTGTGGCGCTACACGCCCGAGCTGTTCGACGACGACGCGGTCGATATTGCTGCAGAAGCCGCCGGCCTCGGCCCACGCCGCAGCGTGCTGCGCGAGGCATGGCGCGCCGACGTGGCGGCGGTGTTCGCCGAGGCCGGCCTGGCGCTGCCGAAGGAAGCCGCCTTCCGCAGCACCGGCATGCGCGGCGTGCACAGCGAGCACATGGGCTTCGTGCTGGCCGAAATGCAGCACCTGCAACGCAGCTTCCCCGGCGGCGTGTGGTGAACCTCGCCACCCACCTGCCCGTCAGCGAACGCGTGGCGAGCGCGTGGCGTGTGCTCGGCACCGTGCCCGACCCCGAGGTGCCCGCCGTCTCTGTGCGCGACCTCGGCATCGTGCGCGACGTGATCGACCACGACGACGTGCTCGAGATCGTGCTCACGCCCACCTACTCGGGCTGCCCCGCGACCGAGGTGATCGAGCAGGACGTGATCAAAGCCATCAACACCGCAGGCCTCGGCCCGGCGCGCGTGACGCTGCGCCGCGCGCCGGCCTGGACGACCGACTGGATCAGCGCCGAGGGCCGCCGCAACATGCTGGCCTGCGGCATCGTGCCGCCCGGCCCGGCGCTGGCCGACGGCGCGCAACCGATCCGCTTCTTCGGCCGCACCGCACCGCGCCTCGCATGCCCGCGCTGCGGCAGCGCAAACACCGAGCAACTCTCGGCGTTCGGCTCCACCGCGTGCAAATCGACATGGCGCTGCATCGCATGCCGCGAGCCGTTCGAGCACTTCAAGGCGATCTAATGAGTGTGATGTTTCATTCGTTGCGCGTGCGCGAGGTCGTGCCTGACACCACCGAGGCCGTGGTCGTGGCGTTCGACGTGCCGCCCGCGCTGCGTGAGGTCTTCAGCTTCACGCAGGGCCAGTACCTCACGCTGCGCAAGGCGATCGGCGGCGAAGACCTGCGCCGCTCGTACTCCATCTGCGCGGGCGTCGACGACGGCGAGTTGCGCGTCGGCGTGCGCAAGGTGCGCGGCGGCGTGTTCTCGAACTGGATCAACGAGCACCTGCGGCCCGGCGACGAGATCAGCGTGATGGCGCCGCAGGGCCGCTTCTTTGTGCCGATCGAGCCAGCGGCACGCCGGCACCACGTGGGCATTGCCGGCGGCAGCGGCATCACGCCGATCCTGTCGACGATGAAGACCGTTCTGGCGCGCGAGCCGAACAGCCGCTTCACGCTGATCTACGGCAACCGTCAGGTCCGCTCGACCATGTTCAAGGAAGAGATCGAGGACCTGAAGAACCGCTTCCTCACACGTCTGACCCTGCACCACGTGTTCTCCGACGAGCACACCGACGCGCCGCTGAACATGGGCGTGATGAACCGCGCCAAGATCGGCGAGTTCCTCGCGAGTGTGGTGCCCGCGTCGGGCATCGATCACGCCTTCGTCTGCGGCCCGTTCCAGATGAACGACGAGGCCGAGGCCGCGTTGCTGGCGGCCGGCGTGCCCGAGGAGCGCATCCACATCGAGCGCTTCGGCATCGCGCCGCAAGGCGCGATTCAAGGCATCGCGCCGCAAGGCGCGATTCAATTGCCTTCGCCACAGGCGCAGCAAGTGGGCGCCGTGATTCATGAAGCCAAGCCGGGTGACGCCGAGACCGCCCGCATCACCATCGTGCGCGACGGCCTGAAGCGCGACATCTCGTTCTTCAAGGGCCAGCCCAGCATCCTCGACGCGGCCTCGGCCGCCGGCCTCGAAGTGCCGTTCTCGTGCACCTCGGGCGTGTGCGGCACCTGCCGCGCCAAGCTGGTCGAAGGCGAGGTGCGGATGGACCGGAACTTCGCGCTCGACAAGCAAGACCTCGCCAACGGCTTCGTCCTCACCTGCCAGGCCCACCCACTGACGCCGCACGTCGTGCTGTCGTTCGATGAACGTTGACCACTGAACCCACGGCCGCCATGTCCACGCCCACCCTCCAAAGCTACATCGCCGGCCGCTGGGTCGGCGCGCAGGCCAAACAGGTGCTGCACAGCGCCGTCAACGGCAAGCCGGTGGCGGCCACGCATGCCGAGGCCGTCGACTTCGGCGAGGCGCTGCATCACGCGCGCACGAAGGGCCTGCCGGCCTTGCTGGCGATGGACTTCCAGGAGCGCGCGGCGCGGCTGAAGGCATTGGCCAAGTACCTCGGTGAGCACAAGGAGGTGCTGTATGCCGTCTCGGCCCACACCGGTGCCACGCGCTCTGATGGCTGGGTCGACATCGAAGGCGGCAGCGGCACACTGTTCGCCTACGCCGGTGTGGGTGCTGCCGAGCTGCCCTCGGGCAACCTGGTGCACGAAGGGCCGGTGGTCGATCTCGGCAAGAAGGGCGGCTTCAAGGGCACGCACATCCTTGTGCCGCGCGGCGGCGTGGCCGTGCACATCAACGCGTTCAACTTCCCCGTGTGGGGCTTGCTCGAGAAGTTCGCGCCGAGCTTCCTGGCCGGCATGCCGTGCATCGGCAAGCCGGCCTCGGCCACGAGCTACCTGACCGAAGCACTGCTGCGGCTCATCGCGCAGTCTGGCCTCGTGCCCGAGGGCGCGCTGCAGCTCGTGATCGGCGGCACCGGCGACCTGCTCGACCGGCTCATCGGTGCCGACACCGTCACCTTCACCGGCTCGGCCGACACCGCAGCCCTGCTGCGCGTGCACCCGAACATCGTGCGCCAGTCGATCCCGTTCAACGCCGAAGCCGACTCGCTGAACTGCGCCATCCTGGCCGACGACGTGACGCCCGACGACGAGGAGTTCGACCTGTTCGTGAAAGAGGTGGCGCGCGAGATGACGGTGAAGGCCGGGCAGAAGTGCACCGCCATCCGCCGTGCCATCGTGCCGCGCAAGCACCTCGACGCGGTGGCCGAGAAGCTGCGCGCGCGCCTGGCCAAGATCGTCGTCGGCGACCCGGCCATCGAGTCGGTGCGCATGGGCGCACTTGCCTCGCACGCGCAGCTCGCCGACGTGACCGAACGCGTGGCCACGCTGATGCAGGGCGCTGAAGTGGTGTTCGGCGCGCGCGACGGCTTCCAGCCGGTCGGCGATGGCGTGGCTGAAGGCGCGTTCTTCGCGCCCACGCTGCTGCTGTCTCGCGCCCCGCTCACGCACGACGCGGCGCACGACGTCGAGGCCTTCGGCCCCGTCAGCACGCTGATGCCGTACGACGGCCTCGATGAAGCGCTGGCATTGGCCGCGCGCGGCAAGGGCAGCCTGGTGGGCACGCTGGTGACGAAGAGCGCAGCGATCGCGGCACGCGTGGTGCCGATCGTGGCCGGGCTGCACGGCCGCGTGCTGGTGCTCGACCGCGAGGCCGCCGTCGAGTCCACCGGCCATGGCTCGCCGTTGCCGCAGCTCAAGCACGGCGGCCCGGGCCGCGCCGGGGGCGGCGAAGAACTGGGCGGCCTGCGCGCCGTGCTGCACGGGCTGCAACGCGCTGCCGTGCAGGGCTCGCCGACGATGCTGGCCGCGATCACCGGTGAGCACATTCGCGGCGCCGTTGTGCGCGAGAGCGAGGTGCACCCGTTCCGCCGCCACTTCGAGGATCTGCAGATCAGCGACTCGCTGCTGACCCACCGCCGCACCGTGGGCGAGGCCGACATCGTCGCCTTCGGCGGCATCAGCGGCGACTACTTCTACATGCACTTCGACGAGATCGCCGCCAAGGAAAGCGTGTTCGGCCAGCGCATCGCGCACGGCTACTTCGTGCTCAGCGCGGCGGCTGGACTGTTCGTATCGCCCGCGCCCGGGCCGGTGCTCGCGAACTATGGGCTGGACACGCTGCGCTTCGTCAAGCCGGTGGCCATCGGCGACACGATCCGCGCGCGCCTGACCTGCAAGCGCAAGACCGACCGCAACAAGCGCGACGCCAACGGCGTGGGGCAGGGCGTGGTCGCGTGGGACGTTGAGGTGACCAACCAGCATGGCGAGGTGGTTGCGAGCTACGACATCCTGACGCTGGTGGCCAAGCGGGGCTGAAGGGGCGCCGGCCACATCGCGTGTTGGAGCAGGCTGGTCGCCCAGCCACGTTGAGGTCGCGCGGCAAAGGCGCGCCCGGGCAGGCGTCAGCGCTTCGGTTCGGTGGTCGATGGCTACATCGACTCCCCTGCGGTGCTCAGGCTTCTGGCGCGCCGTCCAACTCCCTGCGCTCGCTTCGCTCTCTCCGGTCAAACAGTAGCCGGCGAGTCAGATAACGAAGCGCGCTGCGCGCGCCGACCTCAAGTCTCCGCTGCTCGTCGCCCCTTAACGGCCCCCCCGCCGGGCACCACCCGCCGCGAGCAACCAAGAGTGTTTGCTTTTCAACGGAAAACCGCCGACGGTTCTGCAA
>JANXWV010000110.1 GCA_025350965.1 Rhizobacter sp.
CGGCAGCCACTGATATTGATGGCGCTGCAACAGCGCCACGCTGCGCAGCCGATCGATGGCGCGGCTGCGGCGCAGGCCGCGCAGCGTGCGCACCGGGTCGGCCCAGTCGGCTGTGTCGGCCCAGCGCAGCACCGGCCGCGCGCCGTCGGTGCACACGACGTGGGCCATGTGCACACGGCCGGCCAGCGGGGCGAGGCCCAACCAGCCCGGTTCTGACGAGCGACGACGCAGACCCAGCACGTGATCCCTTTCGGAATGGAAGTGCCTTGATCGTGCCGGTGCCGGGTTCAGGTTGATCGAACGAACAGCGCGCGTTTGGCGCGCCAATCAGAGGCCGATGTCGGGGTCGATGTCAGGGGCGGTGCCAAGGCCGTGACTTGGTCGGCGGCCCGAAACCGCAACGGGCGCGTTCGTCAATCACACGCCTCGGCAAGCCGCGGGCTCGACCGCGTGCTCTGGTCGAACGGGAAGAGCTGCGCAGCGCGCGAGGTTTTCAGATCCACACAAGCGCTGCCTTGGCGCAGGCGCACCGTGCCGTCGGCGCGCGCTTCTTCTGTGAGGCGGGAGTCGCTGCCGAGTGTGTGCGCCATGCGGTCCGACAACGTCGCGCGCGCCGAGTTGCCACGCGGGTCGGTTGTCGCGGGGCTGCGCGCCGTGCCTGGCGTGCGATTCGTTGGTGCGTGCCACGACAAGTCGAGCGGGGGCTGTGATGCGGCGGCTTGCGGTGGCTCGGTGGCAACGGTGATGGGCTGCGGCCCGGGCGCAGTGGCATCGAGCGAGGCCGCTGCAGCGCGCGCCGGCACAAAGGCACGCCGGTCTGCCGCACGGGGTGCCATGGCCCGGCGCGGCGAGGGAGCATCGCGCTCGGCGGGATCGGTTGGCCTGGGCGCCGGCAACATGCGCAGGGTCACGCGCACCGGCGTCTCGTGGGCCGGCCTTTCGTGTGTTGACAGTCGCGCCGGTGGCTGCGTCAGCCCGGCCCACAACAGCAGGTGCAGCAATGCCACTGCGCTCCACACGAGGGCGTACCGCACGGTTCGGGCAGGCTCAGCCACGCGCCGCTGCGCCAACCGGTGTGACGAAGCGCGGAGCGCGGCAACCAGGGTGGGGGCCAAAGGGGTGAAGGCAAGCCGCGCTCGCCTTCACCAGCCGCGCGCGAGCCGCTCGCCGCTGACCCAGGTGGCGTGGAAGCCGTTCGGCACGCGCTGCGGCAAGGTGATCCTGCAGACCGGGCCTTTCGACACGTCTTTCGCGTCGAACACATAGACCTTCGACTTCTGTTCGTCGCCGTCCCACACGAAGTTGACGAGGTAGCCGTCGTCTTCTTCCTGCCAGCCGTCGCGCGGTGCAAACGGTGCCTCGCTCCACCAGCGATTCGGGCCTTCGTGGTACGTCTGGCAGGTGCCGCGCAGCAGGTCGTGGCGCGCGAGGCCGCAGAAGCGCGGGTCTTCGGCAGCGTTGCTGCGGCCCATCAGCACGTTCCACGAGTAGCGCGTCTTGCGGCCCATCAGCCACGAGTTGATGGCCGGGAACTCGGTGTTCGAGATGTCGTCCAGCAGGCGCTCGCGCGTCTGCCCGGTGCGCAGGTTGAAGCGCCACTCCATGAAGACGTGGTCGGTCTCCAGTTGCGCGAGCATCTGCGGCAGGCGCGCCGGTTCGAGCGCGCCGCGCGCATCGCGCGGCAGGCGGAACGGGGTGCCCGTCATGACGATCTCGACTCCGCCCCTGCCGTCGTCTTCTTCCCACGCGTTCGACACGTGATACATGTAGGTCGGGCTGGCCTCGAACCAGCGGATCTGCGCGGTGCTGCCGTGCCGCGGCACCACGCCGAAGCGCGACGGCAGCTCGGGGTAGAACTTGAGCTTGTGGCGGCCGGCGGCGAACGCGTCCATGTCGTAGAACAGCGGCAGATCGTGCAGCACGGTGTAGTTCGTTGTGACCGCCATGT
The DNA here is from genome assembly GCA_025350965.1 of Rhizobacter sp. Lineage (GTDB taxonomy): Bacteria > Pseudomonadota > Gammaproteobacteria > Burkholderiales > Burkholderiaceae_C > LMDS01. Next base: position 1,949 of record JANXWV010000110.1, read on the forward strand.
CGTGCGGCAGGCGCGGCCCCGGCAAGGGCACGTCGATGAAGGTCTTGAGCTCACCAAGGCGGCCGAGCACGCCGTACTGCATGTACGGCGGCTCCTTGCCGTAGGCGAAGAACAGGAACTCGCCGGTCTGCTCATCGACCTTGCTGTGGGCCGAGATCGGCAGGCCCTTGAGCCGCGGGTCGAGCGCGAGCTGGCCGCGCGTGCTCAGGTCGTCGGGCGAGCAGCGGTACACCGCGCCGCCGAGGTACCACATCGACACGAGGTCGCCGTTCCAGAACTTGATGTCGGTGTTGGAGGTGTTCTTCACCGGCTGGTCGGGCCGATCGCGACGCGGCGGGTCCTTGATGCCTTGCCACAGCGCCTGGCCGGCGGCCAGCTCGTCGGTGAGGCCGTCGGTCATGACCCAGCGGTTGCGGTACTGCACGCGGCCGCGGTCGAAGCGCACCGCATGCAGCATGCCGTCACCGTCGAACCAGTGGTATCGGCCCGGCGCCTCGAAGCGGCGGTTCGGGCCGTTGCGCACATACAGGCCGCTCAGGTCGTGCGGCACCTCGCCTTCGATGACGAGGTCGTCGGTGACGATCTCATCCGTGATCGGCGCGAAGCCGCCGGACAGGGTGGGGATGTCGTTGCTGCCCATGGTGTCACCTCGAAGAACTGGGTGTGCTGATCGCAAGAGTGTCATCGGCCGCCGAGGCGCGGCGCCACTCGAGCCGGTGGGCGCGCACGGTGCCGCCGGCAGACTCGTCGGCCGACAGCGTGAGGTGGTGCGCCCCAATGAGGCGGATGCGCCGGACCTGCTCGGTGCCCACGATGTTCGGGTTCAGCGAGAAGCGCACCGAGTGCACCACGTGCGGTGCGCCGCCGATCAGCCGCAGCGCGAACGGGCCGGCATAGTTGAAGTAGCTCTCGAACGCGGCGCGCTGCTCGGCGGCGGGTGCTTGCCGCACGCTCGGCGCCGAAAGCGGCGCCCGCGCGGCGCGGGCGATGCTGGCGTTCATCCAGCCACAGGCGGTGTAGGTGATGAGACCGGTGGCATCGGCACCGAACGGCAAACTGTCGGCGCTGCCGTTGTCGAACGAGATGGCCCAGCGCCGCAGCAGCCACGCGCCGAGCAACTGCGCGCGAACGACGCCGAGGTCGTCGTCATGAAGGGTGCGCGGTGCGGCTGCGGACATGACTGATTCGTTCACAGGGTCTCACGCTTCGCAGTTCAGCTTCAACCCCGGCACCGGCCAGTCGTCGATCGCGATCAGGCGCCCGCTGCCGGACAGCGTGACGAACGCCGTGCGCCTGTCAGGCCCGCCGAAGCACAGGTTGGTGGTGAAGCGGTCGGGCAGCGGCACGAAGCCGGTGGTGGCGCCATCGGGCGACACGGTGGTGATGCCGCCGTGCATCAGCGTGGCCACGCACACGTTGCCCTGCGCATCGACCGCCATCGAGTCGAACCGCTGCCAGTGCCCGCCGGGCGATGCGGTGACCATGCGCGCGCCGTTTGGCGACGGCCACGTTTCCTTGCGCACCCGGCCCGGGGCTTCGATGTCGAAGGCCCACACGCGCGCGCCTTCGGTTTCGGCGTAGTACAGCGTCTTGCCGTCGGGCGAGAGGGCGATGCCGTTGGGCGTCATCACCGGCCGGGCGATCACGCTCACCGCGCTGCCGTCGGGCTGGCCGTAGAACACGCCGCCGCGGTCGATCTCGGTGTCGCGCACCTTGCCCAGGTCGGTGAAGTAGAAGCCGCCGTGGGCGTCGAACACGATGTCGTTCGGGCCGCGCAGGCCCAAACCTTCGACGGTGTCGTACAGGCGCTCGAAGCGCCCGGTGGCGAGGTCCACGCGCTCGATGCGGCCGCCCGAGTAGTCGGCGGCCTGGCCGATCGGGCGGTGCGTGCCGTCGATCTCGGTACCCCAGCGGAAGCCGCCGTTGTTGCACACGTACACCGCGCCGTCGGGCCCGATGGCTGCGCCGTTCGGGCCGCCGCCGAGCGCGGCCACCACATGAATGCGGCCGTCCATCGTGACGCGGCTGAGCGTGCCGCGCGCAATCTCGACGACAAGCACCGAGCCGTCGTCGAGCGCGACCGGCCCCTCGGGGAACTGCAATCCGGTGGCGATTTCGCGGATCTTCATCAAGGCTTCCTCGGCTTGTGATCGGCGGCCCGCACACCGCTGGCCAGGTACACGCCGCCGGCCAGCAACGATTCGACCTGTGCAATGCGCACCAGGCGTTCGAGGTGGCTCCACGGCCGCTGCATGCCTTCCAGCGACGTGACCGAGCGCAGTGCGGCGGGCAGCACCATCAGGTTGACCGGCCACGCCCATGGTGCGGCCCAGCGCAGGCCGCAGGCCACCACGCGGGCGCCGGGCTTGACCTGGCCGAGCACGTGGGCCAGCGCGGCCGCGTCGCGCATCACGTCGTGCGTGAAGTGGAACAGCACCGCGTCGGCCGGCTCGGGCAACTGCGCATCAAGTGCCGACGCGGCCACCAGCGTGACGTTGCGCCACTGCTCGCGCCGCGCGCGTTCGCGCGCCAGGGCCAGCATCTCGGGGCTGGGCTCGACACCGATGATGCGGCCCGCGCTGCCCACCGCAGCGTGCAGCAGCGGCAGGCTCAGGCCGGTGCCGCAACCCACGTCGACCACCACCTCGCCGGGGCGCAGCGCGAGCCGCGCGATGGCCCGGCGGCGCACCGGCTCGAACAGTGCGAGTTCGAGGTCGTACACCGGCGCACGCCGGGCGTACTGGGCAAGTGCTGCGCGCTGGTCGTGAGGCATGGTGTCTCCGTCAAACAAGAAAGCGTTCGGCCAGCAGCGACCAGTAGGCTGCGCCGGTCTCCATCGCCGCGTCGTTGAAGTCGTAGCCAGGGTTGTGGACCATGCACGAGCCCGCGCCGTCTCCATTGCCCATGAGCAGGTAGCAACCGGGCCGGTGTTCCAGCATGAAGGCGAAGTCTTCGCTGCCGGTCACCGGCGGTGGGTCGATCAACACCTTGGCTGCGCCGACGAGTTCGATGCCCACTTGCGCCGCGAATGCGGTCTCTGCGGGCGTGTTCACGAGCACCGGGTAGCCTTCGCGGTAGTCGATCTCCGCGCGCACGCCGAAGCTCTGCGCCTGCGCCGTGACGAGTGCATGCAGCCGCTCGCGCAGCAGCGTACGCACCGCGCGGTCGAGCGAGCGGATCGTGAGTTCGAGTTGCGCCGTTTGCGGGATCACGTTGTTGGCGTTGCCGGCGTGGAACGCACCAACCGTGACAACGGCGGTGTGGATGGGGTCGACGTTGCGCGACACGAGCGTCTGCAGCGCCATCACGATGCCGGACGCGGCGACGATGGGGTCGGCCGCGCTGTGCGGCATGGCGCCGTGGCCGCCCTTGCCGTGCACGGTGATCGAGGCAGAGTCCATCGACGCCATCGCCGCGCCGCTGCGGAACGCGAGCGTGCCCACCGGCACACCCGGCGCGTTGTGCAAGGCGAAGATCGCATCGCACGGGAAGCGCGTGAACAAGCCCTCTTCGACCATGCGCTTGCCGCCGCCCGCACCTTCTTCGGCAGGCTGGAAGATCAGGTTCAGCGTGCCGTTGAAGCGCCGGCTCTGTGCCAGGTGGTGCGCCGCCGCGAGCAGCGTGGCGGTGTGGCCGTCGTGGCCACAGGCGTGCATGGTGCCGATGCGCCGGCTGGCCCAGGCGAGGGCGGTGGTCTCGACGATGGGAAGCGCGTCCATGTCGGCGCGAATGCCGATGGCCTTGGGCCCGTTGCCGACCCTCAGCTGCGCCACGAGGCCGGTGCCCGCAATGCCTCGGTGCACGCTGTAGCCCCAACCGGTGAGCAAGCCGGCGACGAGGTCGGACGTGGCGTGCTCTTCGAACGCGAGTTCGGGGTTCTGGTGGATGCGCCGGCGCACGTCGATCATCTCCGGCAGCACATCGGCGAGCGGGCTTCGGTAGTCTTCGATTTTCATGCGCGTCTCGTCAGGTTGCCCCGGAAGGTTGCATGGTTCACTCAAAGATCCACGCAAGCATCCATTATTGGCTCGCCCCGGCCCGCACGACCTGCCCTTTGCGCCGGTTGCCGGCATGAGGCTGCAACCGCTCGCACGTGGGTTCGGGCCGTGCGTGCAAGAGGTTGACCGCAGCACGCTTCGCGCCGGCAGCGCTGTTCGGGTCGAGCCGGCATGTGATGTCGGGGCCGACGAACGCCAACTCGCTGCGCTGTTCGCGATGCTCGCGCCGCTGGCGGCGGTCGGCTCGAGGCGTGCCAGGCGCTCCCGCGACCGGCCTGAGCGTGCGCGGCTGATGCCATGAAAAAGGGCACCCGAAGGTGCCCTGGCGGCTTGGGCGGGTGCGACGCTCAGGCGGCCTTGCGGCGGCGCGCGACGAAGCCCATCGCGCCCAGACCGGCGAGCATCAGGGCGTATGTCTCAGGCTCGGGCACCGGATTCGACACGTTTGTGAACGAGAACTGGTGGTCGTTGTAGTCGCGGTCGCCACCACCGAAC
>JANXWV010000126.1 GCA_025350965.1 Rhizobacter sp.
GGGGCTTCCGCCCGGCGTTCAATGCGCAACTCGCAGTAGACGCGGCCACGCAGCTCATCGCCGCCGTGGCGGTGGTCAACACCGGCAGCGACATGAACGAGATGGTGCCGGTGCACGCGCAGATCGCGCAGCGCTACGCCCATACGCCCGAGCACTGGCTGGCCGACGGCGGCTTCACCAAGCTGCAGGTGATCGAGCAGGTCTCGGCGCGAGGCACACAGCCGGTGCTGCCGCCCCCGAAGAGCCGCAACCCGGACATCGACCGGCTGGCGCCGAAGACAACCGACAGCCCTCATCTGGCGCAGTGGCGAGCGTGCATGGCCAGCGCCGAAGGACAGGCCCTGTACCGCCAGCGCGGGGCGACAGTGGAGTGCGCCAATGCGCAGCTGCGACGGCGTGGCCTGTACCAGTTCAATGTGCGCGGGCTGGCCAAGACCCGCGCGGTGCTGCTCTGGCACGCGCTTGCCCACAACCTCATGCGAATGGCGAGTCTGAAAATGGCGTTCCAAGCCTGAGCGAAGTAGTGCGGTGCTGTGCGTCGCTCGCCTCGATGGCCTCACGCCGCCCTGGACAGCGCCGACGCCCCACACGCCTTCGACAACCGCGCGCTCGAACTCGCCCGACCACAAACCACCTTCGTGCCTGGCCGACCGATCAACGTCGGGAAAAGTTGATTGGTTCACAGCTTCTCAGATGGCCAACGGATCGGAGCCCTACGCAGCGTGGCCGCCGATCCGCTTGTTTGTTCGCTACTCACCATCGCGCCGCACGCCCGGGTTCGACACCAAACGCTGTAAGTTGCTGATTTGTATAACGGCGAGCCTCCAGGCTGCCACTACAGCAATGACGGTTGAGCGTTGACGGTGGTTTTCTTGACGTTCAGTGCGGCCAGCACGCTGGTTTGGTGGGGGTGGATGGTGGACACGCCCGTCACGGGTGCAGCGCGGTTGATGCTGACGCTGTGGCGCTGGATACGGCGCAATTGCGCCAGGGCCTGGTCGGGACTGAGTTCGCTCTTGGCCCGCTTGAGCCGGTGGCGCATCACCCGGTGCAGGATCAGCACGATGAAGCACAGCATGGCGTGAGCGCGGATGCGTTGCGGCAGCCGGTGATGCACCGGCGCGATGTCGATCTCTGACTTCAGTACCCAAAAGCCTCGTTCGATGTCGGCCAGCGCCTTGTAGCGGCCGAGCACTTCTTGCGGCTTCAGGTCTGCCGTGTTGGTCACCAGCAGCAGCTTGCCGTCCATCAGCTCGGCCTGCGCCTTGGCCTTGTCGTCCACCGCGTAGGTGAACAGCTCGCCTTTGAGATCGACCTTGACGATCTCGGCCAGGTGCACCTCGCATACGGCGTGATACAGCCGCGCCTTGGCCCCGCTGTCGGAGAGCTTGCGCCCTTTGGCTTTGACGCCCGCGTCCTGTCCATCAAGTTTGCCCGCCCACTTTTGGGCCTGTTCGTGCAGTGCCGCGATGCGTTCGTTGCGCAGCAGCGTTTGCTCGGCAGCGCGCTGCGGGTGGTGCGCCACCACCAGGCGCAGGCCTTGCCAGCGTGTCTCTTCGACGATCTCTTGCTGCGCACTGCCCGCCTTGGCCTGAGATCCAGTTGCCCGGCATCGCGGTCGGTTTCAATACCAACACCGTGCTCGAAGGTGGCACTGCCGCAGACCTCTCCAACGGCGTGCTCGTTCTGGCGAAGGATCTGTTCGACCGGACGACCCACGCCGTGAAGGCGACCTGGATAGAGATAGTGAGGGACGATGCGAAGCAGCCCCGCGTGTCGGGGCCGGTGGGCGACTTCGTTTCGGCGTCGGACTTCCGGGTGGGCGGGCAGAAAGTCGACGCAAGCCAGGCGACGTTGGTCGATGGCGAGTAGACGAACCTCGGCACCGGTGCGATCGTCGAAGCGATTGGCAGCCTGCACGACGCGGCGGGCACCCGTGTCCTGGTTGCGACAAAGCTGCGCTTCCTGGTGAAATGAGCTGTCGATTCCGACGACGAAAGGGCCCGCCTCAGGGGGCCTCTTTCACGTGCGGCCGAAGCATGCGTCGATCTGCAGCCGCCATGCCGCGCGCGCGGTCACGCAGGAGCCGATGCGGAGCGTAACTTGAAAAATGCGGCGATCAGCTGCCACGCGATGAAAACGCCGATTAAGCTCAGAAGCGTGCCGCTGATCGGGCGCGTGAAGAACGAGCTGAAGTGCCCGCGGCTCAGCAGCAGCGCGCGCCGGAAGTTTTCTTCGAGCATTGGGCCGAGAATGAAGCCGAGCATCAGCGGCGCCGGGTCCAGGTCGAGGCGCAGGAACATGTAGCCGACGAGGCCGAACCCGGCGGTGATGTAGATGTCGTCGAGGTTGTTGTTGACGCTGTAGGTTCCGATGCAGCAGAAGAACAGGATCGACGGGAACAACACCGAGTAAGGAATCTTGAACACCGACAACCAGTAGCGCACCAATGGTACGTTCAGCGTGATCAAGAAACAGTTGCCGACCCACATGCTGGCCACCAGGCCCCAGAACAGATCGGGGTGGTTGGCGATCATGTTCGGGCCGGGCTGGATACCCTTGATGATGAAGGCCGCCATCATCAGCGCCATGACCGCGTTCTCGGGAATGCCGATGCTCATCAGTGGAATGAAACTGGTGCGCGCTGCCGCCTCGTCGGCAGCGGCTTGCCCGGCCACACCCTCGATCGCGCCGCTGCCGATCTCATGCTTGTACTTGCTGACCTTCTTGTCCACGGCATAGGCGGCGAATTGCGCGATCACGGGGCCGCCACCGGGCAGCACGCCGAGCACGGAGCCGATCACGCTGCCGCGCAGGGCGCTGGGGAGGATGCGCTTGAACTCGGCCCAGGTCGGCATG
>JANXWV010000130.1 GCA_025350965.1 Rhizobacter sp.
CTTCGTCGGCATCCCGTTCGTGTCGGAGAAGCTGGGCGAGCAGCCGCAGCACAGCATCCCGCTGCTCGGCGACATCCCGTTCTTCGGCCCCGCGCTGTTCCGCCAGCACCCGATGGTCTACATCGCCATGGCGCTGGTGGCACTGCTCGCCTGGTTCCTGTACCGCACGCGCACCGGGCTGGTGTTGCGCTCGATCGGCGAATCGCCGGAGTCGGCGCACGCGCTCGGCTACCCGGTGCGCCGCATCCGCATGCTGGCGGTGCTGGCCGGTGGCGCGATGTGCGGCCTGGCAGGCGCCTACATCTCGGTCATCTACACGCCGCTGTGGATCGAGGGCATGGTCGCCGGCAAGGGCTGGATCGCGCTGGCACTGACCACCTTCGCCACCTGGCGGCCGGCGCGCGTACTGCTCGGCGCCTACCTGTTCGGCGGCGTGACGATGCTGCAGTTCTACTTCCAGGCGCGCGGCGTGCATGTGCCGAGCGAGTTTCTGGCGATGCTGCCTTACGTGGCGACCGTGGTGGTGCTGGTGCTAATCTCGCGCAACGCCAGCTGGATCCGCGCCAACATGCCGGCGTCGCTCGGCAAGCCGTTCTTCCCAGGTTCGTAGTTTCTTCGTTGTATCCCCGCTGTTCCCATCCACCCCATCAGGAGAGAGAGCCCATGACCCTCAATACGAAGCGTTCGCTGCTCACGCAAGCCGGCTGGACCGTGCTGGCTGCTGCCGCGCTGCTCGCCGGCTGCGGCAAGAAGGAAGAGCCCGCGCCTGCCGCCGCCGCGCCTGCCTCCGCACCCATGGCCGCCGCGCCGGCCTCGGCCGCGCCGCTGAAGGTTGCGTTCGCGTACCTCGGCCCGGCCGGCGACCACGGCTGGACGTATGCGCACGACCAGGCCGTCAAGGCGGTGCAGAAGGAATACGGCGACAAGATCGTCGTGAGCACGGTCGAGAACGTGCCCGAATCGGCCGATGCCGAGCGCGTCTTCCGCGACATGGCCACGCAAGGCAACACGTTGATCTTCGCCACCAGCTTCGGCTACATGGAGCCGATGCTGAAGGTCGCGGCCGACTTCAAGGACGCGAAGTTCGAGCACGCCACCGGCTTCAAGCAGACCGACAACCTGCGCAGCTACGACAGCCGCAGCTACCAGACGGCCTACCTCGCCGGCATCATCGCCGGCAAGATGAGCAAGACCAACACGATCGGCGTGGTCGGCTCGATCCCGGTGCCTGAAGTGATCCGCAACATCGACGCCTACACGCTGGGCGCGCTGAGCGTGAACCCGAAGATCAAGACCAAGGTCGTCTGGGTCAACAGCTGGTTCGATCCGCCGAAAGAAACCGAAGCCGCGCAATCGCTGATCAACGGTGGTGCCGACGTGCTGCTGCAGAACACCGATTCGACCGCCGTGCTGCAGACCGCGGAGAAGAACAAGAAGTTCGCGTTCGGCTGGGACAGCGACATGTCCAAGTTCGCACCCACCGCGCACCTGGCCTCGGCGATCATCAACTGGCAGCCGTACTACTCGAAGGCCGTCAAAGAAGCGCTGGACGGCAGCTGGAAGGGCAACACCGCCACCTGGTGGGGCATCAATGAAGGCGCGAACGACATCATCGCGATCAGCGACCAGGTGCCGGCCGACGTGAAGGAACTGGTTGCCAAGACCAAGGCCGCCATCTCCGACGGCTCGTTCAAGGTCTTCGTGGGCCCGCTGGTCGACAGTACCGGCAAGGAAGTGCTGAAGGCCGGCGAAAGCGCCGACGACAAGATGCTCGGCGGCCTGAACTTCTACGTGAAGGGCGTGGAAGGCAAGGTGCCCGGCGGCGACAAGAAGTAAAGCCGCCGACTGCCAACCCAAAGCCGCCTGCGGGCGGCTTTGTCAATGATTTCGTTCAACCGGAGAACGGCGATGCCCATGCCCACCGCAAACGCAAACGCAAACCTCAACATCCCGGCCGACCGCCTGCCCGCCTTGCTGTGCGCCATGCCCAAGGCCGAGCTTCACATCCACATCGAAGGCTCGCTCGAGCCCGAGCTGATCTTCGCGCTGGCGGCGCGCAATGGCGTCGCCTTGCCCTATGCCAGCGTCGAGGCCCTGCGCGCGGCCTACGCGTTCACCGACCTGCAGAGCTTTCTCGACATCTACTACGCCGGTGCCAGCGTGCTGCTGAAGGAGGAAGACTTCTTCGACATGGCCATGGCCTACTTCAGGCGCGCTGCGGCCGACAACGTGGTGCACGCCGAACTCTTCTTCGACCCGCAGACCCATACCGACCGGGGCGTGCCGTTCGCCCACGTCATCAACGGTCTGACGCGAGCCTGCGAGACCGCGCAGCGCGAGCTGGGCGTGAGCGGCCTGCTGATCCTGTGCTTCCTGCGCCACCTGAGCGAAGAGGCGGCGTTCGCCACGCTGGAGCAGGCCTTGCCGTTTCGCGAGCAGTTCGTCGGCGTGGGGCTGGACAGCAGCGAGCGAGGCCACCCGCCAGAGAAGTTCGCGCGGGTCTTCGCACGCTGCCGCGAGTTGGGCCTGCGGCTGGTGGCGCACGCCGGCGAGGAAGGCCCCCCGGCCTACATCTGGAGCGCGCTCGACGTGCTGCACGTGGAGCGCATCGACCACGGCGTGCGCAGCGTCGAAGACCCGGCGCTGATGGCCCGGCTCGCCGCCAGCCGCATGCCGCTGACCGTGTGCCCGTTGTCGAATGTGAAGCTGTGCGTCTGCGACACGATGGCCGCGCATCAACTGCCCGCGCTGCTGGCGGCGGGCCTATGCGCCACCGTCAACTCCGACGACCCGGCGTACTTCGGTGGCTACATGAACCAGAACTTCACCGAGACCTTCGCGGCCCTGCCGCAACTCGGCGCGCGCGAGGCCTATCAACTGGCCGCGAACAGCTTCGAGGCCAGCTTCGTGGCGCCCGAGCAAAAGCAGCGCTGGGCAAGGGCGCTCGACGCGGCGTTCGCGGCGGCTTGATATCGAATGAAAGATGGCGCGACAAAGGCGCGCCCGGGCAGACGTCAGCACTTCGGTTCGGTGGTCGATGTGACCATCGACTTCCCTGCGGTGCTCGCGCTTCCGGCCGTCGCCGAACTCACTGCGCTCACTGCGTTCGCTGCGTTCAAACAGTCGGCGACAGTCAGTTTACGAAGCGCGCTGCGCGCGCGGCCGAAAGCGCTCCGCTCCTCGGCACCTCACAGGCGCGCTGCCACCTGCCCGGGCGCGCCTTTGCTGAACCGTCGGCGCAGTCCGAACGAAAGACCGAGGCCCCCAACCACCCCGGTGGCCTGATCTCGCCTGATGGACGTTCACCCCACCGCGTGCGCGAACGCGCTGAAGTCAACCGGCTTCTGCGGCGCGCGAAAGGCCAGGCGGCGCAGGCCGCTGCGCTGCATCGGTTGCCATTGGCCTTCGGGCTGCGCCAGCCGGTCGGCAATGGCCAGCAGCACAACCGGGTTCACCGCCATGCCGGTGTGGCTGCCTTCGATCTCGATGTTCTCGGCCAGGCGGCCGGGCTGCTCGATGCTGCACTGCCAGGCCACCACGCCGTCGGTGCGGCTGTAGATTGACGTGGTCGGCACGGGCGGCGCAGCGCGCACGCTGTCACGCAGCGGGCCGGTGCGGTGCGCGCGGCCGTTGACCCATTCGTAGAGCCGCCATGCATTGGTGGCCTGTGCCGGGCCGGTGAATGGGGTGCCCAGCGTGATCACGCAGCGCACCTCGTCGGCCGCGAGCTTGGCCACTTCGCGCGCATAGATGCCGCCCAGGCTTTGACCGATCAGGCTGACCTTGGTGCCGTGTTCGCGTTGCAGCGCACGCACCTGCGCGGCGCCTTCAGCCAGCCATTCGGGCCGCATGCCGGTGTTGCGCCCCGCGCCCCAGCCGACCGCGTGGTAGCCCAGCAGGCCGAGCACGCGGCGCAGCGGTTCGGTGCTGCGGTCGCTGGCCCCGAAGCCGGGGTAGACGAGCACCGCGTGCCCGTCACCGCGCGGTGCGATCGCGAGCAGCGGCGCGAGGGCCGCAATGCCCGCGCCGAACTCGAACGGCGCGCGCGCTTCGAGCGCGATCTTCCACCACGCCGGGGCGCGCACGGTGGGCTTCGGGGTGGGGCGGTCGGTCATCGTGGGGACAGGAAGGTTAGGGTGAGCCGCATCATGCCGGAGTTGCCTTGGCCGCGCGGCCGCTTGCCTTGCGCACCGGCGGCGGCAAGGTCTTCGGTGTTCTCGCCGCTTTTTTGGCCGCGCCGCGCTTGAGTGGCAACTTCGCGGCAACCGCAGGCGCTGCGGCAGCGGCCGCCACGGCCACCGGCTCCAGCGCCGTCACGGCCGCCTTCAGCTCGACCATCGCCTCGCGCAGGTAGACCGCGATGTCGGCCACATCGGGCACGGCGCGGCGGCAGGCTGTCAGGCCGAAGTCGAGCGAGCCGTTGTAGCTCTGCACCGTGATGTTCAGCGCCATGCCGTGCGCGGGGATCGACACCGGGTAGTTGGTCGCCATCTTCGCGCCCGCCAGGTACAGCGGGAACTGCGGCCCCGGCACGTTCGAGATGACGAGGTTGTTGACCGGCGGCAATGCATTGACAAGCTTGGTGCGGCCGATCAGCGAGACCATGCCGGTGACCAGCCACGGCGCGCCGAACGACGGGAAGTCCATCGGCACCGCAGAGCGGATGTTGCCGGTGAACGCCTTCGCATCAGAGGCCGATGCGTGGATCGCCTGCAGCCGCGCCAGCGGGTCGGCCACGTCGGTCGCCAGGCTCACCGTCATCGTCATTGCCTGGTTGTTGTTGTCGGTGTTGCCCGCCTCGCGCAACGACACCGGAATGCCCGCGAGCAGCGGCTTCTTCGGCACGCCATCGCGTTCGGCTAGATAGCGGCGCAGCGCGGCGCTGCACACCGCCATCACCACGTCGTTCAGCGTGACCTCCATGCGTTTGGCGATGCGCTTGGCATCGGCGAGCGGCAGCGATTGCGTGGCGAAAACGCGCTGGTTCGTGATGGACACGTTGAACAGCGTCTTCGGCCCGAGCAGCGAGCCCTTGGGCAGGCGGCGCGCGCGCACGCCGTGCTCGTCCTTCGGTGGCAGCGCGATCCTGGCTGCGACCTTGGCAACCGCCGGGATCAGCTTCGCGAGCTTCAGGTACTGCATCGCCGTGTTCTTCAGCGCCGCACCGGCCAGCTCGGCCACGCCGAGCTGATAGCCGGCCGTGGGCCGGTGGCGCGACGGGGGCTTGACGCTGCGCGGCGTCTCGCTCACGTCGAGAATCGCGGCCGACACGGCCACGCCGGCAGCGCCGTCGAGACCCGCATGGTGGGCTTTCGAGTAGAACGCCATCTGGCCTGTCTGCAGGCCCTCGATCACGTAGAACTCCCACAGCGGGCGGCTGCGGTCGAGCAGGCTCGAATGCAGGCGGCCGATGTAGGCCTCGAGCTGCTTCATGGTGCCGGGCTTGGGCAGCACGACGCGGCGGATGTGGTAGTCGAGGTCGATGTCGTCGTCGTCCACCCACACCGGGTTCGCCAGCTCGAAGGGCATCAGTGCGAGCTTGCGGCTGAAGAAGGGTGCGAGGTGCATGCGGCTCGCCACGTGCGCCTTCACGTCTTCCCAGAACTCGCCTTCATAGCCGTCGGGCAGGTCGTAGATGTTCAGGCTGCCCACGTGCATGGGCATCTCGGGGGTTTCGAGATAGAGAAACGTCGCGTCGATGCCGCTCAGGTGGTTCATGTGCCGGCCCCCGCCGATGCCGATGCCGATGCCGATGCCGATGCCTCAGCCGCGCGCTTGCGATCTTCGTCCGCATACAGCTCCTTCTTCGAGAGCTTGCCGACGGCCGTCTTCGGCAGTTCGGCGCGGAACTCCAGCGCCTGCACCATCTCGTGCTTGCCCAGGCGTGTCTTGAGGAAGGCCTTGAGTTCGTCGAGGCTGAACTCGGGCACGCCTGCGCGCAGCTTGATGAAGGCCTTGGGCGACTGGCCGCGGTATTCGTCCGGGATGCCGATCACCGACACCTCAGCCACCGACGGGTGCTCGTAGATCGCCTCCTCCAGGTTGCGTGGGTACACGTTGAAGCCGCCGCAAAGAATCATGTCTTTCGTGCGGTCGACGATGTAGACGAAGCCGTCGGCGTCCATGGTGCCCACGTCGCCGGTGCGCATCAGGCCATCGGCGAGCATCACGTCGGCAGTGGCTTGCGGGTTCTTCCAGTAGCCCTTCATCACGTTCGGGCCGCCGATGCATATCTCGCCGCGCTCGCCCTGCGCCACGTACTTCCCGGGGTCGTCGACGTCGGCGAAGCGGATCGTGATGCCCGGCATCGGCAAGCCGCACGAGCCCGGCCGGCGCGCGCCGACGATGGGTGTGAAGGTGCCGGCGGGCGAGGTCTCGGTCATGCCCCAGCCTTCGTTCAGCGTGCAGCCGGTGAGCGCCTTGAAGCGGTCGTTCAACGCCGTGGGCAGCGGTGCGCCGCCGCTGCCGCAGTACTTCAGCGAACTCAGGTCGTGCGCTTCGATGCCGGGGTGGCCGAGCAGCGCGGTGAACATGGTGGGCACGCCGGCGAACACGCTCACCTTCTTGGCCGCGATGTCACGCGCCACGGCTTCGGGGTCGAAGCGGGTGTGCAGGATCAGCTCGGCCCCGGCGCGCAAACCGAAGATCATGTTGAGCGTGAGCGAGTAGATGTGGAACGGTGGCAGCACCGACAGGATGCGCTCGCGGCCCAGCTCGACCACCTTGGTGTCGCCGCTGATGGTGATGTAGAACTGGTTGCATGCCGCCATCAGGTTCGCGTGCGTGAGCATCGCGCCCTTCGGCGCTCCGGTGGTGCCGCCGGTGTACTGCAGCACGGCAATGGTCTCGCGCGGGTCGGTGACCGGATGCTCGGTGTACGCGCCGTTGTTGCCCAGCAGATGTGCGAACGTCACGTGCTGGCCGTTCACCGGCACCTCGGCCAGCTCGCCTGCCTGCGCCAGGTGCGCGCGCACGGCCTCGGGCATTTCGGCCATCTCGGCCAGGTTGCCGACCACGAGCTTCTTCAAGCGCGTGGGGCCGAGCAGCCTGCCCATCTGCGGGTAGAGCAGCTTCAGGTCGAGCGTGACGAGGATGTCGGTCTCGCTGTCGGCGACCTTGTGCTCCAGCACCTTCTCCGCGTCGAGCGGCGAGTAGTTCACCACCGTGCCGCCGGCCTTCAACACGCCGAAGAACGCGATCGCGTAGTGCGGTGAGTTGGGCAGGTACAGGCCCACGTGCACCCCCGGTTTCACGCCCAGCAGCTCGAAGCCCTTGGCCGCGCGGTTGGCCAGGTGCAGCAACTCGCTGAAGCTGATGCGCCGGCCCATGAAGTTGATGGCGGTCTGGTCGGGCCAGGTGGCTGCCGCATCGTCGAGAACCTGCTGCACGGCCGCCACCTCGATGGGCGCATCCCAATGAACGCCGGGCGGATAGGACTTGATCCAGGGGTGCTCGCTCATGGGGTGTCTCCGGTGGTGTGGTGGCGCGGTGCCGTGGTTGAGTGCGCGGCAGGGTCAGAACGCGGTGCGCATGCCGACGTCGAAGCCAGTCGAGCTGGAGCCGCCGGCAATGCCTTGGGGCCCGTTCGGAATGGCGAACTTGGCCACACCGCTGTTCTTCAGGCGCGCCACCGTGGTGTACAGCGTGGTGTTCTTCGACACGTAGTACTGGTAGCCGATGGCGTATTGCTGGGCGTCGTCGGCATCGACCGATACGTTGGCCGCCGTCGTGCCTTTCTGGTCGGCCTTGTTGTACGAGGCCTTGATGAAGCCCGTCGCACCGACCGGCACGCTCAGGCCCAGCAACCAGTTCACCTGCTTGGCCGAGAGGTAGGTGCTGTTGGTGTAGCTGGCCGAGACCTTGGCGATACCGAAGTCGTACGAGCCGGCAACGCCCGATTGCTTCAGGTCGGCGCTTGTCGCGTCGATCTGTGTGGCACCGTAGTACACCGAGCCGTCGAGCTTGCCGGCGCGGTAGCCCAGGCGGCCGGCGCGGTACTTGAAGCTGCCGCCGGCGTTGTTGCCTTCACCGGCCGATACCATGAGCTGCCCGTTCAGGCCGCCCAGCCCGCCCGGCAGGAAGTACTCGATCGAGTTGCTCGAGCGCGAGATGGTGCTCGGCGCAATGGCGCTGCCGAAGGCCCGCTGCAACACGGTGGACGCACTGGCGTTGAAGAAGTTGCCCTGGCTACCGACGCCGAGGAAGATGAACGGGTCGCTGAACACGTAGCCCAGGAACACCGGGTTCCAGTCGCGGCCGAGCCGCACTTCGCCGAAGCGGTTCGAGAGCTGCACCGTGGCCTGGCGGTCCCAGAATTGCGCGGCGGGCGCCGTGGCCACTCCGCCGGACGTTCCCGTGTCGGTGAACAGCGTGCCTTCGAGCCAGAAGCCGGCCTTCAAGCCGTCGCCCAGGTCTTCGGTGCCGCGCAGGATGAGGCGCGAGGTCGAATTCCCGCCGCTGATGAGCGTCTTGAGGTTGCCCACCGAGTTGCTGGAGTAGCGCGCCGCCGCGTCGACGATCACGTTCATCGTGACGCTCGACGATTGCGCTTGCGCGTGATTACCGAGCACACACAGCGCGGCAAAGGGAATGGCGGCCGATGCGGCACGCAGGATCGTTGGGTTCATGGGTCTTGTCTCCGTGGGTTGTGGTGAGGGGTGATCGAGGGGGTTCAGGCGGCGGCCGCGGGCGGCGGCATGTCCTGGTGGAGCTTGCGGCGGGCGAACTGCCAGCGGCCAGCCACGCGCTTCAGGGTGTCTTCGTACTGGGCGGTGAAGATCGTGCGCACGCCGGTGGCGGTGGTGTTCACGAGTTGCAGGTACGAGGTGGACGTGGCGCGGTCGCCGTCGATCACGGACAGGATGTTCACCGTGTAGTGCTTCAGCGCATGCAGGCGCAGCCGGTAGTTCGCGTCGTAGGCATCGGCGAAGGCGCGGATCTCGGCCTTGCCGTTGAGCAGGCGGCCCAGGCCGTCGAGCACGGCGTCGTCGGCCCAGCAGCCGAGCCACATGGTGTAGTCGCCGCGGTCGAGCGACTGGTTGTAGGTGCTGATCAGCTCTTCGATCGCGTGCTTGTCTTCGAGGGTCGTGGGCATGGTGGTCTCCTTCGATATCAGGCCGGGATCACGGCGCTGGTGCCACCGTCGACTGCCATCACCTGCCCGGTGATGTGCTTGCCCGCGTCGGATGCGAACAGCAGCGCCAGGCCTTTCAGGTCTTCGTCGTCGCCGGTGCGGCGCAGCGGCGCCTTGGCGGCGAGCTTGTCGGCGCCCACGGCGGCGAACATGCCTTCGGCCATCTTCGTGCGGAACGGCCCCGGAGCAATGGCATTCACCCGGATGCCGCTCGGCCCCCATTCGGCGGCCAGCGCCTGCGTGAACGTGATGCACGCGCCCTTGCTGGTGTTGTAGGCAATGGTCTTCATGAACGACGGGTTGCCCCCCAGCCCGGCGATGGACGCCACGTTGATGATCGAGCCGCTCTTTTGCGGCAGCATGGCCTTGCGCCCGATGAGCTGCGTGAGCATGAAGATGCCGCGGATGTTCACGTTCATCACCTTGTCCCAGCCCTCGATCGGGTGCTCCTCGGCCGGTGCGGCCCACGAGGCGCCGGCGTTGTTGACCAGAATGTCGATGCGGCCGAGCTTCGCGATGGCCTCGGTGGCCAGCCGCTCCATGTCGGCCTGCTTGCTGCTGTCTGCGGCAATGAAGCTGGCCTGGATGCCGCGCGTGGCGAGGTGCGCCACCGCCTCTTCCAGGTCGGCCGCCTTGCGCGAGCTGAGCAGCACGGTGGCGCCGGCCTCGCCCAGCGCCTCGGCGATCTGCAGGCCCAGGCCGCGCGAGCCGCCGGTGACGAGGGCAGTCTTGCCTTTGAGGTCGAAGAGTTCTTTGACGTTGCGTGTCATGGGAGAGTCCTTTACTTGAGGAAGTCGGAGACGTTGGCCCAGCGGCCGTTCTGGATCTGGGCGAGACGCACCTGGCTGTTGCCCAGGCGCTTTTGCGGGCCGAACGAGATGTCGGGCGTGCCGAGGAACGAGCGCGGAAAATTGGAGGTTTCGAGCGCCGCCACGAAGCTGTCAGTGGTCAGGTTCGCGCCGGCCTTGGTGGCCGTCTTGACGACCATGTCCATCAGGAACCAGCCGAACGCGGCGGGCAGGTCGGCGTCGGCGTTGAAGCGCGCCTTGTAAGCGTCGATCCAGTTGTTCAGCAGCTTGCTGTTGCCCGGGTCGTCGCGGTAGAAGGCCGGGATCTCGCAGACGTTGTAGTAGCCCTCGACAACCTTGCCGCCGAGCTTGGGCAAGACCGGGAAGTAACTGCCCTGGCTGCCGAAGAAGTCGCCCGCATAGCCGACCTTGCGCGCCTCGGTGATGGTGCCGATGGTCTCGCGCAACACGGTGGCAAGCACGATCAGGTCGGGGTTCGCAGCCTTCAGCTTCTGCACCTGCGACGCAAAGTCGGTGGCGCCGCGCTTGTAGGTCGTCTTCTCGACGAAGTCGAGGCCCGCCTCCTTCAATGCGGCCTGCGCACCGGTGAGCACCTCAAGGCCGAATTCGTCGTCCTGGTACAGGATGGCCACTCGCTTGTACTTGCCGCGCCGGAGCATCTCGCGCACGCCCGCCTTCGTGCTCTCGGGGTAGGGCGTGAAGGCGGCGAACTTGCGCTTGTGGAAGGGCTCGAAAGTGGCGCGGTGGGCCGTCATCGGGAACAGGTGCAGCGCGCCGCTGTCGAGCACCGGTTGCACCGTGGCGACCACCGGTGATGCGCCGAGCGTGCCGACCACCGCGAACACCTTGTCGCTGGACACCAGCTTGTCGGCCGCGAGCACGGCCTTCTTGGTGTCGTAGCCCGAGTCTTCGATGACGAGCTTGATCTTGCGGCCGAAGATGCCGCCGTCGGCATTCACTTGTTCCACGCGCAGCAGCATGCCGTCGCGCAGGGGCTTGCCGAACGCGCTGATGGGGCCCGACAGGTCCTGGATCGAGCCGATCACGATCTCGGTCTTGTTGACGCCGGGCGTGGCGGCGGCGAACGCGGGCAGTGCGCCGGCGCCGAGCAAGCCAAGCGAGCCGAGCGAGCCGAGCTTGAGCAGCTCGCGGCGATGGATGGTCATGGGTCGTCTCCTTGCGGTGGGTCAGGCGTACATCTTCTGGATCAGCGGCGCGTACTTCTCGTTCACGAGCTTGCGCTTGAGCTTCATCGTCGGCGTGAGCTCTTCGTCTTCGGCGGTGAGCTTCACGTCGATGAGGCGGAACTTCTTGATCTGCTCGACCTGCGCGAACTTCGCGTTCACACGCGTGATCTCCGCATCGATCAGCGCCTGCACCTCGGTCGTGCGGCACAGGCTGGCGAAGTCGGTGAACACGACCTGCAGGTCCTGCGCGTGCTTCTCGACGTTCTCGAAGTCGATCATGACCAGGCAGGTCAGGTAGGGGCGGCGGTCGCCGATCACCACCGCGTCCGAGATGTAGGGCGAGAACTTCAGTTCGTTCTCGAGCTCGGTCGGCGTGATGTTCTTGCCGCCGGCGGTGATGATGATGTCCTTCATGCGGTCGGTGATCTTCACGAACCCGTCGGCGTCGATGCGGCCCACGTCGCCGGTGTGCAGCCAGCCTTCGGCGTCGATCACCTCGGCCGTTTTCTCCGGTGCGTTCAGGTAGCCCATGAACACGTTCGCGCCGCGAATCAATATCTCACCCTGCTCGGAGATCTTCATCTCGTTGAAGGCCTGCGCCTGCCCGACGCTGCCCACGCGGTTCGCACCCGGCACGTTGAGCGAGCCGCCGCCGGTGGACTCGGTCATGCCGTAGCCCTCGACCAGCGTGAGGCCCAGCGAGCGGTACCAGCGGATCAGCTCCGGCGAGATCGGCGCCGCGCCGGTGATCGCCCAGCGCATGCGTGACACGCCGATGAAGCGCCGCACGTTGCCCAGCACCAGCGTGTGCGCGAGCCAGCGCGAAAACCGCAGCGCGGCGCTCAGGGGCCGCCCCGCCTCCTGCTGCTCGGCGGCCTTGAAGCCGATGTCGAGCGCCCAGGCGTAGGCGCGCTGCTGCAGCCGCGTCGAGTCCTTCATCGCCAGGGTCGAGGCGGAATGAAACTTCTCGTAGATGCGCGGCACGCCGATGAAGACCGTGGGCGAGATCTCGCGCACGTTTTCCCAGACCGTCTCGGGGTTCTCGACGTAGTTCATGCGCGAGCCGGTCTGCATCGACATCAGCTGCCCGGCGATGCGCTCGACCACGTGGCACAGCGGCAGGAAGGCCATCTTGTCGTCGGTGTCGTCCTGCGGCAGCGCCAGGCCGAAGTGCTCGATCACGTGGACCAGGTTGCGGTGCGAAATCATCGCGCCCTTGGGCCGGCCGGTCGTGCCCGAGGTGTACACGAGCACGGCCAGATCGGCAGGTTGGCGGCTGGCGCGCAGGGTGTCGAAGGCCAGCGGCTGCTGCGTGTCGAACGCTGCGCCGGCTTGCATCAGCGCGGCCAGGCTCATCACCTGCGCGTCGTCCAGCGCGGCCAGGCCTTCGGTGTCGATCACGATCACCTTGACGAGTTGCGGCAGGCCCGCGCGCACCGACAGCAGCTTGTCGAGCTGCTCGTCGTCTTCGACGAAGATGAAGGTCGACGCCGAGTCGGCGCACAGGTACTCGACCTGGGATGCGGCGTCCGTCGGGTAGATGCCGCAGGACACGCCGCCCGCCAGCAGGATGCCGTAGTCGGCCGCCGACCATTCCCAGCGCGTGTTCGCGAGGATGGACGCCACGCCGCCGGGTTGGAAGCCCAGTGAAGCCAGGCCCATCGCGATGCGGCGGGCATTGCCGCCGAGTTCACGCCAGCTCATCTCCTGCCACACGCCCAGCACCTTCTGGCGCAGCGCGGTCTTGTCGCCGCGTTCGGACACGGCGTTCCAGAACTTCGCGGGAATGGTGTCGCCCGCGAGCTTGGTTCTGCGTGGAAGTTGCGCGTTGCTCATCGCCATTGCTTCTTCTTCTTCCAGCGCCGCTCGCCGCGCACACCGGCCTCCTTGGCGCCGAGGTAGAACTCCTGGATGTCGGTCTTCTCACGCAGCCGCGCGCAGGTGTCCGACATGACCACGCGGCCCACTTCGACCACGTAGCCGAAGTCGGCCGTGTCGAGTGCGAGTTGCGCGTTCTGCTCGACCAGCAGGATGCTCGTGCCGCGCTCGCGGTTCACGCGCAGCACGATGTCGAACACCTCGCCTGTGAGCTTGGGGCTCAAGCCCAGGCTGGGCTCATCCAGCAGCAACAGCTCGGGCTCGGCCATCAGTGCGCGCGAGATCGCGAGCATCTGCTGCTGGCCGCCCGACAGCTTGCCGGCCTCCTGCGCCGCGCGCTCTTTCAGCACCGGGAAGTAGCCGTACATCGTCTCGATGTCGCGCGCCACGGCGTCGCGGTCGGCGCGCGTGTAGGCGCCCATCAGCAGGTTGTCGCGCACCGAGAGCAGCGCGAACACTTCGCGGCCTTCGGGCGCGTGGGCGATGCCGCGCTTGACGATTTGCGCCGGCCGCAGGTTCGTGATCGCCTCGCCCTTGAACTGCACCGTGCCCTTCTGCGGCTCGATGATCCCGGAGATGGTCTTGAGGATGGTCGACTTGCCCGCACCGTTCGCGCCGAGCACGGTCACGATGCTGCCCTGGGCCACGTCGAGGCTGATGCCGCGAATGGCCTTGACCGCGCCGTACGAACTTTCTACGTTGGCCAGCGCGAGCAACGGCATGTTGGCGCTCATGTGCGCGCCTTGCCGAGATAGGCTTCGATCACTGCCGGGTGCGCCTGCACTTCGGCGACGGTGCCTTCGGCCAGCACCTCGCCCAGGTTCAGCGCGAGCACGCGGTCGCTCACCCGAGCGACGAGCGACATGTCGTGCTCCACCATCAGCACGGTGATGCCGAGCAGCTTGTTGATGTCGGCGATCCAGAACGCCATCTCGTCGGTCTCTTCGACGTTCAGCCCCGACGACGGCTCGTCGAGCAGCAGCAGCTTCGGCTTGATGCACAGGGCCCGCGCCAGCTCCACCACTTTGCGAACGCCGTAGGGCAGGCCGGCGACGGTGCTGTTGCGGTGCAGTTGCAGGTCGAGGAAGTCGATCACCTCTTCCACGCTGCGGCGGAAGGCGAGTTCGGCCTTTTGCACTGCGGGCATGAACAGCATCTCTTGCCACACGCTGGTGCAGCGGCTGCCGTGGCGCGCGATCAGCAGGTTCTGCAGCACGGTGGCGTGCTCGAACAGCTCGATGTTCTGGAACGTGCGGGCAATGCCCAATGCAGCCACGCGGTGCGGCGCAAGCGTGGTGATGTCGGCGCCGCCGTAGTGCAGGCGGCCGGAGGTCGGTTTGTACAGCCGGCTGATGAGGTTGAACAAGGTGGTCTTGCCCGCGCCGTTCGGCCCGATCAGCGTGAACACCTCGCCGGCCTTCACGTCGAAGCTCACGCCGTTCACGGCCTTGACGCCGCCGAAGTGGATGGCCAGCGCCTCCGCTTTCAGAAGGGTTGCTCCGCTCATTTGAGCCGCTCGCTCTTCTGGTACGACCGCTGGCGCGCGAACATGTTGCGGCGGTAGTACGGGAACAGTTCCAGGTACGTCCGGATCTTCAGCCAGCGGCCGTACAGGCCCATCGGCTCGAACAGCAGGAACGCCAGCAGCACGCCCCCGAACGCGAGCGGTTGCAGCCCGGCCGAGCTGGCCATGTCGCCGGGCAGGTAGTCCTTCACCGCCGCAATGAGTTGCGGCAGGGCGATCATGAACACCGCGCCGAAGAACACGCCGTGGATCGAACCCAGGCCGCCGATCACGATCAGCATCAGCAGCTCGATCGACTGCACGACAGTGAACTGCTCCGGCGAGATGAAGCTGATGCGGTGCGCATACAGCGCGCCGCCCACGCCGGCGAAGGCGGCGCTCAGCGCGAACGACAGCGTCTTGAAACGCGCGACGTGGATGCCCATGCTCTGCCCCGAGGTCTCTGAATCGCGGATCGCGATGAAGGCGCGGCCGCTCGGCGAGCGCAGCAGGTTCAGCATCACGAACAGTGCGGCCGTGGTGAACGCCAGGCCGATGTAGTACTGCGACAGGGCGCTGTTGAAGCGCTCGCCGAAGAACGTGATCGGGGCCACCTTCAGCCCGGCGCTGCCGCCGGTAACGCTGTCCCAGCGCGTGATGACTTCTTCGATGATGAAGCCGAACGCGAGCGTCGCGATCGACAGGTAGATGCCCTTCAAGCGCAGCGCCGGCAGGCCCACGATCACGCCCACACCGGCCGACAGCAGCGCCGCCATCGCCATCGACAGCACGAACGGCCAGCCCATGGCCGCAAGCACCGCTTCGGTGTACGCGCCGACCGCCAGGAAGGCGGCGTGGCCGATCGACATCTGCCCCGTGTAGCCGGCGAGCAGCATCAGCCCGAGGCCGACGATGCTGTAGATGAAGATGAAAGTGAACTGCGACACCAGGTTGCCCGGCAACACGGCCGGCGCGAGCAGCAGCGCCGCGAGCAGCAGCGCATACCAGAAGCGCTGGCCGTCGTGCTTGAAGAGCCGAAGGTCTTCGGCGTAGCGGGTCTTGAAGAGAAAGCGCATGGGTCAGGCCTTCACACCTTCTTGCGCTGCGTGCCGCCGAACAGGCCGCCGGGCATCACGGTCAAGACGACCAGCACCACCACGTACGGCGCCACGTCCTTGAAGCCTTCGGGCAGGTAGAAGCCGGCGAAGGCTTCGACCAGGCCGATCAACAGCCCGCCGACGATGGCGCCGGGCAGGCTGCTGAAGCCGCCGAGCACGGCCGCCGGCAGCGCCTTCAACCCGATGAAGCCCATGTTCGCGTGCACGAAGGTGATCGGCGCGAGCAGCATGCCGGCGGCGGCGGCCACCGCGCCGCTGAGCGCCCACACGAAGCCGTTCAGGCGCTCGACCGGGATGCCCACGTAATACGCGGCGATCTGGTTCTGCGAGGCCGCCTGCATCGCAATGCCGATGCGGGTGGCGCGGAACAGCGCGAACAGGCCGGCGCACAGCAGCACGGTGACGCCGATCAGCACGACCCGGTCGGTGTTGATGACGAGCGCGCCGAAGCGCATCACCTGGTCCTTGAAGGGGGTGTCCAGGCCGTGCGTCTCGGTGCCCACGCCAGGGGTCAGCATGACCAGGCCCTTGGCGATCAGGCTCACCGCGATGGTGACCATGACGACCGAGAACGCGGGCTGGCCGAGGATCGGCCGGATGACCAGGAACTCGATGCCGAACCCGAGCGCCGCCGTGGCCACCACTGCGATCAGAAAGCCCCACCAGTACGACAGGCCGAAGGTGGCGGTGGCGGCCCAGCCGATCACTGCGCCGAGCATCATCAACTCACCCTGTGCGAAGTTGACCGTCTCGGTGGCCTTGTAGATCATCACGAAGCCGAGCGCCGCAAGGCTGTAGATGCAGCCTTGCGAGATGCCATTGAGCAGCAACTGAAGTGCTTGCACGGGCTTGCGTCTCCGGGGTTCTTGTGGGGTTGCGCTGCTTCTGTGGCGGCGTCTTGCGTGTCACGCGCGGCAGCGGTGCCGCGCGCGGTCGAGGGGTGGGCGAGCTACTTCGCCATGTACTCGTCGAGCGTGCGGTGGAAGTGCCGGATGCGGCTTTCCTGGTAGTTCGAGAACGTGACGCCGGGCTTCTTCGAGGCGCGCAGGCCGCGCTGGATGCGCTTGAGGTTGTCGGTGTCCTGGTCGGTCACGTCGGCGGCGGAGCCGATGCCGGGGATCATGTGCCATGAGTCCTCGATGCCGATCAGCGTCATCTTGGCCGGCGGCGGGTGGCTGCCGTCCGGCTTCTTGGAGAACAGCAGCATGATTTCCATGATGGACTCTTCCGGGTTGTCGCCGTGCGGCCGGAAGCGGTAAACGAGCGGTGTGGCCTGCCCAGCCCAGGGCGACATGTTCGGAAATAGCAAATACTGGATCAGGTCGACGGATTCGCAATCCGAGAGTTTCGAGAAATCGCGCCCTGATGATTTGGAAATGCGGTACCGCGCATGCTCGGCCAGCTTGGCGCGTGCCGTTTCGCCTTCGCCCACCTCGATGGGCCGGCCGCCGGCGTAGAAGCCGATGTCGCGCTGCATGTCGGCCACGATCTTCTGCTCGGGCACGTCGCCCAGGATCGGGCTGGGCACGCCTTCCAGCATGATGAAGCGGCTGACGTGGCGGCCTTCCTCGAAGCAGTCGTATTGCGTGTTGGTGTCGCCGGTGTAGCCCACCGACTGCGGGTGCGTGGTGTTGATGTGCATGCCTTCCATGAAGGCTTCCTGCGCCAGCTTCCAGTTGCACGGCATGATCTTCGCGCCGTGGATCGCCTTGTAGCGGTCTTCGAGGTGGAAGGCCTTGAAGTGTTCGGGCAGCACTTCGAGGTAGCTCGACAACGGCTCGCAGTTCGGGTCGAAGTTCACGAACACGAAGCCGGCCCAGGTGCCGACCTGCGCTTCGGGCAGGCAGAACTTCTCTCGGTCGATCTGCGGAAAGTCCCACGCATTGGGCAGGCCGATGAGTTTGCCGTCCAACCCCCAGGTGATGCCGTGCACCGGGCACTTCAGGTGCCGCACGTTGCCGCCTTCGGCGCGCAGCAGCGTGCCGCGGTGCAGGCACGAGTTGACGTAGGCGTGGATGTCGTTCGGGCCCGTGCCGGTGCGCACCACGATCAGCGAGTCGTGCACGATGTCGTACACCACGTGGTCGCCGACGTTCGGTATTTCTTCGAGCCGGCAGGCCATCTGCCAGGTCTTTCGCCAGACCTTCTCGACCTCCTTGTCGTGCCAGGCCTTCGACCAGTAGCGGTCGGCACTCACGTCGTCGAGCCCCAGCGTAATGGCGGGCGATTCGATCAACAGGCACTCGGGCGGGGGGTTCTTGTCGGTGGCGAGCACCTGTTGCACGGTGGGGCCCGGGCTGCGGCGGAAGGTGATGACGGATTCGGTGGTCATGCGTGTCTCCGTGTGAAGAGTGCGGCGGCGCGGCGCTGCGGTGGGCGTGAGAATAGATTGGTAAGGTGCACTGTGCAAGTCACAGTCGGGACACGCAGGCCTAGTGTTTTCACTGATGAAAACCGGTTGTTCCCGTGTATTCCCGAGTGGCGCTGGGCTGGGTGCTGCTGGCGTTCCGCTCTGGAAATCCACTGCCAGTTGCCGTAGTGCAAGCGAGAGGGCGCCGCAGCAAAGGCCCCTGGGCCTGCGGCTAGACTTGGCTGCAACCCTGTTGCCGAACCCTTGACCGCACCGCTTTCCGATGGATCTTCCTCAGCAACGCCCGCGCTCCGCCACTGTCATCGACCCGGTCGTGGCCAACGCGGTCTTGATTGCCGTGCGGCAGGCCGCGAACGTGATCTGCGACCGCTGGTCGCTGGTGGTGCTGCTGCTTGCGCACGCCGGCACCAGCCGATTCGGTGACTTCCGCGATGCCAGTGGCATGGCCAACCGCCAGCTGACCGGCCGGCTCTCGTTGCTGGAGGAGCAAGAGATCCTGGTGCGCTTGCCGTATTCGCGCCGGCCGTTGCGCTACGGCTACCACCTGAGCCACATGGGCCTGGACCTGTTCGACGTGTTCGCCACCATGGCCCGGTGGGAAAGCCAGTGGCACCCGGCGGGCGGCCACGCCGAACTGCTGATCGAGCACACCGCCTGCGGCGCCCCGTCCGTGCAGGCGCGCATGCACTGCGGCCACTGCGCAGTGCCGGTGGCCGCGCGTGACATCGCCTTCAAGGTGAGCCAGAAGGAAATCGAGGCCATGCCCGACAAGCAGACGCCCTACCGCCGTTCCGGCGCAGGCGTGGCGAAGCTGGCGCCGAGCGAGAAGGCGCCGCTCGCGCATGCGATCGAACTCTTCGGCGACAAGTGGAGCATCGAGGTCGTCATCTGCGCCTTCCTGCGCGTGCAGCATTTCGGTGGTTTCCAGGCACAGACCGGCATCTCGACCAACATCCTGGCCGACCGGCTCGCGCGCCTGACCGGCATGGGCGTGCTGCGGCAAGTCGAGGTCGACGAGCCCGGCCGCCGCAAGGGCAGCTACGTGCTGACTGAGAAGGGCGTTGACGTGTACCCGGTGCTGCTGGCGCTGCAGGCCTGGGCCGACGAGTGGCTGCGCGAGCGCGTGCGCTCACCGGTAAAGCTGTTGCACAACGCCTGCGGCCAGATGCTGCGCCCGCGCGTTCGCTGCAGTGCATGCGGTGAAGCGCTCACGCGCGCCGACGGTCGATTCCGCCTCACGGGGTCTTTCGCAGTCGCGGCAGAATCCGCCGATGCTTGAACTCCTCACCGACCCGCAGGCCTGGATCGCCCTGGCCACCCTCACCGCGCTCGAACTCGTGCTGGGCATCGACAACATCGTGTTCATCTCGATCCTCGTCGACAAGCTGCCGAAGGCCCAGCAAGACAGTGCGCGCCGCCTCGGCCTGTTCATGGCCATGTTCATGCGCATCGGCCTGCTGTTGGTGCTGGCGTGGATCGTCGGGCTGGTGGCGCCGCTGTTCACCGTGCTGGGCCAGGAGATCTCGGGCCGCGACCTCATCCTGATCGGCGGCGGCCTGTTTCTCATCTACAAGAGCACCGGCGAAATACACCAATCGCTCGAAGGCGAAGAGGGCCATGCGTCGAGCGCGGTGAAGGCCACGTTCACGGCCGTGATCCTGCAGATCATGGTGGTCGACATGGTGTTCTCGCTCGACTCCATCATCACCGCCGTGGGCATGGTCGACCGCATCGAGGTGATGGTGGCGGCGGTGGTCGCCTCGGTCGGCATGATGATGCTGTTCGCCGGCGCGATCGGGCGTTTCGTGTCCGACCACCCGACCATCAAGATGCTGGCGCTCGCCTTCCTGGTGGTGGTGGGCGTGGTGCTGATCGCCGAGGGCTTCGACCAGCACGTGCCCAAGGGTTATGTGTACTTCGCGATGGCGTTCTCGGTCGGGGTCGAGATGCTCAACATCCGGCTGCGCAAGCGATCCAAGCGCCCTGCAGAGCTGCACGCGGCGTATGTCGCCGAGGACAGCCGGCCGCACTGAACGCCGCTGTTGCCAACGGGGTTCGGCGCGCCGACCTGAAACAATCTTCCCGCTGGCGCCCGCGTGCCCCCGCGGGCGGTTTGCATTTCAAACCCGGGGCCATGTAGAGGAACACCATGTTCAAAAACCTCGCCCGCGCTTTCGCGCGATCTTTGCTTGTTGCTCTCTCGTTTGTGAGCGCTTTGTCTGCTGCGCAGGCCCCGGCCAAGCTGCCGCTCAAGGTGGCCTTCGTCTACGTCAGCCCGATCGGCGACGCGGGCTGGACCTACCAGCACGAGCAGGGCCGCATCGCGATGCAGAAGGCGCTAGGCGACCAGGTGGCCACCACGGTGGTCGAAGGCGTTGCCGAAGGGCCCGATTCGGAACGCGTGATGCGCGACCTGGCTGCGCAAGGCCACCGGCTCATCTTCGCCACCAGCTTCGGCTACCTCGAGTCCGCGCTGCGTGTGGCTGCCGACTTTCCCGACGTGCGCATCGAACACGCGGGCGGCTACAAGACGGCGGCCAACGTGAACACCTACAACGCGCGTTACTACGAGGCCCGCTATCTCGCGGGCTGGCTTGCCGGCAAGAGCAGCCCGCGCGGCGTGGCCGGTTACGTGGCGGGCTTTCCGATCCCCGAGGTGGTCCAGGGCATCAATGCCTTCACGCTCGGCATGCTCGCAGCCAACCCGAAGGCCGAGGTGCGCGTGCTCTGGCTCAACACCTGGTTCGACCCCGCGCGCGAACGCGAAGCCGCGCTCACACTGATCAACCAGGGCGCGGACGTGCTGACCAACCACAGCGGCTCGCCGGCCGTGCCACAAACGGCGCAGGCGTATTTCAAGGGCAAGGGCGTGCAGGCCGTGGCCTACCAGAGCGACATGCGCAAGTACGCGCCCGATGCGCAACTCGCCGCTGTCACGCTGCACTGGGGCGGCTACTACACCCGGGTGGCGCGCTCGGTGCTGGCGGGCACGTGGCGCCCGCAGCCGGTATGGGGCGGCATGCAGGACGGCCTGGTCGAGCTCGGCGCGCTGAGTGCCCGCGTGCCGGCCGACGTGCGTGCGGGCGTCGAGGCGAGGCGCCGCGCCATCGTCAGTGGCAGCCTGAAGCCGTTCGCCGCGCCGCTCACCGACAACGAAGGCCACGTGCGGCTCGCGCAAGGCGCGCTGGGCGACGACGCGATCAGTGCGATGAACTGGTTCGTGAAAGGCGTGACAGGCTCGGTGCCCAACAAGCCTTGAACGAAACTGCGCGCCCATGCAAAACCCCGCCGAAGCGGGGTATTTATTCAAACCCCGCCGAAGCGGAGCATTCATTCAAACCCCGCCGAAGCGCGGTTTGGTCGAAGCGATAGCGCCGGGCCGAATCAGGCCGCCGAGCGACGCCGTGCCGCGAAGCCGATCGCCGCCAGGCCAGCCAGCATCAGCGCATAGGTTTCGGGTTCGGGAATCGCCTGCACCGACGTGCCGACGGTGAAGCCGTACCAGTTCTCGGCGACCGGGTTCGTCCAGCTGATCGAGGTGACGCTGCCGGTGAATTGGATGGTGCCGTTGCCTTCGCTGCCGAACACCGTGTTGCCAGCCGACGTGATCGACGCGCCGCCGTACTCCGCGCTCGGACCGCCGCTCTCGATGGTGAAGGCGGTGTTGAACGCGAACTGGGCGTTGATGCCGCCTTGGCCCAGGCTCCAGATGGCCATCACCGGGTTCAGCACGGCCTGCGAAAAGGTCAGGGTGTTGACCCCCGAATTGCTGCCGCCGTAGACCTGGATGATGCCGTCCGCCGACGGCGGGGCATTGCCGATGGCGCCGCCGCTGAACGTTCCACTCGGGTTGTAGCTCGGGTAGTTGGCGAAGAAGTTCTGAAGTTCACCGCTGTAGGTGGCGGTGATGCCCGAGGTGCCGAACGCGGCCGAGGCGGCGCCTGTGGTGGTGCCGGTGCTGGTGCCGCTCCAACTGGCCCAATCGATGGGGCCGGCAACAGCGGGCAAGGCGGCAGCGAACGTGCCCAAGGTCACAACCGCGCTGGCAGCGGTGCGCTTGAAGAGGCTGGAGATCGACATGGTGTTCCTTCAAAAAGACTGGCGAAACCCAATTGTCACGATCAGTGCCGCACGCCGCATCCCGTAATCGTGGGGTCGTGGGGTTGTGGGGTCGTGGGGTCGTGGGGTCGTGCGGAGGCGCGCAGGTCAGCCTTGCGGCAACCAGGCTGCGGGCACGATGAAGCCGGGGTTGATGAGCGCAGTGATGCGGTGCACCCGCCACATGCCGTCAATGAACAGGTAGTCGGGCGCGAGGCCCTCGTCGCGAAACCCGAGGCGCTTCAGCACCTCTGCGCTGCGCGAGTTCTCGGCGCGGAAGGCCGCTTCGATGCGGTGCAGGTTCACGTGGGGCGAGAACATCTCGCCGATGGCGCAGCGCAGGGCCTCGTTCATGAGGGCCTGGCCTTCCAGTGCCTGGTCGAGCGCATAGCCGAGCCGGCAACTCTGGAACGGGCCGCGAACGATGTCCGAGAAATGGACGCTGCCGACCACGCGGGTCGGGTCGCCGATGGGTTGCAACAGGTAGCGGCACGCCGTGCCATCGGCACGGGCCGCCGCGCTCTTGAGCAGGCGCTCGGCTTGCGCTGCCTCGGTGAAGAAGCTCTCTTCGACTGGGGGGTCCCAGGGCGCGAGGTGTTCGCGGTTGCGCCGGTGAAAGTCAGCCAGCGCGGCCGCCAGCCGTTCGTCCGCGGCCACCAGCCGCAGGCGTGATGTGAGCAAGGTGGCGGCGGGAGTCAGGGCTTCGGTCACGGTCGCATTACAGCACTCCGGCGAATGCCCGTGCCCGGCGCCGGTCAGCGTTTGTCACGGTACGCCCTGCCCACAAATACCCTTCGCCACCGCCACCGGCCCGGCAGTGCGGTAACTTCCCGCCATGAACGACGCAGTCTTGCCGCACCCCCCTTCAGCCTGGGCCCTGGCCTGGCGCCAGATGGCGCGCGACCTGCGCGCTGGTGAACTGCGCCTGCTGGTGGTGGCGGTGATGCTCGCGGTGGCCGCGCTCACGGCGGTGGGCTTCTTCGCCGACCGCATCAACGGCGGCCTGGCCCGCGATGCGCGCCAGATGCTCGGTGGCGATGCCATCGTCGCCAGCGACCAGCCGGCGCCCGCCACGTTCGCGGCCAAGGCGCACGCGCTCGGCCTCGCCACCGCCACCACCACCGCCTTCCCCAGCATGGGCCGCGCACCTGACGCCCAGGGCGGCGCCTCGCGCCTCGTCACCGTCAAGGCCGTGAGCACGGCTTACCCGCTGCGCGGCCAGGTTCAGGTGAGCGCGGGTGCCGGTACGCCAACGTTGCGCCAGGCAGGTGGCCCAGCGCCAGGCACGGTGTGGGTCGATGCGGCCGTGCTGGAAGCGCTGGCCTTGAACGTGGGCGACACGCTGCTGCTCGGCGATGCGGGCCTGCGCATCGCGCAGGTCATCATGGTCGAGCCCGACCGGGGCAGCGGCTTCCTGGCCTTTGCGCCGCGCGTGATGCTGAACGACGCCGACCTGTCGGCCACCGGCCTGGTGCAGCCCGCGAGCCGCGTCACCTACCGGCTCGCGGTGGCTGCGCCGGGCGCGAGCGACGCGCCCGTGCGCGAGTTCATCGACTGGGCCGAAGCGCAGGTCAAGGCCGGCGACCTGCGCGGCGTGCGCATCGAGTCGCTCGCGACCGGCCGGCCCGAGATGCGCCAGACCCTCGACCGTGCCGCCAAATTCCTGAACCTCGTCGCGCTGTTGTCGGCCTTGCTTGCGGCAGTGGCCGTGGGCATTGCCTCGCGCGACTTCGCGAGCCGCCACCTCGACGACTGCGCCATGCTGCGCGTGCTCGGCCTGCCGCAGCGCACCATCGCGTGGCAGTACTTCCTCGAGTTCGGTTTCGTCGGCCTGATGGCCAGCCTGGCCGGCGTGGTGCTCGGCTTCTGCGTGCACTACGTGTTCATCCTGCTGCTGGCGGGCCTGGTGGATGCGGTGCTGCCCGCCGCCACGGCATGGCCGGCGCTGTTCGGCGTTGGCGTGGGCCTGACGCTGCTCATGGGCTTCGGCCTGCCGCCGGTGCTGCAACTGGCCAGCGTGCCGCCGCTGCGCGTGATTCGGCGCGACGTGGGAGCCTTGAAGCCCGCGAGCATCGCCGTGCTGGCGTGTGGCGCCATCGGCTTTGCCGCGCTGCTGCTGGCGGTGGCCAGCGACCTCAAGCTCGGGTTGATCGCCGTGGGCGGCTTCGCGGTGGCGGTGGCGATGTTCGCGCTGCTGGCGTGGGTCGCGGTGATGCTGCTCAAGCGCGCCGTGCCCGAGGCGCGCGCACCGCGTTGGCTGGTTCTGGCCACGCGCCAGATCGCGGCGCGGCCGGCGTTCGCGGTGTTGCAGGTGTCGGCCTTGAGCGTGGGCCTGCTCGCGCTGGTGCTGCTCGTGCTGCTGCGCACCGACCTGATCGACAGCTGGCGCCAGGCCACGCCGAAAGACGCACCGAACCGCTTCGTCATCAACGTGCAGCCCGAGCAAGGCGATGCGTTCCGCAAGGCCTTGACCGATGCCGGCGTGAACCGCTTCGACTGGTTCCCGATGATCCGCGGGCGCCTCGTCGCCATCAACGAGGCGGTCGTCAAGCCCGACGACCTGCTTGATGAGCGCGCCAAGCGCCTGCTCGACCGCGAGTTCAACCTCAGCCACGACGCGCAACTGCCACCGCACAACCTCGTCACGGCCGGCCGCTGGCAGCCCGACGAGCCGGATGCGGTGAGCGTCGAGGAAGGCCTGGCGAAGACGCTCGGCCTGAAGCTCGGCGACCGGCTGCGCTTCGACGTGGGCGGCGCGGTCGCGCAGGGCCGCATCACAAGCCTGCGCAAGGTCGACTGGAGCTCGATGCGCGTCAACTTCTTCGTGATGTTCCCGACCCGCGCGATGGCCGATGTGCCGCTGAGCTTCATCGCTGCCTACCGCGCACCCGAAGGCACGCCGCAGGCGGCGGGCTTCGACAACGCGCTGCTGCGCGCGTTCCCGAACATCACGAATGTGGACGTGTCGGCCGGCATCGCGCAGATCCAGAAGGTGCTCGACCAGGTCGTGCGGGCGGTCGAATTCCTGTTCGGCTTCACGCTGGCCGCCGGGCTCGTGGTGCTGTTCGCGGCCATCACCGCCACCCGCGAAGCGCGCTCGCGCGAGTTCGCCGTGATGCGCGCGCTCGGCGCCAGCGGCAAGCTGCTGGCGCAGGTGCAGCGCGCCGAGTTGCTGGGCGTGGGCGCACTGGCCGGCGTGCTGGCCTCGGCGGCCGCCATGGTGGTGGGCTGGGCGCTGGCGCGCTATGTGTTCGAGTTCAGCTGGAACGCGTCGCCATGGGTGCCGCTCGTCGGCGGCGCGGCCGGCGCGCTGTTGGCGCTGGGCGCGGGCTGGTGGGGCCTGCGCGAGGTGCTGCGCCGGCCCGTGGTGCAGACGCTGCGGCAGGCGGCCGACGTGTAGGTCTGCATCCGGGTCGGCGGGGCATACTCGACGCCATGGCCACCCACCCGCCGCCGCCGGCAGTGCAACGAGCCGAGATCCGGGTGCTGCACCTCGAAGACTCGGAGCTCGACCATGAACTCACGCTCGCCCACATGGCGCGCGGGGGCTTGCGAGCCGAGGTGCGGCGCATCGACTCCGAGGCCGAGTTCCTGGCCGCGCTCGACGACGACTGGGACCTGATCATCTCGGACTACAACCTGCCCGGCTTCTCCGGCCTGGTGGCGCTCGACCTGCTCAAGGCGCGCGGGCGCGATGTGCCGTTCATCCTGGTCTCCGGCGAGATCGGCGAGGAAACCGCGGTCGAGGCCATGCGCAACGGCGCCAGCGACTACCTGCTGAAGAACAACCTCTCGCGCCTGGTGCCGGCGCTGCTGCACGCGGTCGAAGCCACCGAGACCCGCCGCGCCCGCGTGCGCGCCGACCGCGAACTGGACGAATCGAAGCAGCGCTTGCGCGAGTTGGCGCAGCACCTGCAGACGAGCATCGAGTCGGAGCGCAAGTCGATCGCACGCGAGATCCACGACGACGTGGGCGGCTCGCTCACCGCGCTGAAGTTCGACCTGGCCTGGATCGCCCGCCACACCGATTCACAAGACGTGCTGACACGCGTGCACTCGGCGCTCGAGACGGTCACGCTGGCCATCGACTCCAGCCAACGCATCATGCACAACCTGCGCCCGGCGATCCTCGAACAAGGGCTCGTGGCAGCGCTGCAATGGATCGCCTCGCGCTTCGAGAAGCGCACCGGCATCGCGTGCGAATTGCGCCTGCCGCACGAAAGCGCGGTCGAGCTGCCGCCCGGCGTGCCGCTGGTGGCCTACCGCACCGCGCAAGAGGCGCTGACCAACATCAGCAAGCATGCGCAGGCGAGCCGCGTGCAGATCGACCTGGCGCTGGCCGGCGGTGTGCTTTCGCTCGAGATCAACGACAACGGCCGCGGCCTGAGCCCCGACGACCTGGCCAAGGTGCGCTCGTTCGGCATTCGCGGCCTGCACGAGCGCGCGGGCACCGTGGGCGGCTGGGTCGACCTGACCAGCAGCCAGAACGGCACCACGCTGATACTGTCGGTGCCGCTTGCGATGGGCTCGTCGGCGCAGGACTTCGTCGACACGCCTTCGCAGGCGCCCGGCGACACCGATGACCCGAGCCAATGGGGCTCTTTGTAGGGTCGCCAATGGGGCGCTTTGTCAACTTACCCACCCAATCCCTGCTGCCATGATCAAGGTCTTTCTCTGCGACGACCACGCGCTCATCCGGCGCGGCATTCGCGACACGCTGTCCGATGCGCCCGACATCGAAGTGGTCGGCGAGGCCGGCGACTACGGTGAGCTGCGCACCCTGATGCGCGAGCTCACGGCTGACGTGCTGGTGCTCGACATCAACCTGCCCGGCCGCAGCGGCCTGGACGTGCTGCATGTGCTGAAAGACGAAGGCACGACCATGCGCGTGCTGGTGGTCTCGATGTACCCCGAAGACCAGTACGCGATCCGCGCCCTGCGGGCGGGTGCCTATGGCTACGTGAACAAGGGCGGCGACCCGGCGCTGATCGTGGCGGCGGTTCGCACCGTGGCGCAGGGCCGCAAGTACGTGACCCCAGAGATCGCGCAGATGCTGGTCGAAAGCCTGACCGCGCCGCAGGTGGCCAACGCGCACGAGAAGCTGTCGGACCGCGAGTTGCAGACGCTGGTGATGATCGCCTCCGGCAAGCGCCTGTCGGACATCGCCGAGGCGCTGATGCTGTCACCCAAGACCGTCAGCGTGTACCGCGCGCGGGTGCTGGAGAAGCTGGGCTTGACGAACAACTCGGAGATGACGGTCTACGCGATCCGGAACGGCTTGGTCGGCGGCGAGTAGGTCTTCACCGCGTCGCCCTGCGGCGCACGCACTCCAGGTACTTCTCCCCGTCGGGCGGCAGCCCGCAGCGCTGCGAGGCCCAGACCATCTCGCCCAGGCACTCCATCACCTCATGGTGCGCCGCGTGCAGCGAGCCGCGCTTGGCGGCCAGCAACTCCACTGCCTGTTTGATGCCGCGTGGCTGGTCGATGCCCATCTGCTCGCTGATCGACAAGTGCATCGACAAGTGCAGGAAGGGGTTGGTGCGGCCGGCATCCACGTCGTACACCGCCGCCAGCGCAGCCGGCAGGTCGGCGAGATCCGCGTGGTGCTCGGGGTGCTCGGTGATCCAGTCGGCAGCCGCGGCTTCCATCGGCGTGAGCGGTGCCGCCTCGGCGAGCTTGCGGTGCGTTTCGCAGAAGAATTTCCGCACATCGTTCTGGGAGGGAGCAAACATCCCACAATTGTGTGCCGAGGTCGACACGTTTCTCAGCGGTCCCTCTCACCTTCACGGAGCAGCCACTGCTGCCAAGCCCATGAACACCACCACCGAAGCGCTCTTCGACAAGGCCCGCACCCACAACGGCTTCAGCGCCGAGCCCGTGCCCGAGGCCACTTTGCGTGCGCTCTACGACACGCTGAAGTGGGGCCCGACCTCGGCCAACTGCAGCCCGGCGCGCTTCATCTTCGTGAGCACGCCCGAGGCCAAGGCGAAGCTGCTCGACGGCATGGCGCCCGGCAACGTCGAGAAGACGCGCGCCGCACCGGTCACCGTGATCGTCGGCATGGACATGGCGTTCTACGAGAAGTTGCCTCAACTCTTCCCGCACGCGGACGCCAAGTCGTGGTTCGTCGGCAACCAGCCGATGATCGACGCCACCGCCTTCCGCAACAGCAGCCTGCAAGGCGCCTACCTGATCATCGCCGCGCGCGCGCTCGGGCTCGACTGCGGGCCGATGAGCGGCTTCAACCCCGCGAAGGTCGATGCCGACTTCTGGGCCGGCACTTCGGTGAAGACCAACTTCATTTGCAACCTCGGCCATGGCGACGCCAGCAAGCTGATGCCGCGCAGCCCGCGCCTCGCGTTCGACGAGGCCTGCCGGATCGCTTGATCAACCCGCGTCGTCGTCCCGGCTCCACCCCCCACTCGCCTTGCGCTGCGCCGCTTCTGCGCGCTCTCGCGCGAGCAGTTGGTCGAGCTGCTGGCGGCCTTGCTTCGCGGTGGCGATGAACTTCGCTTCGTCTTGGCGGTGCGGGGCCATCTCTTCGAGTTGCTCGATGGTGTGGCGCCGAAAGCGCAGTGCCAGCGTGCGGGCTTCGTGCGGCTCCCAGCCCATCAGC
This sequence comes from Rhizobacter sp., assembly GCA_025350965.1. GTDB lineage: Bacteria > Pseudomonadota > Gammaproteobacteria > Burkholderiales > Burkholderiaceae_C > LMDS01. Next base: position 28,715 of record JANXWV010000130.1, read on the forward strand.
TCCAGCACGCTGCGGGCGCTCATCAGGGCCGAGTCGAGCGTTTCGCGTTCGACTAGGGTGATGCCCAGGTCGCGCAGTTCGTAGTAGTGCTGCACGTTGCGCGCGCGGGCCACGATGGTCAGGTGCGGGAAATGTTCACGCACGAGCTTGGCCACCTCGACGCTCTGCTTCGGGTCGTCGATGGCGATCACGATCACGCGCGCCTTTTCGGCCCCGGCCGTGCGCAGCAGGTCGAGCCGGCGCGCATCACCGTAGAACACGCGGCCGCCGAACTTGCGCACCACCTCGATCTGGTCGGCGTCGTGGTCGAGCACGGTCAGCGCCACGCCGTTGGCCTGCAGCAGCCGGCCCATGATGCCGCCGTAGCGGCCGAAGCCGGCGACGATGACCGGTGCCTCCTGCGCTTCGCTGATCTCGGGCATGTCGGTTTGGCTGCGGGCCAGGCGGGGCGCCAGCCAGCGGTCGGCGGCCACCAGCAGCAGGGGCGTCAGCAGCATCGAGATCGCCACCACGGCGACCAGCAGCGAACTGACAGGCGCGGTGATCACGCCCGCCTGCGCGGCGGTCTGGAACACCACGAAGCCGAACTCGCCGCCCTGCGCGAGCAGGATGACGAACACCGGCCGTTCCGGCCCGGGCAAGGGCATCACGCGGGCCATGCCCCACAACACCAGCGCCTTCAGCACCAGGAAGCCGACGACGAGCGCGGCAATCAGGCCGGGCCGGTCGAGCACCACGCGGAAGTCGATGCTCATGCCGACCGCGATGAAGAACAGGCCGAGCAGCAAGCCCTTGAACGGCTCGATGTCGGTCTCTAGTTCGCGGCGGTATTCGCTCTCGGCGAGCAGCACGCCGGCGAGGAATGCGCCCAGCGCCATCGACAGGCCCACGAGCTGCATCAACGCCGCCGTGGCCACCACCAGCAGCAACGCCGCGGCGGTGAAGATCTCGGGCGTCTTGCTGCGGGCGATCCAGTTCAAGGCCGGGCGCAACAGCAAGCGGCCGCCGAGCACGATGATCGCGATCACGGCCAGCGCCTTGCCCGCGTCGAGCCACGGGTTGCTGTCGGCGGCGTGCGGGCCGGCAGACACCGCCATCAACGGCACCAGCGCCAGGATCGGGATGGCCGCCACGTCCTGCAGGAGCGCGACGCTGAGCACGCTCTGCCCCGAGCTCGTGGCCATCAGGTTGCGCTCCACCAGCACGCCCAGCCCGATGGCGGTGGACGACATCGCCAACCCCAATGCGCCGACCACGGCCAGCCGCCAGTCGGCGCCCAGCGCGAGCGCAGCGCCCACCATCAGCGCGGCCGAGCCGAAGAGCTGCACGCTGCCCCAGCCGAAGATCGGTTTGCGCAAGTCCCACAGCCGCTTCGGCTCCAGCTCCAGGCCGACGAGGAAGAGCATCAGCACCACGCCGAATTCGGCGAAGTGCAGCATGTCGCTCGGCTCGGTCACGAACTTCAGACCCCACGGGCCGATGAGAATGCCCGCCCCCAGGTAGCCGATGATCGAACCCAGCCCGAGGTACTTGGCGATGGGCACCGCCACAACGGCGGCGCCGAGGTAGATCAGTGTGTCGATGAGCCAGCTGCTGTGCTCCATCACTGGGCCTCGGCTGCGTCGTCGTCCGGCCGCGCGTCGGTGGGCACGACCGCGCACAGCACCTCTTCCAGCTCGGCCAGCTCGGGCCAGTCGGGGTGGCTGGTCAGGCGCTGCGCGAAGACGGCTTCGTGCACCTGCACTTCCACGTCGTCGACCTTGTGTGCGCCGTGCAGCAGCAGCGGCGGCAGGAAGCGCATGCCGCACAGGGCGGCTGTCTGCTCGTAGGGCGGCAGGAAGGCATCGAAGCGGTAGCGGTTGTAGCTCTCGGGGTGGTAGGAGTCTTCGGGCCCGCCGGTGGTGGCCACCAGCCACAGGTCTTTGCCGCGCAGCGCGTTCCCGCCCGGGCCGTAGGCCCAGCCGAAGGTCAGCACTTCGTCGACCCACAGCTTCATCAGCGGCGGCATGCTGTACCAGTGGATCGGGTGCTGCCACACGACCAGCCGCGCGGGGGTGAGCAGTGCCTGCTCGGCCGCCACGTCGATCAGGTAGTCGGGGTAGAGCGCGTACAGGTCGCGCACCACGATGCGCGGGGCGCTGGCCTGTGGCTGGGCGTGCGTGGCGGCCTCGCGGGCGCGCTTCATCAGGCGCCGGTTCACGCGCGAGTCCTGCATCTGCGGGTGCGCGGTGATCACGAGCACGTCGGGGCCGGCGGGCGTGGGGTTGAGCGTCATGGGCAGCGTGGTGGGTGGCCGGCGAAGTCGCTGGTTAGTCTTGATGGTGCGTGGCGCGAGGGCGCCGGTAACATAACCCGAAACACAGCCCAGGGCGCGGGAGGTTCGCATGCCGGTGATCGTGGTGGCCAATCCGAAAGGCGGCGTCGGCAAGAGCACGCTCGCAACCAACCTCGCCGGTTACTTCGCGTCGCGCGGTCACGCGGTGATGCTGGGCGACGTGGACCGCCAGCAATCGGCACGCACCTGGCTCGGCCTGCGCCCGGCCGGCCTGCCGCGCATCAGCACGTGGGAGACGACGCACGACGACATCGTGCGTCCGCCCAAGGGCACCACGCACGTGGTGCTCGACACCCCCGCCGGCCTGCATGGCAAACGCCTCGACGACGTGCTCAAGATCGCCGACCGGGTGCTGATTCCCTTGCAACCGAGCATCTTCGACATCCACGCCACGCACGACTTCTTTCGCCAACTCGCCGCGCACAAGCGCACCGCCCGGCTGAAGCTCGCGGTGGTGGGCATGCGCACCCGCGAAGGCACGATCGCCACGGAGCAGTTGCGCGGCTTCCTGGGCACGATGCAAGAGCCCACGCACGAGGCCGAGCTGCCGCTGCTCGGCTTCGTGCGCGACACGCAGAACTATGTGCACCTGGCTGCGCACGGCCTGACGCTCTGGGACGTGGCCTCCGCCCGCTTCGAGCGCGACCTGGAACAGTGGCAGCCGATCACCGCCTGGGCCGACGCCTGACGCGCTCTTTGCACCCCCTTCCACACCCCAACGAGACAACCCCGCATGAAGACGTTTGAACACCTCATCGAGATGCAGGCGATGGTCGGCCAGAGCATCGGCACCAGCGAATGGATCACCGTGACGCAAGAGCGCGTCAACCTGTTCGCCGACGCCACCGGCGACCACCAATGGATCCACATCGACCCCGAGCGCGCCGCGAAAGGGCCATTCGGCACGACCATCGCACACGGCTTTCTGACCTTGTCGCTGCTGCCCGAAATGAGCGCCTCGGCGATGGAGGTGCTGGACACGCGCATGGGTGTGAACTACGGCCTGGGCAAGGTGCGCTTCCCGGCTCCGGTGCCAGTGGGGAGCCGCTTGCGCGGGCACTTCAAGCTGACGAAGTACGAGCCGCTCGACGGCGGTGCCCAGCTGACGGTGGAAGTGACGATGGAGCGCGAAGGCAGTGACAAGCCGGTGTGCGTGGCCGAGTCGCTGGCGCGGCGGTACACGTGAAGCGTCAACAACACCGCAGCCACCCCCGAGCTTGAGCGCGGGCAACGCCAGAACACCGTTTACGATGCGTGACCCAAGGAGTACTTTGCCATGAAGGTTCTGCTGATCGATGACCACCCGCTCATCCTGAGCGCGTTGCAAAGCGTCATCGAGGGCCTGGGCAGCGACACCACCGTGGTCGGCGCCGGCAGTGCCCGCGAAGCGCGCGACACGCTCAAGGCCGACGACAACTTCGACCTCGTGCTGCTCGACCTGCACCTCGGCGACGCCGACGGCTTCGACGTGCTCACCGACCTGCGCAGCAAGTACCCCGCGCTTCCGGTGGTGGTGGTCTCGGCCAGCGACCGCAGCAGCGACGTGATCCGCGCCATCGATGCCGGTGCCATGGGCTTCGTGCCCAAGCGGGCCAGCCACGAAACCCTGTTCGAGGCGCTGCACATGGTCATGTCCGGTGGCATCTACGTGCCGCCGATGACCATGGGCTCGGAGCCCGCCGCACCCAAGCTCGACGGCGACACCGTGCCCAGCGTGCTGCGCCGGGTGCGTGACCATGCCGACGACAGCGGCTTTCAAAGCGGCGGTGGCACGCCGGTGATGGCCGACCTGGGCCTCACGCCGCGCCAGACCGACGTGCTGGCGCTGCTGCTCAAGGGCTACTCGAACAAGCTGATCGCCCGTGAATTGAACCTCTCGGTCGAAACCGTTAAGGACCACGTGGCCGCCGTGCTGCGCGCGCTGAACGTCAGCTCGCGCACGCAGGCCGTGCTGGCGGTGAGCCAGATGGCGAACCAGGGCGGGCTGCAAGCCTGGCGCACCAGCGTTCGGCCCCCGGTGCGCTGATGCAGCGCGCGCCCGGACCCCTTGCCGCGGCGCCGGGCAACACCGCCCCGCCTGCAGTTCGGGTGCCGACCGGCGCAGAGCCGGCCGTGCCGGTAGCAGCGCAACCCGAGACGCCCGAGCAGACCTCGGCCCAGCACACGCTGGCATCGCTCGCAGAGGTGGTGCAGACCACCTTCGATTACATGCCCGCCACGCTGTCGGGCTACTTCGCCGGCGTGTGCGTGGTGATCGTGCTGTTCTGGGCCAGCGCCCCCGCCGCGCTGATCGCCGGGTGGTTGATCGTGTGGGCGCTGATGGGTGCGGGCCGCGTTCTCGTTTGGCAGCAGTACAAGCGGGCGCGGCCGCTCACGCGGCCCGAGTGGCTGGGCTGGCGCCTGCGCTCGAACATCGGCTCGCTGGCGGCGGGTGCACTGTGGGGCGCGACCGGCTGGCTGTTCTACGGCCATGGCGACGGACTGCAGCTGACCGGCCTCGTCATCATCATCTACACCTTCAGCGTGGCTGGCGTGCCCGTGCTGTCGATCCAGCCGCGCATCTACATCGGCTATGCCGTGCTGTGCCTGCTGCCGCTGGTGGTGCGCATTGCGCTGGTCGGCGACAACGAGCATTACCTGCTCGCGGGCGAGTTGCTGTTGATCATCAGCCTGACCATCGTGCTGGCCAACACCTACCGGCAGGCGCTGCAACGCATCATCGAGCTGAAGATCCAGGGCGACGAGATGGCCGTGCAGTTGCGCGTCGAAACCCAGGCTGCCGACGACGCGCGCCACGCCGCCGAGATCGCCAACCGGGCGAAGACGCAGTTCTTCACCGCCGCCAGCCACGACCTGCGCCAACCGCTGCACGCCATGGGCCTGTTCGCTGAGGCCTTGCGCCAGCGCGTGCATGAGCCCGAGGTGGCGCAGCTGGTGAACAGCATCAACGAGTCGGTCGACGCGCTCGAAGGCCTGTTCTCGGAGCTGCTCGACATCACCCGCATCGACACCGGCGGCATCGAGGTGCACGAGCAGCACTTCGAGACCGGCGACATCCTGCGCAAGCTGCGCCTGCACTTCGAGCCCGCCGCGTTCGAGAAGGGCCTGCAGCTCCGCCTGCGCGGCGGCCGCCACGTGGTGTTTGCCGACCCGCTGCTGGTGGAGCGCATCTTGCGCAACCTGGTGAGCAACGCCATCCGCTACACCAACGACGGTAGCGTGCTCGTGAGCTGCCGCCGCCAGGGCGAGCGCGTGCTGCTGCAGGTGTGGGACAGCGGCGTGGGCATCCGCGAGCAGGAGCAGCAGAAGATCTTCGACGAGTTCTACCAGGTGCCTGGCGGGCGCGTGGTCGACCCCGAGCAGCGCAAGGGCCTGGGCCTGGGCCTTGCCATCGTCAAGCGCCTGGCGCAGCTGATGAACGCCCCGCTCGGCCTGCGCTCGCACCCTGGCCGCGGCACCGTGTTCACCCTCGAGCTTCCTCCCGGCAAGGCACCGCGCGCGCCGGCGCAGGTGCTGCCCGGCAAAGGCCCCGTGGGCATCACGCTGGCTGGCAGGCTGATCGTGATCGTGGAAGACGAGCCGGCCGTGCGCGCGGGGCTCGAGGTGCTGCTCAAGGGCTGGGGCGCCGGCATCAAAGCGTTCGAGAGCGTGGCCGAGAGCGCCGCCTGGGCCACCACCTGCGACCCGGAAGTGGTCCAGCCGGACCTGCTGATCGTGGACTACCGCCTCGAAGAAGGCCGCACGGGCGTCGACGCGATCACGGTGCTGCGGCAACGCTTCGGCTCGAACGTGCCGGCCATTCTGGTCACCGGCAGCACCATGACCGGCCACGAGAAAGACGCGCAGGTGCATGACTTCCACCTGCTCATCAAGCCGGTGGTGCCGAACAAGCTGCGGGCGATGATTGCGTTCAAGTTGGGTGTCAAGGTGGCGGGTAACCCGACTCTCTGAATGCAATGACCGTGAAAGTCCGAGGCATGTTGCCCGCCACCAACCCACCGAAAGGATGCCCATGACTGCAATCGAAATCGCGAACCGGCTCGTGGCCTTGTGCCGCGAAGGCAAGAACGCCGAGGCGAAAGCGCTGTACGCCGATGACGCCGTCAGCGTCGAGGCCGGCGCGCCGCCGGGCATGTCGGCCGAAGTGCGCGGGCTGGCCGCCATCCGCGCCAAGGGCGAGTGGTGGAGCGCCAACCACGAGGTTCACTCGGCCGTCGTGGCCGGGCCCTGGCCGCACGGCGACCGGTTCATCGTCGGCTTCAAGTTCGACGTGACGATGAAGCCGTCCGGCCACCCCATGACGATGGAAGAGATGGGTCTGTACACCGTTGCGGGCGGCAAGATCGTGCGCGAGGAGTACTTCTACACCGTCGGAGTTTGAGCCGGTCGGCCTCGCGCCGCAAGCTCGCTGCGGCCCCTCAGGTCGGCGTGTACGCCAGCCGCACGTAGATCGGCGCAAATGCTTCGGCCTGCGTCACTTCGAGCAGGTGCTCGCGCGCCAGTTCGAGCAGCGCGATGAAGGTGACCACCAGCACCTGCGGCCCGCGCGTCACGTCGAACAGGTCTTCGAACATCGCGAAGCGCCGGCCCTGAAGCGCGCGCAGCACGATGCTCATGTGCTCACGAACGCTCAACTGCTCGCGTGTGATGTGGTGGTGCTGGGTCAGCTTGGCGCGCTTCAGGATATCGGCCCAGGCGGCTCGCAACTCGTCGGCGTCCACGTCCGGGAAGCGCGGCGCGATCGACTGCTCGATCACCACCTGCGCGCGCAGGAAGTCGCGCCCGAGCAGCGGCAACGCGTCGATGCGCGCGGCGGCGAGCTTCATCTGCTCGTACTCGATGAGCCGGCGCACCAGCTCGGCACGCGGGTCTTCCGGCTCGGCGCCATCGAGGCTCTTCTTGGGCGGCAGCAGCATGCGCGACTTGATCTCGATCAGCATTGCCGCCATCAGCAGGTAGTCGCTGGCGAGTTCGAGGTTGGTCTTGCGGATCTGCTCGACATACGCCAGGTACTGGCGCGTGACACTCGCCATCGGGATGTCGAGGATGTTGAAGTTCTGCTTGCGGATCAGGTACAGCAGCAGGTCGAGCGGGCCCTCGAACGCTTCGAGGAACAACTGCAGCGCATCCGGCGGGATGTACAGGTCGGTGGGCATCGAGAACAGCGGCTCGCCATAGAGGCGGGCCACCGCGATGTTGTCGACAACAACCGGGCCGTGCGGCTCGAGCGCTTCGTTCGGGGCACGCATGCCGAGTTCAGGCACCTCGGGTGCCACCACGTCATCGCTCATGGCTTGCCGCGCGTTGTGGGTCAGCCCTTGGTCTGGTAGACGTAGGGCTGTTGCGGCACGGTGCCGTCCTGGTATTCGGCCTGGGCCTCGCGGTCGATGCGCTTGTCCCACAGCAGGGCGCGGCCCTGGCGTTGTTCTTCTTCGAGCGTGGGCTTGTTGGCCTTCAGCGTGCTGATGAACGACGTGACGTCGGAGGTGTAGGCTTTCCAGAACAGCGGCATGGGTGGGAGCGCTCGCGCGGCGGTCTCTGAATGGTGAGTGTTGATTTTAACGGGGATGACGATGCAGAAGAACGCTGGCGTTTCACGGCGCGTGTGGGTGGTCGGGTCGATGTTGTCGGCGCCGCTGTTGGCGCTCTTGGTCGCCTGTGACCCGCAGCGCATCTCGGAACTGGAAGAAGGCCTTGCGAACGAGGCCGATGTGCGTGCCAGGTTCGGCGAGCCCGCTGCGATCTACACCGACGAAACCGGCAGCCGCACTTTCGAGTACCCGCGCCAGCCGGCCGGTCAGGTGAACTACATGATCACCATCGGCCCGGACGGAAAGATGAGCGCGCTGAGCCAGGTGCTGAAGGCAGCGAACTTTGCCAAGGTGGTATCGGGTTGGGACAAGGCCCAGGTGCGCCGCTTGCTCGGCCGGCCGGCCAAGGCGCAGCGCTACGCGCTGAAGCAGATCGAGGTCTGGGACTGGCGCTTTGCGGAAGGCAACGAGGCGAAGCTGTTCTCGGTGACCTTCGACAACGACGGGCGCGTCACCGGCACCGGCACCGCGATCGACGAATTGGTGCCGGGCGGCGGCAAGTCGTAGGGCTGCGTCGAGGCCGGGCATCGAGCCCAGGCTCAAGCCTCGACGCGCCGCAGCGCCTGCCCGTCTTTCAGGAAGCCGTGCGGCTCACCCATCACCCAGCGGGCCAGTTCGTCCATGCGGGCGGTGCCCACCTCGAACGCCGGGAACTCGACCGTCACGGTCTCGAAGCCGTCGAGGTTGATCAGCTCGAAGCGCACCCGCCCCACGTCGTGTTCGGGCGTGATGTTGATGGCGGCTTTGAAGTCGGCCACCAACTCGTAGCGCATCTCCAGGAGCTTGGCGGTGTCCGGGTTGCGCACCGCTTCGGTGTGCACCTGCGCGCCGCTGCGGCGCAGGCGGGATTCGAGCTGCTCGATGTCGGGCAGGAAGTTCTTCGTCAGTGACAGCCGGGTGCCGCTCGCCAGCTTCCAGCGCAGCGCCACAGCGCCGAACACGTCGGCGCCGCGCAACGTCTTGCGCCGCGCGTCGGCGCGGAAGTCGCCGAGCTGCAAGCCCTCGAACACATGCTTGCGGTCGAGCCGGAACGCCACCTTCGAGCGCGGGCGCAGCACGTTGAGCTGCTGCGCCAGCGTGCCGAAGTAGGCGCCGGCGGTGCGGCAGGCGGCGTCGGTCAACTGCGCGTTGCGGTCGAGCGCACCGGTGTCGGTTTGCTGCGCGGCTTTCGCGGCGTCGGCCTGGCGTTTGAGGTCGTCTAGGAATCCCACAGGTGGCTCGGGCGGTGGCCGGAAGACATGACAACACGAGCTTATCGCAGCGCATCCTGCGCTCGATCAAGGCGATTCATCAAGGATCGTGGGATGGTCTGGCACGATCCCGTCATGCATGAAACCGAACTGAAGTTCCAGGTGCCCGCCAGCGCGCGGGTGGCTGTGGCCCAGGCCGTGGCCGGGCGCACGCCGGCGCGCCGCGTGCGCCTGCAGGCGGCGTACGTGGATACGCCCGCGCGCCTCCTCGCGCAGGCCGGCCTCGCACTGCGTGTGCGCCGCGAAGGGCGGCTGTGGGTGCAGACGCTGAAAGGCGCCGGTGCCGACGGCATGACGCGCTTCGAGCACAACGTGTCGCTGGGCACCGGCCCTGATGCGCCGGTGGCCGACCCGTCGCGCCATGCCGGAACGCCTGTCGGCGAGCGCCTGCTGGCGCTGCTGGCGAGCCACTCTGCCGAGGGCTTGAGCGTGCGTTTCTCCACCGACCTGATGCGCCGCACGCGCCTCGTGCGCAGCGAACACGGCGTGGTGGAACTGGCATTCGACGAAGGCTTCGTGGCGGCTGGCGACGGCCACGACCACGCCACGCGCATGAGGCTTTGCGAGCTGGAGATCGAACTCAAGCGCGGCTCGCCCCAGGCCGTGATCGACACCGCCCGGCGCTGGCTGCCACGCCACGGCCTGTGGCTCGACAGCCGCAGCAAGGCCGAGCGCGGCGACATGCTGGCGCGCGGGGTCGCTGTGGCTGCTCCGCGAACGGCGCAAGCGGTGGCGCTCGCCAAGCCGCAAGCGCTGATCGACGCCCGCCGGCAGGTGCTGCGTTCGTGCGCCGACCAGGTCGTCGTCAACGCCAGCCAGGTGGCTGCGGGCGGGCATGGCGACGAGCATGTGCACCAGCTGCGCGTGGGCCTGCGGCGGCTGCGCACCGCGCTGCAGCTGTTCGCTGCGGCCGATGCCGATGCGGCGGCGGTGGCGTGTGCAGCGGCCATCGACGATGGCGCCGCTGCGCTGTTCCGCAGCCTCGGCGGCCTGCGCGATGCGGCCGTGACCGACAGTGCGTTCAGCGCCGATCTGGCAGCGGCGCTGCACAGCGCCGGCGTGGCCGGCGAGGCGCCGCTCGCGTCCGCCCGCGAGCCCGGCGCCGCAGCCGCCGCCGCCGCCGTCCCTGCGGTCACCACAGCCACGGCCTTGGTCCGGTCAGCCGCGGCGCAAGGCTTGTTGCTGGACCTGCTCGCCGCGACGAGTTCCGCGCCAGTCGACGGTGAATCCGCCAGGGAAAGCCCGCCCGCGCAGCCGCCGAAGACGCGCGCTGTGCTTGCGCGTCAGATCGCCCGCTGGCACCGCAAGGCGGCCGCCGATGCCAAGGCCTGGGCGACACTCGACGATGCCGGCCGCCACCGCCTGCGCAAGCGCATCAAACGGCTGCGCTATGCGGTGGAGTTCAGCGCCGCGCTGTTCCCCACCGGACGGGTGCGCCGCTACCTGCGGCCGTTGCGCCAGTTGCAGGACCGGCTGGGCGAGATCAACGACGTGGTGGTGGCGATCGTGGCGCATCGCGCCCGTGCCGATGCCGACCCGCACGCCATGTTCGCGCTTGGCTTTCTCGCGGCGCGGCGAGACGCGCTGCTGGCGCAGGTCGAGCCGGCGACGAGGGGCTTTGCGCGGGTCAAGGGGTTCTGGAAGGCGCGTTGAGCAACGCGTTCATCAACTCAACGCAGCTCGCGGCCCATCAACCTTTCCAGCACCCCGCGCGGCGACAAGCCCGGCTGCTGTTGCTTCGCGGCGTCGAGATAGAACGTCTGCTCCAGCATGTGCTGCCCACCCATCGCGGCGTGCAGCACCTGGTCGCTGAACACCACCCATGTGGTCCCCGGCGCGAAGTTCACTGCGGCCTGCGGGCTGTCGCGCTGGAAGCCGGCGTCGGCCTTGGCGCGGTCGTGCAGTTGCAGCATCACGTGGTCGTACTCGGTGCGACGGCGCTTGGTCACACCGCTGCGTTCCAGCAGCCACGCCGAGCCCGGCAACGGGCGCTTGATGTGATCGAGATAGCGTTTCGCGTGCGCCTCGAACGGCTCGCCAACGCGCCACTGGCGCGGCTGGCCGCTCGGGTTGACGTTGCAGAACACGCGCAGCAGCCGCGTGCCGTGCATCGGGTTGCTCGGGAAGGCGTCGATGTGCAGTCGGGTGTCATCCTTGCGCCAGCTCGTCGCGCGGCCGGCCACGTCGACCGGGCGGAACGATGTGTTGCCTCGCACCAGCGCGCCACGGTAGTGCGGGAACAGGCGCAGCGCCAAGCGCTCGCTCAGCTCGGCGTAGCGCGCGATCATGGCCTTGAGCGCGGCCAGTTCGCTGGCCGTGCCGGCTGCGCCGCGCATGTCGCCCACAGGCCAGCGCAGCGAGATGTTCTTCGCCCGTCCGTCGGCGAAGCGCGGGTTCAGGAAGCGCAACTCCGACTCCATCAGCACGAACGGCAAGCGCGGGAAGCGCAGCACCGCGCCGCCTTCGACGGTGGCCTCGACGGCGCGCGTGGGCCCGTCGTCGGCCCAGGTGGTGTCGGGGAACTCTTGGACCGGTGTGACGTCGAGGCTGCCCATGGGCGGGTACTGCGGGTGCTGCGGGTGGGGCGGGTCAGCGAACCCGCATGCCGGGTGTGGCACCGGCCCACGGCTCCAGGATGTAGAGGCCGGGCTCGGCCTCGTCGGCATGCGAAGCGGCGAGAACCATGCCTTCGCTGACGCCGAACTTCATCTTGCGCGGCGCAAGGTTGGCCACGACCACGGTGAACTTGCCGACCAGTTGCTCGGGCGTGTAGGCCGACTGGATGCCGCTGAACACGTTGCGCATCTTTCCCTCGCCCACGTCGAGTGTCAGCCGCAGCAACTTGGTCGAGCCCTCGACACGCGCGCATTCGGTGATGTGCGCAATGCGCAGGTCGATCTTCGCGAAGTCATCGACCTTGATCTCGGGTGCGATGGGCTCGCCGCCGGGTGGCGGCAGTTCGATCACCGGCGGCGCGAGCAGCGCGTCGAGCTGCTTCGCGTCGACGCGCTGCATCAGGTGCGCGTACTCGCCGATGGGGTGTGCGCCCAGCGCGCGGTCGGCGTCGGCGAAGTTCATCGGCGCCACGCGCAGGAACGCCTCGACCTGTGCGGTAAGCGCCGGCAGCACCGGCTTCAGGTAGATCGTGAGCACGCGGAAGGCTTCGATGCACACGGTGCACACGTCGTGCAGCACGGCCTCCTGGCCGGCCACGCGGGCCAGTTCCCAGGGCTTGTTCTGATCGACGTATTCATTCACGCGGTCGGCCAGCAGCATGACTTCGCGCAGTGCCTTGGCGAACTCGCGGTCTTCGTACAAGGCCGCGACCGTGGCGCGGTGCGCGCGCAGGCCATCGAGCAGCACGCGGCCTTCCACGCCCACGTCGGCCGAGAGCTGGCCACCGAAGCGTTTGGTCAGGAACCCCGCCGCGCGGCTGGCGATGTTGATGTACTTGCCCACCAGGTCGCTGTTGACCCGCGCCATGAAGTCATCGGGGTTGAAGTCGATGTCTTCGACATGCGCGTTCAGCTTCGCGGCGATGTAGTACCGCAGCCACTCGGCGTTCATGCCGAGTTCCAGGTACTTCAGCGGCGAGATGCCGGTGCCGCGACTCTTGCTCATCTTCTCGCCGCTGACTTGCAGGAAGCCGTGCACGTTGATGTGCGCGGGCGTCTTGCGCCCGCTGAAGTGCAGCATCGCCGGCCAGAACAGCGTGTGGAAGGTGATGATGTCTTTGCCGATGAAGTGGATCTGCTCGACCTGGGGGTCGGCCATGAACGCGTCGAAGTCGTCGCGCCCGAGCTTGGCGAAGTGGCTCTTGAGCGACGCGAGGTAGCCCACCGGTGCGTCGAGCCAGACGTAGAAGTACTTGCCCGGCGCGTCGGGGATCTCGATGCCGAAGTAAGGCGCGTCGCGGGAGATGTCCCAGTCGTTCAGGCCGGCACGGCCGTCGGCGTCGACCGCGAACCATTCCTTGATCTTGTTCAGCACCTCGGGTTGCAGCGTGCCTGCAGTCGTGGTCCATTCCTTCAGGAAGTCGACACAGCGCGGCGACGACAGCTTGAAGAAGTAGTGGTCGCTCGACTTGCGCACCGGCGCCGCGCCGGTCAGTGTGGAATAGGGGTGCTTCAGGTCGGTGGCCGAATACACCGCGCCGCAGTTCTCGCAGTTGTCGCCGTACTGGTCTTTGGTGCCGCACTTCGGGCACTCGCCTTTGATGTAGCGGTCGGGCAGGAACATGCCCTTCACCGGGTCGTAGAACTGCTCGACGCTGCGCACGTCGATCAGCCCCTGCTCGCGCAGCGCCCGGTAGATGTCTTGCGCGAGCGCGTGGTTCTCGGGCGCGTCGGTCGAGTGCCAGTTGTCGAAGCCGATGTGAAAGCCGTCGAGGTACTGCTTCCGCCCGTCCGCGATTTGCGCCACGAAGGCCTGCGGCGTCAGGCCCGCTTTCTCGGCCGCGATCATGATGGGCGCGCCGTGCGCGTCGTCGGCGCAAACGAAGTGCACCTCCATGGGGGACCCGTCGTCGTTCGTGCGCATGCGTTGGAAGCGCACCCAGATGTCGGCCTGGATGTACTCCATCATGTGCCCGACATGGAACGGCGCATTGGCGTAGGGCAGGGCGGTGGTCACGAAGAGCTTGCGGGTCATGACTGCATTTTAGGTGGCGCTGCCGTCGGCCAGCGCAGGTCGGCCAGCGCAGAGTGGCGCGGGCCCGGGCAGGCCGCGGTGAAGCGGGGCCTTACCTTGCGGGTGCAGCAACCGCAGGCGACGCCAACGCCCCGGCAGGTGAAGTGCAGTCGACCCGCCAGCCGGCGGGGCCGCGCGCCCGGTCTTCGAGCACCGCCCAGACCGATTGCAAACGGTCTTCTGCGGCGCTTCGCAATTGATGATCGACCGCCGCGAAGGTCATGGCGCAGTAGCCTGCGGCTCGCCGCTGCGCGCGTTGGCCGAACTGCGTGTAGGCCGCCTCGGGGATCAGCGCATCGCCTGCCGACCACGCGTGCAGCAGCGGCCGGGGGTCGGCCAGCAGCGGTGCGGCGAGCGGCCAAGCGGCCAGGTCGTGCCAATAGCGCCACGAGCGGCCTGCGAACACAGCGGGGCCTTCGGGCTCGGCGCCTTGCGCGCGGGCCATCAGCGCGTCCCATGCGGGCTCGGCGTCGAGGCGGCGGGCTTGCAGCCGGCCCACGACCGCAGGATCCAGGCCGGCGTGGGCCACCATGACGAGCAGCACCGCGTCCGGAAACGCGGCGGCCAGGCGGGGCAGCAACTCGGCGCCCTCCGACAGGCCGACGAGCACGAGCGGCAGCGGCGTCACAGTCGCGGCGTGCGCACTCGGCTCTGCCAGCGCAGCGCTCAGTTGAACGGCGAGGTCGGCCCAGGCCGACAGCGCATCGGCCTGCACGAACGCGTTGCTGCACGCTGATTCGCCACCTGGCGGGGCCGCGCCGAGCAGCGGCTTTTGCAGCAACACGACCTGCGCGTGCAACAGCCCGGCAAACATGCGGTCGGCCGACGCCGCCAGCGGCTCACAGCCCGAGCCGGGCACGACGATGACGCGGAAGCGCAGCGGTGCCGCGATCGCATCACGCACCAGCGCTTGCCCGGCCAGGCCGGCGGGGGTGCGGTCGGTGAACGCGGGCAGCGCGGTACCCGTTGCTTCGGCCGCAACGGTTGCGCCCATGCTCAACGCGAGGGCGGCAGCGCACGCTGCAACTCGCGCGGCGCACTGCATCACCGGGCGCCGGCGGTGCCTTGCGCCGCCCGGGCGGGGCTCACTTGAAGACTTGAACGCTCTCGGTCTTCGCCGGCACCGCCGCTGGCGCGCTGCCTTCGGTGCGTGGCGCGTTTACCGGGCGCATCTGGCGCGCCATGCCGCCTTCGGCCAGCGCGATCTGCTCGGAGAACTGCTCGAACACGTTGTCGGCCAGGCTCTTCGAGGTTTCGCGGATCACCTTGCCGCGATTCGGCGGCAGGATATCGCCGCGCATCGACAGCAGCTTGGTGTCGGAGCCCGCACCCTGGGCCGAGAACGCGGCCTTGATCTCGAAGGTCTTGGTACTGATGAGCGAGAAGTCGGCCACCAGATCCAGGCTGTAGACGTGGCTCGCGTTGGCCGTGCCCTGGATGGGCGACAGGCTGTCACGGAACTGCAGGCTGGTGAGGGTGCCGAACAGCACGTAGTCGGCGCCGCTGAACTCGCCCTTGCGGATGCGCGCCACGATGTCGGTGACCTGCGGCTGCCTGTAAGGCGTGGCGACCTTGCCGGTCTTCATCTGGTTGAGCACCTGCTCGGCCTTGGTCGGCTGCGGTGCGCCGCTGTCGAAGGCCTTGCCCTGCACCAGGCGGAAGGTGCTGCCCTTGAGCAGCGAGCCCTTCACGTCGTTCGTGAACGAGCCCAGCTCGCGCTGTTCGACGTAGCTGTACTGGCCCGCCACGTAGGTGCCCTGGCCCTGGTAGTTGGCCGACACGCTGTTGCGGTTCGCGCTCAACGCGGCGCTCTCCTTGATGGTCGCCACTTCGAAGTACTGGGCCACCTCTTGCGTGTAGGCCAGGTCGGTGACTGCGATGCGTGGCTGCGCTTGCACGCTGGCTGCGGCGAGCAGCCACAGTGCGAAGGCCCACAGTGCTTTGATGCTCGGCGTGGTCGTCATGGTGGTCCCCTTCAGCGCTTGGTGGTCTTGCGAATCTCTTTCTCGTCCTGCCATTCGATCGTGCCTTCCTGCACGTCGAACAGCTTCAGCGTGAACTTGTAGTACACGTCCTTCGTCGCGTTGTTCTGCTTGACGATGCTCGTCAGCTCGCCTTCGACGCTGAACTTCGCCGCCGTCATCTGGCCGACCTTGGCGGTGGTGCCCTGTTTGTACAGGCCGCTCTGGTTCTGGCGCGTGAGCTCGTCCACGCCGGGCTGCATTTCCGAGATCGAGCGCGTGAAGCGCACCTTGCCCGACTTGACCAGCGCGGTCTGGATCGAGTTCATCACGTTCGTCGTGTCGATGTACTCGCTGGTCTTGTTCTTGACGGTCGAGATCGTGACCGTCGGGCGGCCCGTGAAGATGCCGGTTTCCAGCAGGCTGCCGACCATCTTCTCGGCAATCATCTGCAGGTCGGTGGAGCCGAACTCGTTGGTCACCAGTTCCACGCCCTTGGCGTCGCCGTAGTTGGTGGTCTGGCGGTCGAAGCGAATCACCGGCGAGGCGACCTTCTTGGTCTCGCAGCCGGTGGCCAGCACGGCGATGCCGGCAAGCGCCAGCAGCAGCACGCGGCGCGGGTGTTGGGGAGTGGGGTGCATGAGGGGTTTCTCCGTCAAATGGGGCGTGGAGCAGGTGGTCTGGGGTGGCGTGGGGCGCCGCGCAGTGCGCTATTTCTCGACGTTCATCTCGATCCGGAAGTCAACCGTCTTCGAGCTGGGCGCAACGCTCTTGACCACGGCAACCTGCTGGCCGTAGACGACCAGTTGCTTCCACGATTCACCGTCGCCCACCTGCATGCCGCCGGCATCGAGCCACTTGAAGCGGTAGAACACCTGGCGGTTGGCAACCTCGGTGTTGCGCATGTCGGCCTCGACCACCAGCACGTCGGCGCGGCGGGCGGCACGGATCTCGTCGACCTTCACGCCATTCGGCTCGCCGCGCAGCATGACCTTCGAGGCCGCGCTGCCGGTTTCCTGTGCTGCGGCGGGTTGAATCAACGTGGCCGCCAGCAGCAAGCCGGCAGCGAACAGATCGAGTTTCATGGAAGCGTCCTCTCAAAAAGGGGTGAATCGGCGCGTCGTGACCTTGTACCAAAGGGGCCGCTGCGCGCGTTGGAATTTCGTGGGAATTACTTGCCCGCAGCTGAAGCCGCCTTGGCGGGTGCGGCCGGTGTGGTTTGCGAAGCAGGCTTGGCGGCTGGCTTGACTGCGGGCTTGGTCGAGACCGGCACCACCGCCTTGGCGGGCACTGGCACGGCGGCCACGGCCGTCGTGGGCAACTGACCGAACGCGGCCACCTGCCCGAGGTTGACGGCGCCGCCGCGCACCTGCACCGGCACCAGCGCGTACTGGCCCTGAATGCGCACCACCGAGCCAGTGTCGCGGCCGTCGATCAAGAGCCGGTGTTCGCCTTCGGGCACATAGCCGCGGGCAATGGTCACCAGCCCGGGCAGGGTGCGCCACATGCGGTCGTCGGCTTGTTCGGTCAGGGCCGAGCCGGCCATCCCGACCAGGCTGCCGAACGGGCCGGCGCGCTTTTGCAACTCGTTCTGCGCCACCCCTTTGGCAACGGCGCGCGTGGCGCCGCGGATCATCATGCCGGGCATCTCGTCCTTCAAGGCGCGGCGCGCCATCACGTTCATGTCGACCACCGATGCGGCCTTCAACGTGACGCTGCCGACCGTCAGGCTGGTGGGCCCGACCTCGCGCGCCGCCTCGATCACGGGGTAGGAAATGCTCACCGTGCCGATCTGGCTTGCAATCGGCACCGGCAGTGTGAACGTGCGGGGCTTGCGTGCCGGGGCATTGCCCGACTCGATGATGAACAGCACATCGGTCATGCGCTGCTTGCGGCGGTGCGTGAAGCCGGTGCGTTCGTCGAGGCCGCGCAGGCCTTCGTCGAGCAAGGGTGTGTCGGGCTTGAGTTCGATGGCCTTGCGGTAGCCCGGCGCGGCCAGGCCCGATTCGTTCAGCACCTCGTACAGAAAGCCGGCCAGGTAGTGGCTCAGTGCGTTCTGGTAGCCATTGCGAAGCTTCAGCACCTCGGGGTCGTTCAGGCTCTCGACCGGGTAGCCGTTCAATTCCTTGCCGCTGACCGTTGCGCCCTTGCTTTTGGCTTCCTCTTCGGCGGCGGCCGTCTCCTTGGCGCGGAACGCGGCGATCACAGCCTCGCGCTCATGGGTGCGCTTGATGTCGACGCGGGCGTTGTCCCAGTCCTTTTCGGCGATGCGGTTCAGGGCCAGGCGAGTCGTGAGCCAGACCTTTTCATAGTCCTGGCCTTCGTAGGTCTTCAGGCGTTCGCTGATGAGCGCTGCGCCGGCCATGCCCAGGAGCTTCTGCGGGTTCGACTTGGCGGCCGATTCCCATTCGTTGACCTTGCCGTCTGCCAGCAGCCATGCGGCCGTGCTTTCTTTGTACTGCCCGTTCTGGCGCAGCAACTCACCGCGCTCCATGTTGTAGAGCAACGCGGCGCGCGCATCGTCGGTGGTGGCCGAGGCCTCCAGCTCCTTCAGCCCCGCCGCAGCGCCGCCGGCACTTTGCGCGGCTTGCACCTGGGTTGCCAGCTTGTCGTGGCTTTCCATCGAAGCGCACCCTGCCAACAGCGCCGCGGCGCAGGCGCCGCTTCGAACCAACCACTTCCGCAATGTCATGTGAAGCCTCTTGTGTGGAGATCGAAAGAACACGTGCAGGAGGCCATTCGACGAGGCACCGGTGGGGCCGGGCCGCTCGCGCACCGGCCGCGTGCGAATGCAGCGGCTGGCTTCACGTTGCTGCTCACGCTTGTGGCGTTTTTGAGCAGCCTCTCCCTTGGCGAAAGAATGTATCAGATGGCGGCGCCTGGCAGCTGCTGCGCATCGCGCGCGCACGGCTGGGCTAGACTCGTTTGTTACCCCTCTCAAAGAGCGCCATGCCTGTCACCGACACCCTCCTGCTCGATGCGCTCAAGAGCGTCATCGACCCGAATACCGGCGCAGATTTCGTCTCCACGCGCCAGCTGAAGAACCTGCGAATCACCGGTGCCGACGTGGCTTTCGAGGTCGAGCTCGGGTACCCGGCGAAGAGCCAGATCGACGCGCTGCGTGCAGCACTTGTTGCGGCAGCGCAGGGCGTGGCCGGGGTGGGCACTGTTCACGTCGACATCGCGACCAAAGTCGTGCCGCACGCCGTGCAGCGCGGCGTGCAGTTGCTGCCGAACGTCAAGAACATCGTTGCCGTGGCCTCGGGCAAGGGCGGCGTCGGCAAGAGCACGACGGCCGTGAACCTGGCGCTCGCGCTGGCCGCCGAAGGCGCTGCGGTGGGCATCCTCGACGCTGACATCTACGGCCCGAGCCAGCCGATGATGATGGGCCTGAGTGGCCGCCCCGACAGCGCCGACGGCAAGACCATGGAGCCGATGCGCAACTTCGGTGTCGAGGTCATGTCGATCGGCTTTCTGGTCGAGCCGGACCAGGCCATGATCTGGCGCGGCCCGATGGCAACGCAAGCGCTCGAGCAGTTGCTGCGCCAGACGAACTGGGGCGAGCTCGACTACCTGATCGTCGACATGCCGCCGGGCACCGGTGACATCCAGCTCACGCTGTCGCAGCGCGTGCCGCTGACCGGCGCGGTCATCGTGACCACGCCGCAAGACATTGCGCTGCTCGATGCACGCAAGGCCATCAAGATGTTCGAGAAGGTCGGCGTGCCGATCCTCGGCATCGTCGAGAACATGGCGGTGCACGTGTGCTCGCAGTGCGGCCACGCGGAGCATATTTTCGGTGAGGACGGTGGCAAGCGAATGGCCGCTGAATTTGCGATGGACTACCTCGGCGCGCTGCCGCTCAGCATGGCGATCCGCGTCGATGCCGATGGTGGGCGCCCGAGCGTGGTCAATGCACCAACCGGCGAGGTCGCCGGCCTGTACAAGGCGATGGCCCGGCAGGTGGCGGTGAAGATCGCGCAGCGCGCTAAAGATTTCTCTGCGAAGTTCCCGAGCATCGCCATTTCAAAAGACACCTGAGCGAAGGGGTTCCGAGTGAACCTTCTGGACGGCATGCGCTACCTCGTGGCGCTGGAGGCGCACAAGCACTTCGGCCGCGCCGCGAGCGCCTGCCACATCACGCAGCCGGCGCTGTCGAACGCGTTGCGCGCGCTTGAAACCGAGCTGGGCGTGGCCATCGTGCGGCGCGGCCGTACCTACGCTGGCCTCACCCCCGAAGGCGAGCGCGTGCTCGACAGTGCGAACCGGCTGCTTCGCGAGCACGAGCTGCTGCGCCAGGACCTGCACAGCGAGGT
Source organism: Rhizobacter sp. (assembly GCA_025350965.1). Classification (GTDB taxonomy): domain Bacteria; phylum Pseudomonadota; class Gammaproteobacteria; order Burkholderiales; family Burkholderiaceae_C; genus LMDS01. The sequence goes on from JANXWV010000130.1 coordinate 48,857, forward strand.
GGGCCGCCCGCGCGGCGCGCTGATGATCGGCGCGGTGCCAACCACGCTGCCGATTGCGGCGCGCTTCGTGGCGCAACTGCAGGCGCGCTACTCCGGCATCACACCCGTCTTGCGCTCGCTCAGCTCACCCGAAATCGAAACCGGGCTGGAGAGCCTGTCGCTCGACCTCGGCCTGGGCTACACCGACCGGGGCAGCAAGTTCGCTTGCGTGCCCCAATACGTGGAGCAGTACTTCCTGTTGCGCCGCGCAGCCGGCGCTACCCGCGAGGCACGCGGCCCGGTGCAGTTCGGCAAGAAGGTGAGCTGGCACGATGCCGCCTTGCTGCCGCTGTGCCTTCTGACGCCCGAGATGCACAACCGCACCATCGTCGACGCAGCCTTCGCGGCTGCCGGGGCGCAGCTGAAGCCGGCCATCGAGACCAATTCCATCGTGACGGTGGTGCTGGCCGTGCTCGACGGCCAGGTGTGTGCCGTGATCCCGGGCGCGCTGATGGCGTTGGCGCGTGGCTACCCGGGCCTCGAAGCCTTGCCGCTGCGCGAGCCCGACGTGCGCACGCCCATCGGCTTCATGCATGCCGCCGGCATGCGGCCTTCGCGGGCGCTCGAAGCCGCCCTGACGCTGGCGCAAGACGGCGCGTGGCTGCGCCTCGCGGCCACGCATGGAGGCTTGCTCAGCGCGTAGCGCTGCGGGCCGTCAGGCGGGCGCAGGAGCCGAGTGCAGCCAACACCGTGGCGGTGGTGAACACCGCCCGGTCGTCGATGAAGAGCGGGCCGGAATCAACCACCGCCCACGGCATCGCCAACTCCGGCCGGGCCAGACGCAACCTCGCGGCGGCGGGCCACATCCCGTCGGCGCACTGACGTGAAAAAAGCTCCTCGATGAGCGTTCTTGAAGGCAGGCCCAGACTGGCCTGGCACCGCAGCAGCAGCGCACGCTCGAAATCTCCGGCAGGCACAAAACCAGCGATGGCCGCTCGAAGCCCGGCCTGTTGCCGGCCCGCCGGCACAGCCGGTCGCATCGCCGAGGTGTAGACCGGCGAGGTCCACCAAGTGGCGGGCAACAGCGAATCGACGGGCGGTGCGGCAACCCGAAGCGCCCGGCGCACCACGGCAGCGACATCCTCGCTCGGGCGGGCCCATCCCGACGCCGGGCTGTCGGATGCCGGGTAGGTTGCAACACCCGCTGTGCTGGCACAGCCGAGCAAGAACCGGCGCGCATGCCGAGGCGGTCGTTGCGACCAGCCGCGACACGCCAACATGACCCAGGCCGTGGTGTCTGCATCGGGCGGGACGCTGGCGTTGTAGCCCCAGCCGCCACTTGCGGCCTGTTGACCCAGCAACCATCGCAACGCGGGTGCGGCAATGTCGGGTGCGGCCGGCAAGCCGGCCTCCAGCACCTCGGCCAGGCTGGTGAGCACATAGGCTGTCACCCAGCTGTCCGAACGGCCCACCGGCAGTGCGAAGTCTTCCCAGTGCTCACCTTGCCGCGCGGCGGTCAATGCCGCGACGCCACGCGTCACCGCGTCCACCATCGGAGCGGCAGCAGTGCGGTGACGCGGCACCACCGCCGGGCGCGGTTGCAGCGGTGGCTCCAGATACAAATTCATGTGTCGCGAACCATCGGGTTCGCAACCGATGCCGACGAATCGTGTGGCAGCGCAGGTCGTCGGATCGGGCGGCCAGGCACCCAGCGCAGACAGCGCGCCCTGCACGTCTGCGGGCGCTCCGCCCAGTGTCGGCAACAGGGCCTGGCACCCCTCGATGACATCGGCATCCGAGTCTTGCCATTTGGTCACGGCCAGATCGGTCTTGATCGACAGCGACTGATCGGCGTGGACCTCCAGGCTCACGACAAAGCCCGCCTCGGGGCCCTTGCCGGCTCCCGTGCGGCCGAGAAGGTCCAGCGCGCGTCTGACCACGGGTGCTTCCACAGCCAGTTCGAGCGCCTCGTACCAGCGGCTCAGCCAGGCCGGGCTGGTGGCCTCGGAGCGGAAGTAGATCTTGACCCGACCGCAGCCGCCATCCCGGCGCAGTTCCAGGGCCAACCCCACCGGCCATGAACCAGGCGAACACGGCCCCGACAACGCGCACAGCCGCGCGAGCGCGTGCCCTCTGCCGAGCATCTGCAACACGCGGCCGACCCGCAACCAGCGCTCCCGCGCGCTGCTGCGGTTGAGGTTGAAGTAGGGTCTGAGACCGATCGAATCGCGCAGGCAGGTCACGCCGACCCAGGCGCCGCTGCGCCAATGCGCCGGCCAGTCGGGTGCCTCGGGCAGCACCACTCGGGCGATGTCTGCGAGCCACGTCGCTGGCGCCATGCCCAGGATCGCTGCGGCGCTGTCGACCCGTCGCAGCGTTTCGACTTGCCTCGCATGCGGGTGCTTGCCGGGCGGGCCGAGCTCGCACAGAAAGCCCCAGCCCAGGCTGCCGGAGCTGAACCGCAGCACCCATTGAAACGGCAACCCGTTCGCATTGATCGCCGACAGCCCTTGAAACGGCGGGGGGTGTCGGCGGTCCAGCGCTTCTTCGGTGAACAGGTCGAGCAGCCCTGCAATCTGGCCGCGGGTTGCCGCACCCGCATTGCCATGACGGCCGAGTGCCGCAGCCTGGCGCGCTATGAGGTGTCCGAGATGAGGATGCACCTCGGCCGTGACCCCCACGCGGCACCGCTCGGTCGCGTCAGGGGCGTTGGATGATCGCGATGGAGCCGTCCAGTCCGTTGCCACCGTTCGCACCGCCGGGACCGTTGGGGCCCGGCGCGCCATTCGGCCCGCCATTGCGGCCTTCGCCGCCACCGCCGAAGCCGCCGCCGATTCCGGCCGCGCCGGCCAGCCCGCCGCGGCCCCCCGCCGCATTGCCATGAACAGTGCCGCTGGCGATGGTTTTGGCGACCACCGTGATGTTGCCTCCGTTGCCGCCCGCCGCGCCGTTCCCGGCGCCTCCGCCCGGCCCGCCGTTGCCACCCTGGCCGCCATTGCCGCGCGGGTCGCCGGTATCGGCCGCGAAGCCGCCGCCGCCGCCGACACCGCCGTCGCCGCCATGCCCGCCGGCACCGCCATCGCCACCTTTGCCGCCGCGCGTATCGATGTTCACGCCGACGACGAAGTCATCCACTTCGATGGTGATGTTGCTGCCGAACTCGCCAGCGGCACCGTCGGTTCCGCGCGAGCCGCCTTGGCCTGCGCCGCCGATCCTGCCATCACCGGGCGCGTCATCGCCGTTCCAGTGGTCGACACCGTTGTTGCCTTGTTGGCCGGGCTGACCGCCAGGGCCGTTGCTGCCGGGATTGCCACTGGCGCCGTCGTTCCCGCGCGCGATGATGTCTGGCATGGTCGTACTCCCCAGGTTCGTGGTTGCATCAGCTCTTCATGATCTGAAACGAATTCGCGGCCTGCTGGGCGAGAACGAAGTCGCGCTTGATCCCCTCGACCGAGGCAACGCGGAAAGTCGTGTTGCCATGGCAGACGATGCGCCCGGTTCGATGAATGATGATTCGGCGCGCGTTCACCACGTGCGTGCTCTTCGAGATGGTGAGCGTTGCGCCATTCGCGACCTCGATGTCTGACAGGAGCGCGATGTTGATGACAGCCTTGTTGATGTCGAGGTAACGGTTGAAGGCCGGGATCATGTGGGCCACCGCTTGCGGGTTGGCGCCGTTCACATAGGCCTTGAACGCCTGGTAGGTCGTGTTTCGGGCCAAGGCACGAACTTCCGGATCCGCATCGTCCAGGTCTTCTGCGGCGGCGGTGCTCGCCGGCACCGTGGACGGCATGCAGCACATACCGCTCTCGTGCAGCGCCTTCGAAGCCTCGGGTGTCAGCCCCAGCAGCTTGCGCACTTCCTCGGCGCTGCGCGGATTGACCCGCGTGTAGACCTCCTTGAAGCGGCCGGACTCGGGAGCAAGCGTCATGCACTCGTCCGTGTCCACATAGATGCTCGGGGCTTCGCTGTTTGCCATGGGTTTCTCCTGCTGGGTTTGCGGCGCCACTGCGCTTGTCGGCAACAACTTGCTGCCGGGTTGGGCGGTCTGGTTAGATATAGGCGCCGCACTGAGACCTTGTCAAACCGGTGAGCGGGTTTTGTCCCATCAAGTACCTAAGTTAGGGGTTCGCTGAAGCGTCTGTCGCGGCCGGATTCGGTGGTGTCGTTCCTAGGGTTTGCCTAGCCGTTCATTCACGTCGTGAATCGCAGGGTTCGCGGAAACAATTGGACACTGTGCGGCCGTTCGTCGGATAGTCCGGCGGGCATGCCGCTGGAGTCGTTGCCAAAGCGGTGGGGCGCACAGACCACAACAATCGGAGAGACAACCCATGACCGCTGGAACCATCACCTCGGGCAATGCGCCCGCGCGCAGCGACGGCAGCCCCGGCTTCTTCGACAAGGAACGGATCATTGCCGGCGCCGGCTTCAACCGCTGGCTCGTGCCGCCCGCAGCGCTGGCCATCCACCTGTGCATCGGCATGGCCTACGGCTTCTCGGTGTTCTGGCTGCCGCTCTCGAAAGCGCTGGGCATCAAGGAAGCCGTGAAGTGCGGCCCCGAGGTTGGTTTTTTTCAAGAGCTGTTCATCACCACCTGCGACTGGAAGATCGCCACGCTGGGCTGGATGTACACCCTGTTCTTCGTGTTCCTGGGCGGCTCCGCCGCCATCTGGGGCGGCTGGCTCGAACGGGCCGGCCCGCGCAAGGCCGGCGTGGTCAGCGCGCTGTGCTGGTGTGGCGGCATGGTGCTGTCGGCCATCGGTGTGGCCACACACCAGTTCTGGCTGATGATCCTCGGCTCGGGGGTGATTGGCGGCATCGGGCTCGGCCTCGGCTACATCAGCCCGGTGAGCACGCTGATCAAGTGGTTCCCCGACCGGCGCGGCATGGCCACCGGCATGGCGATCATGGGCTTCGGCGGTGGCGCGATGATCGGCTCGCCGCTCGCGGCCGAACTGATGAAGCGCTTCGCCACGCCGACCGATGTGGGCGTGGCCTCCACGTTCGTCGTCATGGCGGCGGTCTACTTCGTCTTCATGATGGCCGGTGCACTCGGCTACCGCGTGCCGCCCAGTGGCTGGAAGCCCGCCGGCTGGACGCCGCCCGCCGCGCAGGTCAACAACGCAATGATCACGCAGCGCCACGTGCACGTGAAGAAGGTCTGGGGCATTCCGCAGTTCTGGCTGGTGTGGATGGTGCTGTGCATGAACGTGTCGGCCGGCATCGGCGTGATCGGCATGGCCAGCCCCATGCTGCAAGAGGTCTTCGGCGGCAACCTGATCGGCGTGGCCAAGAAGTTCGGCGAGCTCGACAAGGCGCAGCTCGCGGCCATCGCCGGTGTGGCAGCGGGCTTCACCGCGCTGCTCAGCCTGTTCAACATCGGCGGCCGCTTTTTCTGGGCGACGCTTTCCGACAAGCTCGGTCGCAAGGTCACTTACGTGGTGTTCTTCGTGCTCGGCGGTTTGATGTACGCCAGCATTCCCGGCAGCGCCGGAGCCGGCAGCAAGTTGCTGTTCGTGGCCGCGTTCTGCGTCATCCTGAGCATGTACGGCGGCGGCTTCGCCACCGTTCCGGCGTATCTGGCCGACCTGTTCGGCACGCAGATGGTCGGCGCCATTCACGGCCGGCTGCTCACCGCGTGGGCCACGGCCGGCATCCTCGGACCGGTGGTCGTGAACTACATGCGCGAGTACCAGCTCGGCCTGGGCCTGCCCCGCGAGCAGGTCTACAACCAGACCATGTACATCCTCGTCGGCATGCTGCTTGTCGGGCTCGTGTGCAACTTGCTCGTGCGGCCGGTGGCCGACAAGTGGTTCATGACCGAGGCCGAATTGGCTGAGGAAAAGCGCCTCGCGCACGACCGCGCGGTCGCGGCCGAGGTCGGCCAGGGCTCGGGTGCCGGTGGCACCACCCCGGTCGCGCTGGTCGCCCTCGCGTGGGCGGGTGTGGGCATCCCGCTCGCATGGGGTGTCTACAAGACGCTCATCAATGTCGGCAAATTCTTCAACTGATCTTCAACCGATTTTCATTTGACATTGGGCAAGGGCAGGTGCATCGCATGAACCAGGTCGTGGCGTCGGTCAGTGCCGACGAGATGCGCCAGCGCATCAAGCGCAAGAGCCGGCTGAAGGGCCGCCAGGTCGACGACGCGTCGCTTGCCGAGGTGCGCGCGCTGCTCGGTACCCGGCCCGCCGAGGGCTGGCCGCGCGACCGGTTGATCGAGCACCTGCACCTGCTGCAGGACGCCTACCTCGGCCTGCACGAGCGCCACCTGGTGGCGCTGGCTCGCGAGACCAACGTGCCGATGGCCGAGGTGTTCGAGGTCGCGACTTTCTATCACCACTTCGAGGTGCTGGCCGAGGGTGATGCGCCCCCGGCCATCACCGTTCGCGTGTGCGACGGCCTGTCATGCGAGATGGCGGGTGCACGCGCCTTGCTCGACCGGCTGCCGGCGTTGCTGGGGGCCGATGTCAAGGTGATCGCAGCACCGTGCATCGGCCGCTGCGAGCAGGCGCCGGCCGTGGTGGTGCACCAATGCCCCGTGCCACGCGCGACCGAAGCCAGCGTGCTCGGCGCGGTCCAGAGCCACCTGACCCATCACCCCGCTGCGAGCGCGGGCCCGGCCTTCGAGCCACAGGCGCTCGCCGAGCGCGCGGTGACCTCGTCACCGGTGCAGGTGGCGCCGGCCTTCACCGACTACGCCGCCTACGTGGCGGGCGGCGGCTACGTGCTGGCGGCGCAGGCGGTGGCGGGCGTGCGCAGCAGCGACGAACTCGTCAAGACGCTCGAAGACTCGGGCCTGCGCGGCCTGGGCGGCGCGGGCTTCCCGGCCGGGCGCAAGTGGCGCATCGTGCGCGACACCGCCGCGCCGCGCTTGATGGCCGTGAACATCGACGAAGGCGAACCCGGCACCTTCAAGGACCGCACCTACCTCGAGCGCGATCCGCACCGCTTTCTCGAAGGCGTGATCGTGGCGGCCGCAGCGGTCGGCATCGACGCCTGCTATCTCTACCTGCGCGACGAATACCACGGCTGCCGCGAGTTGCTGACGCAAGAGCTGGCGAAGCTGCAGGCCGCAGCAAAGTTCAAGCTGCCCCACATCGAACTGCGCCGTGGGGCCGGGGCCTATATCTGCGGCGAAGAGTCCGCGATGATCCAGAGCATCGAAGGCCAGCGCGGCGAACCGCGGCTGCGCCCGCCGTACATCGCGCAGGTCGGCCTGTTCGGCCGGCCAACGCTGGAACACAACTTCGAGACGCTGTACTGGGTGCGCGACATCGTGCAGCGCGGGGCCGGCTGGTTCAGCGGCTTCGGGCGCCATGGCCGCAAAGGGCTGCGCAGCTTCTCGGTCAGCGGCCGCGTCAAACAGCCGGGCGTGAAGCTGGCGCCGGCGGGCATCACCGTCACCGAACTCGTCGATGAATACTGTGGCGGCATGCAGGAAGGCCATACGCTTTACGCCTACCTGCCCGGTGGCGCGTCCGGCGGCATCCTGCCGGCGAGCCTGGCCGACGTACCGCTCGACTTCGACACCTTGCAAGCCCACGACTGCTTCATCGGCTCGGCTGCGGTGATCGTGCTCAGCCAAGCTGACAAAGCCCGCGACGCCGCGCTCAACATGATGAAGTTCTTCGCGCACGAGAGCTGCGGCCAGTGCACACCGTGCCGCGTGGGCACCGACAAGGCCGCCACGCTGATGGAGGCGGCCGTGTGGGACCAGGCCACCCTGACCGACCTGGGCGACGTGATGGTCGATGCATCGATCTGCGGCCTGGGCCAGGCGGCACCCAACCCGATGCGCAGCGTGCAGAAGCACTTCGCCCACGAGATCGTCAAAGGCAACGCATGAACGCACCCGCAACGCTCGCGCAGCTGACTGCTGCCACGGTCGAGCTGAAGATCGACGGCCGCAGCGTCACGGCGCTCGAAGGCGAAACCATCCTGAGCGTGGCACGGCGCGAGGGCGCCACCATCCCCACGCTGTGCTTCAACGACGGCTACCGGCCCGACGGCAACTGCCGCGCCTGCGTGGTCGAGGTCAAGGGCGAGCGCGTGCTCGCCCCGAGTTGCTGCCGCAATGTGAGCAAGGGCATGGAGGTCACGACCGACTCACCCCGCGCCCGCAAGAGCCAGAACATGGTGCTCGAGATGCTGCTCGCCGACCTGCCCGAGCAAGGCTTCAAGTGGGTCGGTGGCGACGCCACCCGACCGCACGGCGAGTTGAGCGATTGGGCGAGCCAGGCGGGCGTGAGCGTGCGCCCCGCCCTACGCGCCTTGCAGCGCGCCCCGGTCGCGCCCGACCTGTCGCACCCGGCGATGGCGGTGAACCTCGACGCCTGCATCCAGTGCACGCGTTGCATTCGCGCCTGCCGCGAAGAGCAGGTCAACGACGTGATCGGCATGGCGATGCGCGGTGCACACAGCGAGATCGTCTTCGACCTCGGCGACAAGATGGGCGACAGCACCTGTGTGGCCTGCGGCGAGTGCGTGCAGGCCTGCCCGACCGGCGCGCTGATGCCCAAGACGGCCCTCGGCACGCAAGTGGTCGACAAGAAGATCGACTCGGTCTGCCCCTTCTGTGGCGTCGGCTGCCTGCTCACCTACAACGTGCGCGACAACGCCATCGTCAGCGTCGATGGCCGCGATGGCCCGGCCAACCACAGCCGCCTGTGCGTCAAGGGCCGCTTCGGCTTCGACTACGCGAGCCACCCGCAGCGCCTGACCATGCCGTTGATCCGCAAGGCCGGTGCCCCGAAGGACGAGAAGGCCGTTCCGAACCCGGCCGACTGGTCCGAGGTGTTCCGCGAGGCCACCTGGGCCGAGGCACTCGACTACTCGGCCGGCCAGTTGCGTGGCCTGCGTGACACCTTCGGCCCCAAGTCGCTGGCCGGCTTCGGCTCGGCCAAGGGCAGCAACGAAGAGGCCTACCTGTTCCAGAAGCTGGTGCGCACCGGCTTCGGCAGCAACAACGTCGACCACTGCACGCGGCTGTGCCATGCGTCCAGCGTGGCGGCCTTGCTCGAAGGGGTGGGCTCGGGGGCAGTCAGCAACCCGGCGGGCGATGTGGAGCATGCCGAGCTGATCTTCATCATCGGCTCCAACCCCACGTCGAACCACCCGGTGGCAGCCACCTGGATGAAGAACGCCGCGCAGCGCGGCGCGAAGATCGTGCTCGCCGACCCGCGCAAGACCGACATCGCGCGCCATGCCTGGCGCACGCTGCAGTTCAACGCCGACACCGACGTGGCGATGCTCAACGCGTTGATCCACGTCGTGATCGAAGAGGGCCTGACCGACGCGCGCTTCATCAACGAGCGCGTGGCCAACTTCGAAGCATTGAAGGAGAACGTGCGCGGCTACAGCCCAGAAGCAATGGAGCCGATCTGCGGCATTCCGGCTCAAACGCTGCGCGAGGTCGCACGCGCGTTCGCCACGGCGAAGAGCGCGATGATCCTGTGGGGCATGGGCATCAGCCAGCACGTGCACGGCACCGACAACGCACGCTGCCTGATCGCGCTGGTCAGCGTCACCGGGCAGATCGGCAAGCCCGGCTCCGGCTTGCACCCGCTGCGCGGCCAGAACAACGTGCAGGGGGCGAGCGACGCGGGGTTGATCCCGATGATGTTCCCGAACTACCAGCGCGTCGACAACCCGGCCGTGCACGCGTGGTTCGAAGACTTCTGGCACACCAAGCTCGACGCGAAGCCCGGCTACACGGTGGTCGAGATCATGCACAAGGCGCTCGCGCCCGACAGCGACCCGCACAAGGTGCGCGGCATGTACATCATGGGCGAGAACCCCGCGATGAGCGACCCCGACCTGAACCATGCGCGCCATGCGCTGGCCTCGCTCGACCACCTCGTCGTGCAAGACATCTTCATGACCGAAACCGCCTGGCTCGCCGACGTGGTGCTGCCCGCCAGTGCCTGGCCCGAGAAAGGTGGCACGGTCAGCAACACCGACCGCATGGTGCAGATGGGCCGGCGGGCGCTCGACATGCCCGGCGATGCGCGCCAAGATCTGTGGATCATCCAGCAGCTGGCCACGCGCATGGGCCTGCCGTGGAACTACGAAGGCGCTGATTCGGGCGCAGCGGCCGTTTATGAAGAGATGCGCCAGGCCATGCACGGCGTGATTGCCGGCATCACCTGGGAACGGCTGGAGCGCGAAGGCAGCGTCACCTACCCGTGCCTGACGGCTGACGATCCGGGCCAGCCGATCGTCTTCCACGACACCTTCCCGACCGCAGACGGCCGTGTGAAGCTCGTGCCGGCCGACATCATCCCCGCCAACGAGCGGCCCGATGCGAGCTTCCCGTTCGTGCTGATTACCGGCCGTCAGCTCGAACACTGGCACACCGGCAGCATGACGCGCCGCGCCAGCGTGCTCGACGCGCTGGAGCCGCTGGCCACGGCGTCGATGAACGGGGCCGACCTGGCCGACATGGGCCTGGCACCCGGCGACGTGGTCACGCTTCGCTCGCGCCGGGGCGAGGTGGCTTTGCACCTGCGGCGGGACGACGGCACGCCACGCGGCGCGGTGTTCGTGCCCTTCGCGTACTACGAGGCAGCCGCCAACCTGATGACGAATGCCGCGCTCGACCCCTTCGGCAAGATCCCCGAGTTCAAGTACTGCGCGATCCAGGTGCTGGCGGGCGGCACGCCGATGGCCAGCGCCGGGTATGGAACCGGCGCCTCCTGACCCCGCCCGGGGCATGCGGCTCACCAGCGCCGCAGCCCCGCTAACGCACGAGATCGAGGTGCGTGACGAGTTCGGCGCGGCCCGCCGGATCGCCATCCCGGCCGAGCGCGCGCTGACCGTGTTCGTCGACAAGCGCGAGCTCGTCACGTTGATGACGTTGGGCGCTGCGCCCGAGCTGCTGGTGCTCGGGTACCTGCGCAACCAGCGGCTGGTCGACGCCGCGTCCGACATCGAATCGATCACCGTCGATTGGGACGTGGGCGCGGCCGCCGTGAACACCCGCGCCGGCATCGAGCGCTTCAACGAAAAAACAGCCAGGCGCGTGGTCACCACCGGCTGCGGCCAGGGCACGGTGTTCGGCGACCTGATGAGCGAGGTCGACACGCTGCAACTGCCCTCGGCCGAATTGCCCGAGGCGCGCCTCGGCCAGACCGCGCTCTACGGCCTGCTGAACGCGATGCGCGTGCAAGAAAGCACCTACAAGTCGGCCGGCTCGGTGCACGGCTGCGCGCTGTTCAGGCAAGACGAATTGCTGATGTTCGTGGAAGACGTGGGCCGCCACAACGCCATCGACACCATCGCCGGCTGGATGTGGCTGAACGGCGTGTCGGGGCACGACAAGGTCTTCTACACGACCGGGCGCTTGACGAGCGAGATGGTCATCAAGGCCGCGCAGATGGGCGTGCCGGCGGTGGTGTCCCGCAGCGGCATCACGCAGATGGGCCATGCGCTCGGCGTGCAACTCGGCATGGCGCTCTTCGGCCGCGCCATGAACCGGCACTTCATCTGCTACAGCGGCTTCGCGCGCTTCGATGCCGAGCCCGAGGCGCTGCCGCCTACCCGTTGACCGGTGTCAGTACCCCGCCGACACCACTGATACCACCGATACCACCGATACCACCGACACCACCGGTGACCGGGCCGGCCGGTTTGGTCAACCACACCCGCACGATGGTGCCGTTGTGTTTGCCGGACGTAATGTCGTAGTCGATCGACACCGTCCAGCCGCGGTTGAAGCCGTCGCGCAGCAGGCCCAGCATGCCTTGCCGCACCGGCTGGTTGCCGTCGTTGCGAAGCTGAAAGCCGAACGCCTCGGCCGGCCGGCCGGCGAACTGGACGATGACTTCGGCGTCGATCTGGTCGCTCGGCGGGCCGTACTTCGTGCCCACGTCGTGCACGCGAAGCAGGCTGAGTTGTCCGCTCAGGTTCAATGGCATGGTCGGCCTCCGTTTAGCTCTGCGCGATGACGCGCACGATGTGGGCCGTGCGGCAGCCCGTGCGAATGAATTCGAGCCGCACGCTGGCGCTGCGCTCGAACACGTCCTGAAGCTCGTCGAGCTTGCCCTGCGCTGCGGCGCGCTGGCCGTCGTTGCGCAACTGGAAGCCGAAAGCCTTCTCGGTTTGTGTGTCAAGCAGCACCACGACCTCAGCATCGAGAAAGTCGTGCGGGGGGCCGAAGCCCGTGCCCTGCTCGTGCACGCGTAGCAGCGTCACGTGGCCCACAGCCACCTGCAGGCTGCCGACGGGGAAGTCCCAGTCGGGCGGGATCGGTGAGAGGCGCAGCAGCCCGCGGTTGTTGGTGCCGACGTACAGCGCGCGGTCGCATGACTGGTCGTCGTAGGCGAGGCTGGTGGCGCGCACGCCGTGCGCTACGGACGTGAGCAGCGTGCTCCAGGTGCGGCCGTCGAGCGTCAT
>JANXWV010000027.1 GCA_025350965.1 Rhizobacter sp.
CGCAAAACGCCGCCAGCGTGAGGGTGTCGCCGTCTTCGAGAAACGTGCGCGTTTCGCCGCTGAGTAGTTGAATCGGCTGCTTGCCGCCGGCCGAGAGTTCCAGCATCGAGCCGGCTTCGGGTGGCGTGGGGCCGCTCTGCGTGCCGGTCCCGAGCAGGTCGCCGGGCTGCAGGTTGCAGCCACCGCTGGTGTGGTGCGCGATCATTTGCGCCACGGTCCAGTAGGCGTGCTTGAAGCTTGATTGCGAGAGGCGCTGCGCGGCCGTGCCGCCTGAGCGCATATTCGCGGTTTGCAGGTGCGCTTCGACGGTGATGTCGATCGCGCCGCGTGCGCGGTTGTCGGCCGAGTCGAGGTAGGGCAGGGGCTGCGGGTCGCCCTCCGCACGGCCCCAGGCCATGCGATAGGGTTCGAGCGCTTCCATCGTCACCACCCAGGGTGAAATCGTGGAGGCGAAGTTTTTGGCGAGGAAGGGGCCGAGCGGCTGATATTCCCAGGTCTGCACGTCGCGCGCGGACCAGTCGTTGAGGAGGCACAGGCCGAAGGCGTGCGCCTCCGCCTCTTCCATCGTCACGCGCTGGCCCTGCGTGTTGCCGGTACCCACCCACACCGCGAGTTCGAGTTCGTAGTCGAGCCGTTTGCTGGCGGCAAATACCGGCGCGGTCGCACCCGGCGGGCTGATCTGCCCCATCGGGCGCGGAAACTGGTGGCCCGATGCGTTGATCGACGACGCGCGGCCGTGATACGCGATCGGCACGTACTTGTAGTTGGGCAGCAGCGGGTTGTCGGGGCGGAACAAAAGGCCGACGGTCGTGGCGTGGTGGATGCCGGTGTAGAAGTCGGTGTAGTCGCCGATGCGGCAGGGCACGTGCATCGTCGCCGTCACTCGATCGACGAGCGCGTCTTGCCAGGCCGTCTGTTGTGCGTTGCCCTCGGTCAGACCGAGCGAGATGCGGGCTCGGAGTGCGCTGCGCTCAGCAGCCGAGGCAGCCATCAGAGCGTTCATGTCGTCCGTGTCGATCAGTCCGGCCCGCCGCAGGTCGAGAATCTTGTCGCCAATGGCCACACCGATGCGCGGATCATGGCGCGGCGCGCGGCTGAACACGCCGAACGGCAGGTTCTGGATCGGGAAGTCCGTGGCTGCATCGTTGGCCGATGCGACCCAGCTGCGCAGCATCGGGTCGTGTGTGGCGTTGAGCGTGCTCATGGTTGAAACCTGTCCTGAAGGCCGGCCCAGCAGTCGGAATAGCGGGCATCGCGCTGTGGGCTGTTCAGCGCGAACATGGTCGGGATGAAGCGCAGCCGGCTCTCGAACATGAATGCGAGCGTGTGTTCGAGCTTCTGCGGTTTCAGGTCTGCACTGCTTGCGCGCTCGAACGCTTCTTCGTCCGGCCCGTGTGGCACGAAGGCGTTATGCAGGCTCGCGCCGCCGGGCTTGAAGCCCTCGGGCTTGGCGTCGTACTCGCCGTGCACCAGGCCCATGAACTCGCTCATCATGTTGCGGTGGTACCAGGGCGGGCGGAAGGTGTCTTCCATCACCAGCCAGCGCGGCGGGAAGATCACGAAGTCGCAGTTGGCCGTGCCGGGCGTGTCGCTGGGCGAGGTGAGCAGCGTGAAGATCGACGGGTCGGGGTGGTCGAAGCTGATCGAGCCGATGGTCATGAAGTTCACGGTGTCGTACTTCACCGGCGTGAGGTTGCCGTGCCATGCGACCACGTTGAACGGCGAGTGCGCCATCGGCGCGCGCCACAGGTGGCCGCTGGACTTCCTGACGAGTTCGTAGCTGCCCGGTGTGTCTTCGAACGCGGCCACGGGCGCGAGGAAGTCGCGCGCATTCGCAAGCCCGTTCGAGCCAATCGGGCCGAGCTCGGGCAGGCGGAAGTGCGCCCCGTAGTTCTCGCACACGTAGCCGCGCACGGGGCCGTCGGGCAACTCAACCTTGAACGCCACGCCGCGTGGCAGCACTGCCAACTCGCCGGGCGCAACACTGAGCACGCCCAGCTCGGTGACAAGCGTGAGGCGGCCCTGCTGCGGCACGATCAGCATCTCGCCGTCCGCGTTGACGAAGGCGCGCCGCGCCATCGAGCGCGTGGCCAGGTACACGTGCGCCGCCAAGCCCACCTGTGCTTCGGCGTCGCCGTTCGCGGCCAGCGTGTGCATGCCGTCGATGAAGTCGGCCGGCGCGTCGGTGATCGGGAACGGCGCCCAGCGCAGCGGCTCGGGCGGCAGAGGTGGAACGGGCACGACCGCGTCGCCGCCGGTTCGCCATGCCGATGCAGGCATCAACTGGTAGCGGCCCGACACCACCGACGGCTGGCGCCGGTACAGCCAGCTGCGCCGGTTCTCGGCGCGTGGCGCCGTGAAGGCCGTGCCCGACAGCAGTTCGGGGTACAGCGCGAGCGGCGAGCGCTGCGGGCTGTTCCTGCCTTGCGGCAGGGCGCCGGCGACGGCTTCGGTCGCGAATTCGTTGCCGAAGCCCGACTGGTATCGCAATGGGGTGTCGTTCATGGGGTCGATCCTTCGAGCACGCTGAGACGCGCCGCATGCAGCGCCTGCACGAGCGCGCCCTGCACGCCGATGTGGTTGGCCAGCAGCAGCACGAGTTTGGCATTGAGCTCGTGGCTTTGCGCGAGTGCGAGTTCGCGGTGTGCGTCGATCAGCGCCTCATAGAAGTCGTCCGGCGCGCTCAGATTCGGGTCGGTGATGAGGTTCACGGGTGGCAATTCAAGTGGTCTAGGCCAGTTCAGGTGTCGTTGCCGGGGCAAGGGCCAGCGCGCGGCACAGTGCCGCACGCACCGCCTCCGGCCTCGGCGCGTGCCAGCGCGCGCACACGTGCTGATCGGGCCGCATCAGCACCACGCTGCCCGGCTGCATACCGTAGCGCTCCGCCACCATGCCCTCGAGGTCGAGCAGTTGCGCCTGCGTGCAGGTGGTCCCTGGCGGTGCCACGCTGACGATCTTGATCGCCACCGTGCCGGCTGCCGCCTGCCGCAGCATCGTCTCCAGGTGCCCGGCTGCATCACCGTAAACCAGGGCAGTGAAGCCGCCACTCAGGTGGTGCAGCAGCCAATCACTGCTGCCGTCGGGGTGCTGCACCGGGGCGTCCGGGGCGACCGAGCCGAGTGGCACGCAGCCCGTGAAGCCGTCAGCGTCCGGCGTGTTCAAGGCCGATGCGTGCAAGACCGCCGGCACCGACAGGCGCCCGCTGTTCACGAGCATGCGTGCGAACGGGTGGTGCCGGGCGAGGCTCAGCACGGCATTGCGGAACAGCAGGCTGATCTCGCTCTTCGGCGTGATGAAGTCGGTCGCGCGGCTGGAGTGGCGAATGTTCTCGTCGGCCGCGAACTCGCGCTCGTCGGCGTAGGTGTCGAGCAGTGCGTCAGGGGCCGTTCCTTGCGCCACGTGGGCCAGCTTCCAGGCCAGGTTCTCGGCGTCCTGCACACCCGAGTTCGCCCCACGCGCGCCGAACGGCGACACGCCGTGCGCGGCGTCACCTGCAAACAGCACGCGGCCCACTCGAAAGCGTGGCATGCGCAGGCAGGCGAAGGTGTAGACGCTCGCCCACGCCAGCTCGAATTCCGCATTGCGCATGTCGCTGCTGGCGAGCAGCGCCTTGACCCTCGGGATGATGCGGTGCGGCTTTTTCTCTTCCTCGGGGTCGGCGTCCCAACCGAGCTGGAAGTCGATGCGCCACACGCCATCGGGTTGCTTGTGCAGCAGAACACTCTGGTTCGGGTGGAAGGCCGGGTCGAACCAGAACCAGCGTTCGGCCGGGTGGTCGAGTTTCATCTTCACGTCGGCGATCAGGAACCGGTCACGGAACACGCGGCCCTGGGTCTCCTGGCCGATGAGCTGCCGCACGGTCGAGCGGCTGCCGTCGCAAGCGGCAACATGGTCAGCGCGCAGGGCGTACGGGCCGTCCGGCGTGTCGATGGTCAGCAGCGCATGGTCAGCGTTCTGCTCGATGCCGACCACCTTGTTCTTCCAGCGGATGTCGATCAGCGGCAGTTCGCAGGCGCGCTCAGCGAGGTAGCCCTCGACGTAGTACTGCTGCAGGTTGATGAACGCCGGCCGCGCGTGGCCACGTTGCGCCTGCAGATCGAAGCGGTAGACCAACTCGCCCTGGAAGAACACCTTGCCCACGCTCCACGACACCCCCTTGGCCACCATGCGCTCGCCACAGCCGAGCCGGTCGAAGACTTCGAGCGTTCGCTTGGCGAAACAGATGGCACGTGAGCCCGTCGAAAGCGTGCAGTCGTTGTCGAGCAGCACCACCGGCACACCTTGCTGCGCCAGATCGATGGCCAGCGCCAGGCCCACCGGGCCCGCGCCGACGACCACGACAGGGTGACGTGCCGGCTCGGCCGCGCCCTGGTCGGCATGGCGTGCGTAGTCGAAGCGCAGCTGCTGGTAGTCGGTGGATGAGGCATTCATCGTCGTCGCAAGGATCCAGCCCAATAATTTGGCTAAACCAAATTCGTTTGCTCTAAGCGAAGATGCGATGGTAGGCTGTGCGGCAAGCAATGTCTAACCCGATTTGCTGAACGACTTGCAGACAAGGGGCTTCGATGGCGGACAAGGCAGCACGCGAGCAGCGCGGCATCGGCAGTGTCGAGGTCGGCGGGCAGTTGCTGATGGCGCTCGTGCACCACGCCCGCCCCATGCCGTTGAAAGACCTCGCACGCGACGCCGGCATGGCGCCCGCCAAGGCGCACCCCTATCTCGTGAGTTTCGGGCGCATCGGCCTGGTCGAACAGCAGGCCGACACGGGCCACTACTTCCTCGGGCCTCTGGCCTTGCAGCTCGGCCTGATCAGCCTGCAGCAGGCCAACCCGGTGCAGGTGGCCAGCAGCGCCATCGTCGGGCTGGCGCATCGCATCGGCCATACCGTGGCGCTGGCGGTCTGGGGCACGCGGGGCGCCACCATCGTGCGGCTGGAAGAGTCGCCGGCAGCGGTACACGTCAACATGCGCCACGGCACGGTGTTCTCGCTGGCGCACACGGCGTCGGGCCGGCTCTTCGGCGCCTACCTCGATGCCGCGCTCGTGAAGCGGTTGCTCGACGATGAACGCCACCGCGCCCCGGCCGCATTCAAGAGCAAAGCGCGCCAACCAGGCATGCCACCGCCGGCCAGGTTGCCCGCATGGCGCGCGTTCGCGCTTCAGCTGGCCGAGGTGCGCGCCTTCGGACTGAGCCGATCGGTGGGTGAGGTCGTGCCGGGCATCAACGCGATGGCAGCACCGGTGTTCGACCACATGGGTGCGATGGTGTTGTCGATTACCGCCATCGGGCCTGCCGCAGTGTTCGACACCACCTGGGACGGCGCGATTGCGCACGAGCTCCGCGCCTGCGCGGCGCAGGTGTCGCAGCGGCTGGGCGCGCCGCCCGCCCGCCCTTGACGGCCAGGCCGCCAGCCGAGGGGGGCTCTTGTCGGTGCGTTGCCGCACACACACGAGAGACACACGGTGCGCACTGCCGGCACTGGCTCTGGTACAACCTCCACCCGGTCGGCCTGCAACAGCACGCCGAACTTTTTCCGGGCGGCCGAAGCCGGTCACCCCATCACCAGGAGCCATCCATGAGCGCAGACAGACACCGCGGTATTCGCCGTGAAAAGCAGAAACGGGCGAAAGACGCGAAGCGTCAGCACCGCGAGCAGTTCACACCGGCCTCCACGCCGAAGACCGGCGCTGCGGCAGACAAGCCGGCAGCCTGAGCCTCGCGCCGCGCCGCAAACGCGGCGCGAGTGCGGCCGAGGGAGCCGGTCAGACCCCCAGCGCCAGCCGGTCCAGCACGTGGTTCTGCCCGCCACGGCTGGCGATCTTCAGTGCGCCGAGCTGGTTGCCCAGCGCCACGCTGCGTGCCAGCGGCCAGCCCTTCTCGATGCCGTACAGCAGTGCCGCCCGAAACGCGTCGCCACACCCCGTCGGGTCGATCACGGCCGTGGCGGCCACACCGGCAATGCGGGTACAGGCACCGTCTTGCCACAAGTCACAGCCTTCCGACGCCAGCGTCACGATCACGCCCTTCAAATGCGAGCGTGACAGGGCTTCCAGCGACAGCCCGGTGCGGTCGGTCAGCAGGCGCGCCTCGTAGTCGTTCACCGTGACCCACGTGGCCAGATCGACGAAGTGCTTCAGCTCGGCACCATCGAACATCGGCAGGCCCTGGCCGGGGTCGAAGATGAACGGCACCTTGGCCCGGGCGAGTTGTTCGGCGTGCTGGAGCATCGCGTCGCGGCCGTCGGGGGCGACGATGGCGACGGCAATGTCAGCGCGTTGCGGCACGGCGGTCAGGTGCGCCGACTGCATTGCTCCCGGGTGAAACGCGGTGATCTGGTTGTTGTCGGCGTCGGTGATGATGATCGCCTGCGCGGTGTAGCTGCCCTCGACCACCTTGATGAGGTCGGTGCTGGCGCCCCAGCCCCTGATGCGTTCGATGTACTCGGCACCGTCCGGGCCGGTGGCCGCCATCACCAGCGGCGCCCCGCCGAGTTGCGCCAGAGAGTACGCAATGTTTCCGGCGCAACCGCCGAACTCGCGTCGCAGTTCAGGTACCAGGAACGACACGTTCAGGATGTGCAGTTGCTCGGGCAACAACTGCTGCGCAAAGCGCCCGGGGAAGACGGTGATGGTGTCGAAGGCGAGCGATCCGCATATCAGTGCCGGCATGTTTACTCCAGAAGTGCAAAGGTGAAGTCGACCGTGACGCGACGTGCGCTCACGGGTAGAACAGTTCGACCGTGTAGCCCGTGACGCGCGGGCTGCCGGCAGACAGCACCAATTGCAGCGGCGTCTCGGCGCCGGGTGCAAGCACTGGCGTGGCGACACGGAAGTCGCGCGGCATCAGGGCACGCCGCGCCACCATCTGCCCGGTGGCGTCGGTCAAGGTCAGCTCGATGGCAGGCATGGCCAGAGCGACGGCGCTGCGGTTGCGCAGGGCCAGCGCGAGCTTGAATGCGTCAGGCCCCGGGGCACGGTTCAATGCGCTGCTTTCGACCGAAATGTCTTCGATGTGGCGCGGCGTGCCGAGCGTGCAGCCGGCGCTTGCGCACCACAAAGTGAGCAGCGGCCGGCTGCCTGGCCAACGCGCTGCGACCGAGTCGCGAAAGTGATGCGCCGCCTGCCCGGCCAGCACCGCCAACAGCCCGACCGCCGCCACGCCCAGCGCGGCACGCACGGCGGGCCGCTGCCAGCGCGCCTGGCGCTGCGCGTTGCGCAGGAAGCCGGGTGTCGGCTCGTCGGTGGCTTCCTCGGCCGGCGCGGGGAGGGCGTCGCCGAAGGTGATGTCGTCGCCGGTGGCTGGCAGCGTGAATGACGACGACTCATGCACTTGCGCGAGCGTGGACGCCTCGGCGGCGAGCGGCAGGTCGATGTCGGCAGCCGCGTCCGCGGCTGCCGGCACGGCACCCTGCGGGGCTTCAGCGGCAGCGTTCGCGCGCGGCAGGTCGAATGCCATGTCGTCCTCGGCCGCGGCGAGCATGTCGGGCGCCGTGCCGGGTGAGGCAACGGTCGGGTTGGTGGCGGGCGACCAGTCGGGCGGCGCGTCGCGCTCCAGGTCGAACAGGCCGTCGAGGGCGCTGAAGACCTGCATGCACTGGCCGCACCGAACCCAACCCTCGCACACCTTGAGCTGGTCCTGCACGACGCGGAAGATGGTGCCGCACGAAGGGCAGCGCGTGGCCAGGCTCATCGGTGAATCATGCCACGCAGCACCGGCAATTCAGACGGCGGCGCGCTGGCCGGTCATCAGGATCCAGCCTTCTTCCGTGGCGCTGACTGTGAGCGTGATCCACGGCGCATAGGCCTCGATCAGCTCGTCGGCCTGCCGAGCCAGGATGCCGGCCAGCACCAGGTTGCCGCCCGGCGCGACATGGGCGCAAAGCAAAGGCGCCAGCAGCTTGAGCGGCGACGCAAGGATGTTCGCCAGCACCAGCGGGTAGGTGCCTGTCGCCGCCTCGGGCAGGCCTGCCGCCAGCACCACACCGTTGGCCTCAGCATTCGCGCGGGTGGACTCCACGGCTGCCGGGTCGATGTCGACCGCGTCGACCTGGCTCGCACCGTGCAGCGCCGCGCCGATGGCCAGGATGCCCGAGCCGCAACCGTAGTCGAGCACACGCCGCCAACTCGCTGCACGGGACTCGGCTTGCGCGGCGATCCAGCGCAAACACATCCGCGTGGTCGGGTGCGTGCCCGTGCCGAACGCCAGGCCCGGGTCGAGCCGGATCACGCGCTGCACATCGGCCGGCGGCTCGTGCCAGCTCGGCACGATCCAGAACTGCGGCGTGATCGGCACCGGCGCGAACTGCGATTGGGTGAGGCGCACCCAGTCTTCATCGGGCACCGTCACGACCGACTGCAGCGTGACGCCCTCGGCCCAGTCTTGCGCCAGCACCAGCGTGGCGGCGTCGAGCGCGGCCGACTCGTCGTTGAACAGCGCCTTGACCGACGAGCGCTGCCAACCGCCAGGCGGCGGCGCCATGCCGGGCTCGCCGAACAAGGCGTGCTCGGCGTCGGTGTCGGCGTCGGCGTCTTCCACCGAGACCGACAGCGCACCCAACTCGTCCATCAGTGCATCGGAGACGAGGTCGACCTTGTCTTGCGGTGCGAGCAGCAGCAATTCGAACATCAGTCTGAAACTCTGACGGACATCTAGCGTTTGTGCTGGCTCAGCCAACCCTCGAGGTAGTGGATGCTCGTGCCGCCCTCGATGAACTTGGCATCGACAACCAGCTCGCGGTGCAGCGGAATGTTGGTGCTGATGCCTTCGATCACCGTCTCCGACAAGGCAATGCGCATGCGCGCGAGCGCCTGGTCGCGGGTGTCGCCGTGGACGATGATCTTGCCGATCATCGAGTCGTAGTTCGGTGGCACGAAGTAGTTCGTGTAGGCATGCGAGTCGACACGTACCCCGGGGCCGCCCGGCGGGTGCCACATCGTGATGCGCCCTGGTGAGGGCATGAAGTTGTACGGATCTTCGGCGTTGATGCGGCATTCGATCGCATGGCCGCGCATCTGGATGTTGCGCTGCGTGAAGGGCAGCTTCTCGCCGGCCGCGATGCGGATCTGCATCTGCACGATGTCGATGCCTGTCACCAGTTCCGTCACCGGGTGCTCCACCTGCACACGCGTGTTCATTTCGATGAAGAAGAACTCGCCGTTCTCGTAGAGAAACTCGAAGGTGCCGGCACCGCGGTAGCCGATCTTCTTGCACGCCGCCACGCAGCGCTCGCCGATGCGTTCGATCACCCGGCGCTGGATGCCCGGAGCCGGTGCCTCTTCGAGGATCTTCTGGTGGCGGCGCTGCATCGAGCAGTCTCGCTCGCCCAGCCACACTGCGTTCTTGTGCTCGTCGGCCAGCACCTGGATCTCGATGTGGCGCGGGTTCTCGAGGAACTTTTCCATGTACACAGCCGAGTTGCCGAACGCGGCGCCGGCTTCGGCGCGCGTCGTCTGCACCGCGTGGATCAGCGCCGCCTCGGTGTGCACCACGCGCATGCCGCGCCCGCCGCCACCGCCCGATGCCTTGATGATCACCGGGTAACCCACCGCGCGGCCGGCCTTGATGATCTCCTTCGGGTCGTCGGGCAGCGCGCCCTCCGAGCCCGGCACGCAGGGCACGCCCGATTTGATCATCGCCTGCTTGGCCGAGACCTTGTCGCCCATCACGCGGATGGAGGCCGGCGTCGGCCCGATGAAGGTGAAGCCGCTGCGCTCCACGCGTTCGGCGAAGTCGGCGTTCTCGGACAGGAAGCCGTAGCCGGGGTGGATGGCCTCGGCGTCGGTCACCTCGGCGGTCGAGATGATCGCCGGCATGTTGAGGTAGCTCAGGCTCGATGCGGCCGGGCCGATGCACACGGCTTCGTCGGCCAGCTTCACGTACTTCGCGTCGCGGTCGGCCTCAGAGTAGACAACGACCGACTTGATGCCCAATTCGCGGCAAGCTCTTTGAATCCGCAGCGCGATTTCGCCTCGGTTTGCGATCAGTATTTTCTTGAACATCGCGCTTATTCGATGATGAACAGCGGCTGGCCGAACTCCACGGCCTGCCCGTTCTCGCACAGGATGCGCGTGACCGTGCCCGACTTGTCGGCCTCGATCTCGTTCATGATCTTCATCGCCTCGATGATGCAGATCGGCTGCCCTTCCTTGATGGCGTCGCCCACTTCGGCGAAGGCCTTCGAGCCCGGGTTGGCCGAGCGGTAGAAGGTACCCACCATCGGCGACTTGACGGTGTGGCCGGCATCGACCGGCTCGTTCACCGGTTCGGCTGCGGGCGCCACGGCCGGCGCGGCCTGCATGGGCGCGGCCATCATCATGTTCGGCACCTGCATCATCTGCTGAACGGGCGCCGCCGGCTCGGCCTTGACGATGCGCACCTTGCCATCGGCTTCGGTGATTTCGAGTTCCGAGATGTTCGACTCGGACACCAGGTCGATGAGGGTCTTCAGTTTTCGCAGGTCCATGGGGTCTCCAACGATTGGCTCGTGCGGCGCAGAGGGCCTGCGCCGGCAATTAAATGTTTTGTCGTGAACGTGGCGGGATCGGCGCCGATCATGTTCGCAGAAGTGATGCCGTTACCCGCGTTCGGTGATCGTTTCGCGAGCGGCGTTGTGCCACGGTGAAATTGCCATTGGTACCAAGAAGCCGCGCACTTTACGCGCCATACAAACAATTGGCGACAGTTGACAAGAATTTTATCTTGACGGTAGCTCACACCAGAACCGCCCGATGCGCTGTATCAGGTTCGTGCCCAACGTGCCAAGTCTGCGGCCTGAAGCGAGCCGAGTTTGCGCTGGATGATGCCGCCGTGCCTGTCGAGGGCGATGGTGAACGGCAACCCGCCGCCGCTGTTGCCGAGGGTGCGTGCGAGGTCGATCCCTTCGAGCCCCGCCAAGCCCACATCGAAGCTGACCGGCTGGCGCTGCAGGAACGCGAGCACCGGCGCACGTTGGTCGACGGCCAGACCGACCACTTGCCAGCCTGTTCCGGCCGGCCCACGCTGTTCCCGCTGGAACTGGTCGATCAGCGGCAACTCCTTGACGCACGGCGGGCACCACGTCGCCCAGAAGTTCAACAGCAGCGGCCGGCCGCGGAACGCGGTCATGACGAGCGGCGAGCCGTCGGGCCGCTCGAAACGCAGCGCCCAGATGGCGGCCGCAGCCGGGTCGGTGCGGCCTTGCCATTGCCACAGGCCGGCGCCGACCACGCCCGCCGCGGCACCGGCGCCGCCCAGCATCAAAGCGCGTCGATTCATGAGGCCTCCATCGCGCGGCGCAGGGCCGCCAGGTCGCCGCGCCAGGTGCGGCCGCCAGCGTCGGGTTTCAGACCGCCGCGCAGGTCGTCGTGGTCGAGCACGCTCAGGTGCACCGTGACGCGCTCGCCCAGCTCGGCACAGGTGTGCGCGACGCTCAGCACGTCGATGAGTTCGCCGCGCGGGCCGGGCAGGCTGCCCACTTCGTAGTCGACGCGCCGGTCGATCAGGGCCAGTTCGGCGGCCTTGGAGTCGTCGCAGTACAGCTCGATGTGCACATTGTTGAGGCGGGTTGCGGTGCCGCGCCACACGGCGCCGGTCAGGTGCGGGCGGAACTCGGCCAGCCGGTCCATCCACACGACGGCAACCCCGCGCAGCGCGGCCAGCTCGGCCGGCTGGGTGTCGGCGCAGAAGATTGCGAGGTAGGCGCGCACCTCGTCTTCGACCTGATCGTTCGCCGGCAGTTCAGTGCCCCGCCCGCTGCGGCTGCCGAGCTGGCGCGCGGCGCGGCGCTTGGCCGGGCCGTATTCCATGCCTTCCTCGACGACCATGCGGGCGGCCGCGGCGGCAACCTCGTCCTTTGCGTTGGCACCGTTCGAGCCGTTCATGGCAAGTCCACTGCACCCATGCGCGCGCTCACGGTGCCGGCCCGCCCGAGCACGTAGCCCGAGGACGGCCGCTTCTCGAAGCGCTTGGGCGCGGGGAGCATCACCGCCAGCTGCGCGGCCTGCATCGTACCCAGGGCGTTGGCGTTCACGTGAAAGTAGTGCGTTGCAGCGGCCTCGGCGCCGAACACGCCTTCGCCCCACTCGACATTGTTGAGGTAGATCTCGAGGATGCGCTGCTTCGTGAGCAGCGCTTCGAGCATGAAGGTAACCGCGAACTCCTGTGCCTTGCGCAGCAGCGTGCGCTCGCCGCCAAGGAACAGGTTTTTCGCGAGCTGCTGCGTGATGGTCGAACCGCCGACGACCTTGGGGGCAGCCTTGGCGGCAGGCTTGCGCGCGTTGATTTTCTCGACGCGCGCTTCGGCCTGTTGGTTGCGCTCCCAGGCCTTCTCGAGCGCGTCCCATTCCACGCCGCTGTGTTCGGTGAAGCCGGCGTCTTCGGACGCGATCACGGCCCGCTTCAGGTTCGCCGAGATTTGCTCGTACGGCACCCATTGCTGGCTCCACAACAGCGGGTGCTTTTCGCTCAACAGGCGCCAGGCTTCGGAGCGTTGGAAGGTGGTCGATTGCGGGTCGACCGCGATCATCAACGCCACGCGCGCAACGAAGGTCAGCTGCAAGGCGACCAGGCACACGACCATGAGTGCCAGCAGGCGCAGCAAGGCGGCGGTGGCGGCTTTCATTGCGTTGCGCTCAACCCGCCGCGCGCAGGCGTTCGCGCAGTGCCGCCAGCACCGGGGCGGTGGCCGGCCGCACGCCGCGCCACAGATCGAAGGCGGCGGCGGCCTGCTCAACCAGCATGCCCAGGCCGTCGCGTGGCACGGCGCCATGCGCCCCGGCCCAGGCCAGGAACGGCTGGGCCTTGGGGCCGTACATCATGTCGAGCGCCAGCGCGCCGGGCGCGAACACGCTGGCTGCGACCGGCGCCGCCACGCCGGCGAGGCTGCTCGCCGACGCGTTCACCACCACGTCGAAGCCCTCGCCACAATCGGCCAGGCCATGCGAGCGCAGTGCGCACCGGCCGGCGACGTGCGCATGGCGCGCGACGAGCGCCTGCGCCTTCTCCGGCGTGCGGTTCGCAACCACCAGCGCGCTCGGCCCGGCAGCGAGCAGCGGCCCGAGCACGCCCGCGCTGGCGCCGCCCGCGCCGATCAGCAACAGGCGCTTGCCTGCAAGCTGCACCCCGGCGCCGCGCTCGATGTCGGCGACCAGCCCGGCGCCGTCGGTGTTGTCGGCGAGCCAGCCCTCGGTGTCGAAACGCAGCACGTTGGCCGCTTCGGCGAGCGCTGCGCGCGGCGTGCGGCGGCCTGCCGCGCGGCAGGCCGCGAACTTGAACGGCACGGTGATGTTGCAGCCTTTTGCACCACTCGCCACCAGGGCGCGCAAGGCCGCGTCGAAGGCGTCGAGCGGGAACAGCGCGCGGCCGTAAGCCATCGCTTCGCCGGTCTGCCGCGCGAACTCGGCGTGGATGAAGGGCGACTGGCTGTGCTCGACCGGGTTGCCGGCAACGACATAGTGGTCCATGAGATCAATTGGAAGGTGTGGCGCTGAGCGTGGTTTCGAGCGCGTCGTCGCGCGTGAAGCGGAAGCGCGACGTGATGACGAGCTGGTCGGCCTTCTGGCGCATCGCGGCGGTGAACGGCCCGTACGGTGCCGCCGCGCGCACGATGGCGACCGCCCGGCGGTCGAGCTGCTTCGAGCTGGACGCACGCACGACTTCCGTCTCGACCACGCGGCCTTCGGCGTCCACGGTCACGTTCATCGTCAATTCGCCGTAGAGCTTCCGGCCCTGGTTCTCGGGGAAGTTGCGCGTGCCGCGCTGCTCGATCTTGCGCCGCAGCGCGTCGTAGTACAGCGCGTAGACCTCTTCGCGCGTGGCCGGGCTGATGTAGCGCCGCTTCGGCCGCGCGTTCTCTTCGTTGATGCGCTTTTCGATCTCGGCCAGCAACTGCACGAGCTGTCGGCGGCGTTCTTCCTGAGCGCGCTCCTGCGGGTTGCCCTGCTCGCGTTGCGGGTCGGGCGCGGGCAGCAGCGCGAGTTCACGGCGGATCTGCGCGAGCAGTTGCTGTTGCGTCTCCTGCAGTTGCTCGATGCGCTTGCGGGCCTCCTCGTTCGCATCGCCCATCTCGATCAGGGCCGATGGCGGCAGGGGCGACGTGGCGCGCCCGGTCTTGGCTTCGCCGCCACCGGCCAGGCTCGCCTGGGCGATGGCCTGCGCCTTCTCGGGCGGCTCGCCGGAGCGCGAGTTGACGAGAATCACTTCCAGTGGCGTGTCCTGGAACACGCGGTTGAAGCCCTCGGGGTCGACGATGCGCACCGCCAGCAGCGCACCGTGCACGCCGACCGAGACGAGCAGCGCGAGTTGCAGGGTCGAGAGCTTGCGCCGCATGCACTTCGCGGTCGGGTCAGGCGCCGGGCGCAGCCGTCACTTCAGGCTCGACGGCATCGGCGGCATCTGCGGGCTGCATGTCGATGGCCAGTGTCAGCGGGCCGGCGCCGGTGGTGTCATCGGCATCGGTGTCAGCCTCGGAGCCTGTCTCGGAACCAGCCGTGCCCTCAGCACCGCCAGCGGCCGCGTCCGCGACATCCAGGTGCGCCAGCACGCTGGCGTGCAGGTCGAGCGTCAGCAGGTCGGCACCGGCCACGCGAACACTCACGTGCGCGCCGCGCGGCAAGGCTTCTGCGCCGATGGCGCGGAAGACGAGCGGCCAATCGTCCGCGCGCACCAGGCCGTCTTTCATCACCACCGCGTTCAGCTGGGTCACGTTGTTCTGCGCCAACGCCACCAGCGCCCAGTAGCGCTCGATGCCCTGCTGGAAGCCGTTGTACTCCGCGTAGGCCGTGTCGAACGACGAGATGATCGCGAACAGCTGCACGTCCTTCGGCTTGAACGGCGCGGCCAGCGCTGCCGTGCGCCCATGGCGCGTACAGGCAATGATCTGCCACTGGTTCACGAGGTCGACATAGCGCCGCAGCGGTGAAGTCGCCCAGGTGTATTGCGCCACCCCCATGCCGGCATGCGGCGCAGGCTTGGTGCCCATGCGCACCTTCACGCCCGGGGCCATGCTGGCCTGGCTGCGGTAGATGCCGGGCACGCCGCACTCGGCGATCCAGCCGCCCCAGGTGCTGTTCGCGAGGATCATCGCCTCGGCCACGATCAGGTCGAGCGCAGAGCCCCGGGTACGCGTGGTGATCGTCACCCGTTCGGTGCCTTGGGGCTCGGCGCCCGCCGGCGTATCGCCGTCGCGTTCGAGGCGGAAGTTGTAGTCCGGCCGGTTGAAGTTCTCCGGCTTGCCGCGCACCACTTCGCGCTGGGCCTTCAGGTGCCGCGCCAGGCGGAACGCGAAGGCCAGTTCGGGTGCGAACGCATAGGCGGCCGGCGCCTCGCCGAGCAGCGAGGCTTCGGTGATGACGGCGTCGAGCTGGTCATGGCGCAGGTTCGCGGCGATGGGCACGCGCTCCAGCTGGGTCTCGCTGCCGGTGATGCCGAGCGTGGCCTCATCCATCGTGATGTACAGCGACACGGCAGGGCAGTCGCGCCCTGCGATCAGCGTGTAGGCCTGCACCACCTCATCGGGCAGCATGGTCAGCTTGTAGCCCGGCATGTAGACCGTGGACAGGCGCTCGCGCGCAACCTTGTCGACCGGCGAGTCGGGCGCGAACGCAAGGCCGGGTGCGGCGATGTGCACGCCGAACACGACCGTGCCGGTGCCGAGGCCCTGCACCGAGAGCGCGTCGTCGATCTCGGTTGTTTGCGAGTCGTCGATCGAGAAGGCCTGAACGCTGGCGAGCGGCAGCGTCTCCTTGATCGCGGGGGCCGCCAGCGCAGGGAAACCGGTGCCCTTCGGGAAGCTCTCGAACAGGAAGCGCCGCCAGTGGAACTGGTACGGCGAGTCGATGGCGCCGGCTCCCTTCAGCAGGTCGAGTGGCGCCTTCTGCGCGAGAAGCGAGGCCGCGACGACGGCCTTGTACTCGGGCGCGTTCTTGTCGGGCTTGAACAGCAGTTTGTAGAGCTGCTCGCGCACGGCGGGCGGGCACCGGCCGGCGGCCAGCTCAGCAGCCCAGGTGTCGATCTGCGCGGCGACCAGCTTCTTGCGCTCGATGCCGAGCAAGGCGGCCTTGACAATCTCTTCCGGCGCCTTCTTGAAGTTGCCCTTGCCGAGGCGGCGGAAGTAGTGGGGCGCCTCGAACAGCTTGAACAGTGCGGCGGCCTGCTGGTCGAGCCCGGCCTTGGCGTTGAAGTACTCGCGGGCCAGGTCAGCGAAGCCGAATTCGTCTTCCGGGGCGAACTCCCAGGCCAGGTCGAGGTCGATGTCTTTCGCGATGGCCTGCCCCGCCGCTATCAGCTCTGCCGGCTGCGGTTTGTCGAACTTCAGCAACACGTTGGCTGACTTGACTTTGACACGCTTGCCGGAGTCGAGCTCGATCTGCATCGAGCTGTCGGCTTCGGTCATCACGCGGCCGGCGAGGAACTTTCCGGCTTCTTCGAAGAGGGCATACATAGGGGGCGGATTGTCGCTCGTGTTGCTGCCTCAGCCGCGCCGCGCTGCAACGGCTGCGCGCTGGCCGGCGGCTAGTAACTGCGGCCGCGCTTGTACTGTGCGTGGCTGCGCGGCGCGAGCGTGCTGCTGCGGGCAATGGCGGCGAACGAGGCGCCGGCATGGGCGTGGCAGATCGCCAGCCCCAGCGCATCGGCCGCGTCCTTGCCGGGCAGGCCGGGCAGCGCGAGCAGGCGCATCACCATCTCCTGAACCTGCTCCTTCCTCGCCTGGCCGTGGCCGACGATGGCCTTCTTCATCTGCAACGCGGTGTATTCGGCAACCGTCAGGTCGTTCGACACCAGCGCCGTGAGCGCCGCACCGCGTGCCTGCCCCAGCAGCAGCGTGGACTGCGGGTTCACGTTCACGAACACGATCTCGACCGACGCGCACTGCGGCTGGTAGCGCGCCGTGACCTCGCGCACACCATCGAAGATGACCTTCAGGCGCCCTGGCAACGTGGCCGGCGCGCTTTCGGTCTTAATGGTGCCGCTGGCCACGTAGTGCAGCTTCGAGCCGACCGCGTCGATCACGCCGAAGCCCGTGGTGCGCAGGCCGGGGTCGATGCCGAGGATTCGCATGGCACTCATAGATTGAAATACCAGCGCACCGAATGGAAGAACACGGGTGCTGCGAAGCACAGCGGCGCCACGCGGTCGAGCAGGCCCACTGCACCCGTTACCGAGAGCTTGCCGCCCCAGTTGCGCACACCCGCGTCGCGCTTGAGTGCCTTCATCACGAACTCGCCGAGTGTGCCGCTGCCGCCGGCCACGGCGCCCATCAGCAGTGCGGGAATCGGCTTGAACGGCGTGATCCAGTAGAGCAGCCCACCAGCCAGCGCCGCGGCGAATGCGCCGATGCCCCAGGCGCGCCATGAGAAAGAGCGGCTGATCGCCCGCGCGGCAGGGCGCCGGCGCAAGCGCCGCGTGGCCATCTCCTGGGCGATCTGCGCCAGCGCCACCACAAGTACCAGCCACAGCACCAGGAAGGCGCCGCGCCCGCGGTAGTCGGGCAGGTCGAGCAACAACAGGGCCGGTGCGTGGCTCATGCCGTAGACGCAGACCATGATCCCCCACTGGATCTTCGCGGTTCGCTCCAGGAAGCGCTGCGGGTCGTTGGCGAACGCGCTGACCACTGGGATGGCCAGGAACACGTAGACCGGAATGAACACCGTGAACAGGTTGAAGTTGCGCCCCGCCACGATCACGTACTGCAGCGGGAGCACCACGAAGAACGCCAGCAGCAGGCTGCGGTGGTCGCCGCGCCGCGTGTGAGTGAGTGTCACGAACTCGCGCAGGGCCAGGAACGACACCACCCCGAACAGCAGTGTCGAGACGATGCCGCCCGCCACCCACGCGACCCAGAACAGCAACGAGCCGGCCCACACCGCGCGCAGGTCGCGCTTGAACTGGGCGTGCTTCGCCAGGTCGGCGTCACCACGGTCGCGCAGCGTGCGGCTGAATGCCACGACCGTGACGACCGTGAGCAGGCCGAACAGCGCCACGAACAGCAGCCCGATCTGCTGTGACACCGTAAGCTCGCGCAGCGCGCCCATCAGTGCACCTCCCGCAGCGCGATCACGGCCGCGCGGGCGCGGTCGAGAAACACGCGCTTGTCTTCGCCTGGGGCGAGCGTGAGGGGGGCTCCGAACGTGACCGAGCAGAGTATGGGCACTGGCACCACTTCGCCCTTGGGCATGACGCGCTGCACGTTGTCGATCCAGGTCGGGATGAGCTGCACCTCGGGGAAGGCCTCGGCCAGGTGGTACAGCCCGGCCTTGAACAGCGCGGGCTCGGCCTGGTGGCCGCGCGTGCCCTCGGGGAAGATCACCAGCGAGTCGCCGTTGCGCAGCGCCTCCATCAGCGGTTCGAGCGGGTCTTCGTCGTCCACCCGCTGCCGACTCACGTAGACCGCGTTGAACACCTCGCGCGTGATCCAGTGTTTGAGCTTCGACGAGGTCCAGTAGTCGCGCGCCGCAATCGGCCGCGTGACGGCGCGCAGGTCGCCGGGCAGCGCAGCCCAGATCAACACCCAGTCGAAGTGGCTCTGGTGGTTGGCGAAGTAGATGCGCTGCTCGGCCTTCGGCGGTGAGCCGAGCCAGTGGCCTTGCGCACCGGTGATGAGGCGGGCGATGCCGGCAAGAAGAAGGCCGGCGGCTTCGGGGAGGGTCATGCCCGCGATGCTAGTGCAGTGCGCTGCGCACTCCGGTGGCTCGCGGCCCGTGCCACTGCACATGCGAGACCACCAACGACAAAGGGCACCGAAGTGCCCCTTGGGTTGGCCGAAAACCCGCAGCGTTCAGGCGCGGCGACGGCGGCGTGCCATGAAGGCGGCGACCCCCAGGCCGCCGAGCATCAGCGCATAGGTTTCAGGCTCGGGCACCGCGTTGGTGGTGACACTGAGGCTATGAAATTGTGTCGGCATCCGGCATCCGGCATCCGGCCGGCTGGCATCCTCTGATCGGAGGGCGGCGAGCAGTCAATCCGTCCGTGCGTCGGCGCTGCTTCAGTGCCGCTTCAGTGCCGGAAGTGCCTGACGCCGGTCAGTACCATCGCGATGCCGCGTTCGTTCGCGGCCGCGATCACCTCGTCGTCGCGCACCGAGCCGCCGGGCTGGATGACGCATGACGCGCCGGCGTCGATCACCACGTCGAGCCCGTCGCGGAATGGGAAGAAGGCGTCGCTCGCCACCGCTGAGCCGGCCAACGTCAGGCCGGCGTTTGCGGCCTTGATGCTGGCGATGCGGGCCGAGTCGATGCGGCTCATCTGGCCCGCGCCCACGCCCAGCGTCATGCCGCCACCGCAGAACACGATGGCGTTGCTCTTCACGTACTTCGCGACCTTCCATGCGAACAGCAGGTCGCGCAGTTGCTCGGGCGTGGGCTGCTTGACGGTCACGACCTTCAGCTCAGCCAACGTCATCTCGCGGTTGTCTGCGCTCTGGATCAACAGGCCCGAGCCAACGCGCTTCACGTCTTGCGCGTTGCGGCCATGTTCCCAGGCGGTGGCGCCACCGGCCTTGGGCAAGGCGATCTGCAACACCCGCGTGTTCGGCTTCGCCTTGAAAAGCGCAAGCGCCTCGGGCGTGAAGCTGGTGGCGATCAGCACCTCGACGAACTGCTTTGCAACAAGTGCCGCACCAGCCGCGTCGAGTTCGCCGTTGAACGCAATGATGCCGCCGAAGGCCGAGGTCGGGTCGGTCTTGAAGGCCTTGGCGTAGGCCTCGGCGGTGCCAGCAGCCACAGCCACGCCGCACGGGTTGGCGTGCTTGACGATCACGCATGCGGGTTCAGTGAACGACTTGACGCACTCCCACGCCGCATCGGCATCGGCGATGTTGTTGTACGAGAGTTCCTTGCCCTGAAGTTGCACGGCCGTGACGAGCGAGCCCGGCGCGGGGTGCAGGTCGCGGTAGAACGCGGCGCTCTGGTGCGGGTTCTCGCCGTAGCGCAGGTCTTGCAGCTTGACGAAGCGGGCATTGCTTTGCGCGGGGAACTCGCTTCGCGTGCCATCGGCGTTGAGCGATGACAGGTAGTCGCTGATCGCGCCGTCGTAGTTGGCGATGCGGTTGAACGCGGCAACCGCCAGCGCGAACTTCGTGGCCTGCGAGATGCCGCCCGCTTGCAGCTCGGCCAACACGCCGCCGTATTGCGAAGCGTCGGTCAGCACGGCCACGTCCTTCCAGTTCTTTGCGGCCGAACGCACCATCGCCGGGCCGCCAATGTCGATGTTCTCGATCGCGTCATCGAGGGTGCAACCGGCCTTGGCCACGGTCGCCTCGAACGGGTACAGGTTGACGACCAGGATGTCGATCGTCGCGATGCCGTGGTGGGAAAGAGCCGCCATGTGGGCCGGCACATCGCGCCGTGCCAGCAGGCCGCCGTGAATCGTGGGGTGCAGGGTCTTGACCCGGCCGTCGAGCATTTCCGGGAAGCCCGTGTGATCGGCCACCTCGGTGACGGGCAGGCCCGCGTCGGCCAGCATCTTCGCGGTGCCGCCGGTCGAGAGCAGGCGCACGCCCAGCGTGTGCAGCGCACGCGCGAAGTCGAGCACGCCGGTTTTGTCGGAGACCGACAGCAGCGCGGTCAGCGCGGTGGCGTTGGAGGCATTCGTCATTTGGTGATCTTGTGGTCGAGCAGCTTGCGCCGCAGCGTGTTGCGGTTGATGCCCAGCCATTCGGCGGCGCGGCTCTGGTTGTTGTCGGCCTGCTTCATCACGACTTCGAGCAACGGCTTCTCCACCACGCCGAGAATCATCTCGTACATGGCGGTCGGCTCGATGCCGCGCAGGTCCTTGAAATACTGCTCCAGGCTGTCGCGGATGCAGGCCTCGATGTGTTTTGGTTTGCTCATGCCCTGGCTTCGGTGATGTCGTTGATGCACGGCTCGTTGGCCGCCTGGATGGATGGCAACAACCGGTGCGTGTCGGCCAGCGCATCGAACCAGTCGGTCACCGCGTTCACTTGTGTCTCGCAGGTTTCGAGCAGGTTCATCTCGGCGCGAAAGGCCTCGCCGCCCGGCAGTGCCCGCACCGCCCAGCCGATGTGCTTGCGGGCGGTGCGCACGCCGGCATATTCGCCGTACAGACCGTAGTGGTCGTGCAGGTGTTCGAGGAGCCAGGCCTTGGCCTGCAGCACGCTCGGCGCGGCCAGGTGCTCGCCGGTGGCGAGGAAGTGCGCGATCTCGCGGAAGATCCACGGCCGGCCTTGCGCGGCGCGGCCGATCATGATGGCGTCGGCGCCGGTGGCCTTGAGCACATCGCGCGCCTTCTCGGGCGAGTCGATGTCGCCGTTGGCGACCACCGGAATGCGCAGTGCGGCCTTCACGGCGGCCACGGTGTCGTACTCGGCCACGCCCTTGTAGCCCTGCTCGCGGGTGCGGCCATGGACCGTGACCATCGCGATGCCGGCGCTCTCGGCGGCGCCTGCGATGCGCACCGCGTTGCGCTGCGCGTCGCACCAGCCGGTGCGCATCTTCAGTGTCACCGGCACGTGGCGCGGTGCGCATGCGGCGACCACGGCTTCGATGATCTGCAGCGCCAGCGGCTCGTCCTGCATCAGCGCCGAGCCGGCCCACTTGTTGCACACCTTCTTCGCCGGGCAGCCCATGTTGATGTCGATGATCTGCGCGCCGCGGTCGATGTTGTAGGCCGCAGCCTCGGCCATCATCTGCGCATCGGTGCCGGCGATCTGCACCGCGATGGGCGCCGCCTCGCCGTCGTGGTTGGCGCGCCGGCTCGTCTTCAGGCTGGCCCACAGGTCCTTGCGCGAGGTGACCATCTCGCTGACTGCGTACCCCGCGCCGAGGCGTTTGCAAAGCTGGCGAAAGGGCCTGTCGGTCACGCCCGCCATCGGGGCGGCAAAGAGCCGATTCGGCAGCAGGATGGAACCGATCATCATGGTAAGCAAAGCGGATCGGATGTGCTGAAAAAGGAGGCGGGAGTATAGCGGCGGCGGCGGCATCTTCCGCTACAGCCGGCCGGTCTCGGCCTGCCGATAATCAGGCGATGGAAGCATGGTTGGTATCAATGATGGCGTGGCTCGCATTGCCGGAATACGGCTTGAGCACAGTGTTCATCGTGTCCTTCGTGTCGGCGACGTTGTTGCCACTTGGGTCGGAGCCGGCCGTCTTCGGCCTCGTCAAGCTGAACCCATCGCTGTTCTGGTCAGCCGTGCTGGTGGCCACCGCCGGCAACACGCTCGGCGGTGCGTTCACTTGGTGGAACGGCTACGGCGCCGAGCGGGCCTACGAACGCCTCAAACACAGCAAGCCGCCGAATGCGCGCGCGCTGCGCTGGTTGGAACGCCTGGGCGCGAAGGCCTGCCTGCTGTCGTTCCTGCCTGTGGTGGGCGACCCGTTGTGTGCCGTGGCGGGTTGGCTCAAGCTGCCGTTTTGGCCCTGCGTGGCCTACATGGCCCTCGGCAAGTTCGGGCGCTACCTGGTGATGACCGTGTTGCTGGTCTGGGTGTTTCCGGGGCAGCTCACACCGTAGATGCGGCGGCAAGTGCGAGCCGGCCCTTCGGCACGCGCTCGCGCTCGCATCGCGCGTTCAGCCGGCGCTTGTCTTGCGTGCGGCGCGCTTGGCTGCAGGCTTGGGTTGGGCTGCTTTCGCGCTGGGCGTCTTCGCCGGTGCAGCCTTGGCGGGGGCGGCTTTGGCGAGCTTGGCAACTTGTGCGCTGAGCGCATCGATGCGCGCCACCATGGCCGCCACGTCTTTCGCCGACGGCACGCCGAGCTTGTGCATCGCCTTCGAAGTGCGGTCTTCAAAGATGCTCTCGAGCTTGTCCCAGTGCTGGCCGGCCTTGGCCTGCACGTCACCAGCCATGTTCGTCATCTTGCTGGTCACTTCGCTGATCTTGCCTTCCGCTGCGCTCTGCGTCTTCTTCTGCAGCGAGGTGCCTTCCTGCACCAGGGTCTCGAACACCTTGGTGCCCTCGGCCTGCGCCCGCGCGAACGCGCCCATGCCTGCGAGCCAGATCTGGTGTGCCGACTCCTTCACCTGCCCGGCCAGGGCGCTGTCGAACAGCTTGCCGCTGGCGGCGGCCTGCTTGTCTGCCATCTGCTTGAGTTTTTTGACCATGATGAGTCTCCTGGGCGTGGATGGGATCTCCGGACCACCCCTGCACAGCGGCGGTACTCGCGACTATATGAGCCGGTTGCAGGATTGGCAGCCGGTTTCGCTAGGGTGGGTCGTCTAGTGCGGCCGCTCTGTGGCGCTCGGGGTAAATCGGCAGCGCTGGTGCAGGGCGCCTGGTCAAGAATGCGCGCTGCTTCAACGCCCCCGGAGACCCTGCATGCACTACTTCGTCACCGGCGCGACCGGCTTCATTGGCAAGCGCCTCGTCAAGACCTTGTTGGCGCGGCGCGGTGCGGTGGTGCACTTCCTGGTGCGGCCGGAAAGCATGGGCAAGGTCGATGCACTGCTGGCGTATTGGGGACTGTCGGGCGCCGCTGCGAAGCGCCGCGCCATTCCCGTGGCGGGCGACCTGACTTCCAAGAAGCTCGGTGTGTCGACCGATGACCTCAAGAAGCTCAAGGGCAGCATCGACCACGTCTACCACCTCGCGGCGGTGTACGACCTGTCGGCCGACGAGGCCGCGCAGGTTCGCGTGAACATCGAGGGCACGCGCAACGCCGTCGAGTTCGCGAAGGCTGTCGACGCGGGCCAGCTGCACCACGTCAGCTCGATCGCCGCCGCGGGCCTGTACGAAGGCGTGTTCCGCGAAGACATGTTCGACGAAGCCGAAGGCCTGGATCACCCGTATTTCATGACAAAGCACGAGAGCGAGAAGATCGTGCGCAAGGAGTCGAAGGTGCCCTGGACGGTGTACCGCCCCGCGCTCGTCGTGGGCGACTCGACCACCGGCGAGATGGACAAGGTCGACGGCCCCTACTACTTCTTCAAGCTGATCCAGCGCATGCGCCAGATCCTGCCGCCGTGGATGCCGAGCATCGGGCTCGAAGGCGGGCGCATCAACATCGTGCCAGTCGATTTCGTGGTGGCGGCGCTCGACCACATCAGCCACTCGAAGGGCGAGCTGAACCGAAGGTGCTTCCACCTCGTCGACCCCGAGGGCTACCGCGTCGGCGACGTGCTCGACATCTTCAGCAAGGCCGCCCACGCGCCGAAGATGAACGTGTTCGTGAACGCGGCGCTGCTCGGTTTCATCCCGAAGAGCGTGAAAAAGGGAATGATGGCGCTGGCCCCGGTACGCCGCGTGCGCAACGCGGTCATGAAAGACCTCGGCCTGCCTGACGACATGTTTACCTTCATCAACTTCCCGACGCGCTACGACTGCCGCGAAGCGCAGGCGGCGCTGAAGGGCTCGGGCATCGCGTGCCCGAAGCTGGCCGACTACGGCTGGCGCCTGTGGGACTACTGGGAGCGCCATCTCGACCCGGCGCTGTCGATCGACCGTTCGCTGCGCGGCACGGTGGCGGGCAAGGTAGTGCTGGTCACCGGTGGCTCGTCGGGCATCGGCCTGGCTGCGGCGGTGAAGTTCGCGCAGGCCGGTGCCGTCACCGTGATCTGCGCGCGTGATGCAGCCAAGCTCGCAGAGGCGAAGGCCGAGATCCTGGCGGCCGCAGGCAATGGCGCGACCGTGTTCACCTACTCGGCCGACATTGCCGACGAAGCCAGCTGCAAAGCGCTCGTCGAAGCTCTGAATGCCGAGCATGGTGGCGTCGACTACCTGATCAACAATGCCGGCCGCTCGATCCGCCGCGCGATCGAGGCGAGCTACGAGCGCTTCCACGACTTCGAGCGCACGATGCAGCTCAACTACTTCGGCGCGCTGCGCATCACGATGGCGCTGCTGCCCGGGATGGTGGCGAAGAAGAAGGGCCACATCGTCAACATCAGCTCGATCAGCGTGCTCGTCAACGCGCCTCGCTTCTCGGCCTACGTGGCCAGCAAGGCGGCACTCGACGCGTGGACGCGCTGCGCCGCGAGCGAGTACGCCGACCAGGGCGTGAGCTTCACGACGGTGAACATGCCACTCGTGCGCACGCCGATGACGGCGCCGACGAAGATCTACGACAACATGCCGCTGCTCTCGACCGACGAAGCGTCCGACCTGATCGTACAGGCGTGCGTGGACAAGCCGGTGCGCGTGGCGACCCGCCTTGGCATTGCGGTCGAGTTGCTGCACGCTGCCGTGCCACGCATCACGCAGATCCTGATGAACACGACCTTCCGCATGTTCCCCGACAGTGCCGCGGCGAAGGGCGAGAAGCTGGGCAAACCGACGCTGTCACCCGAGGCCATTGCGATGGCCCAGATGATGCGCGGCATTCACTTCTGAGCGGCTGTCACCAGTGGCGCGGTTGCGGCGGCGACGCGCCGCAGCAGTTCCGTGACCACGCCTGCCTGGGCTTGAGCGGTGTCCGCCGCAGCGGGCAATGCATATGTCAACTCGACTGCTCGCAGCGTGCGCGGCGCCGCACCTGCGCTGCTGATCGTGACGCGGGCGCGTGCCTGCAGCTGCTGCGAGTTGCGCACGAAGTCCATGGGGACCATGTCGACCTGCAACGCCAGGCTGGGCTCGCGGTCGCCGCAAGTGCTTTCGCACAACTCCCAGCCTGGCAATTGCTGGCGCAGCGCCGAGATGAATTCGCGCGACACGCCGATCTCGATGCGCTCTGCCCAGTAGGTGTTCGGCCACTCTGCCAGAGTGCTGGCATCGGCGCGAAAACGCACGCGGCGCGAAACGAGGTACTCGGGGATGCCGACACGGCGGATCGCCAGCAGCTTGGGGCTGGCTGCACCGGGTGTCGCCGGCGCTTCGGTGGCGGCGGCGGCCAGGCCGCTCGCGACGGCAGGCGGCAGCGACAACAGGATCGGCGCCGGTGACGGTGACGCGCAACCGCCCAGCAGCGCCGCAGCCGCAGCCACGATCAGAGCAAACGCCGTCGCCGGCGAGTTGGGGGTCGACAGCGGCTGGGTTGCATTCATTCGCGCTTGTTCCCGAAGATGATGGCGTTGGGCTTTTCTTCCAGCAATTCGCTCCAGTCGCGCAGGCCGCGGGCGGCTTGCGACAGGTCGCGAATGGCCGCGTCGAGGTCGCCGCGAAGTGGTGCGCCGGGGGCGGTGAGTTCGGCGACGCGGTTCATCGCCAGGCGCGCAGACTCGGTCGCTTCGCGTGCGCTGACCAGCGTGCGTTGCAACTCCGGCTGCGCGGCGGTCACCGTGTTGCGGGTTGCTTCCGAGAGTTGCGTGATTGACGCAAGCGTGGCGCCGGACGTGAGCTGCACCTGCTTCACGGCCTCACTGGCCACGCCCAGCGTGAGCCGCGCATCGCGCCCGCTTTGTGCCAGCTCCACGGCCGCGCCGCCGATCAGCTTCTGCGTGGCGTCGAGCACGTGCTGCACCGTCACGAGCGTGCTGCGCAGTTCCTTCACGGTGTCGCGCACCTCCTGCACGGTGTCGCGCAGCGGCAGGTCGGCCACCTGGTCGATGAGTGCGCCGAAGCGGTCGCCCAGCGCCGGAATCTCGAGCCTGCTGCCATCGCCGGTCAGCGTAGACGGCGTGTTCGGGGCGAAGTCGAGCTCCACCGACTTCTGCCCGGTGACGAAGCTCTGCGCCACCAGCCGGGCGCGCAAGCCGCGCAAGACGAGGTTGGGCAGGTCGATGGGGGTGTCCTTCGAGCCGTTGAAGCGCAGCGCGTCGGGTTGAAGGCTCACGCGCACCGGTACCAATGACTTGAGCGAATCGCGGTCGACCTGGATGCCGATCTCTTCGACCTGCCCGACCGACACACCGCGGAACGTGACCGGTGCCCCCACGTACAGGCCCGACGCATTGCCCTGGTAGTAGATCATTGCTTCAAGCTGCTTCTTGAACAGGCTGTTGCCGTTGAGCCAGAGCACGCCGGCCACGATGAGCGCGAGGCCGGCGAGCACGAAGGCACCGATGAGCAGGGCGTTGCGTTTCATGCGGGTGTGGCGGTGTCTGTTGAAGCTGCGGTGGGTGCAGCGCCCGGTGGCGATTGTGCGTCGGTCTGTGCGTCGGCCGGCGGCTCTTCGCGGTTCAGGAAAGCGCGCACGGTGGGGTGCTCGGTGGTCTCGAGCAGGTGCTTCGGGCTGCCGTGGCCGATGGGGTGCTTGCTGTCGGCGTCGAGGAATATGCCGTCGTCGGCAATCGCGAACAGGCTGGGCAGCTCATGGCTGACGAACACCACGGCCGCCCCGGTGCGGTGGCGCAGCTCAAGCACCAGGTCATCGAGCCGTTTCGAGCTGATCGGGTCGAGGCCGGCAGACGGCTCGTCGAGGAACAGCAGCGGCGGTTCGATGGCGATGGCGCGCGCCAGGCCTGCGCGCTTTTTCATGCCGCCGCTCAGGTCGGCGGGATAAAAGTCGGCAAATTTGCCGAGGCCCACCCACTCGAGCATCTCGTGGGCGCGTGCCTCGCGCTGGGCTTCGTCGAGCTGCGGCATGTGCTGCTCCATCGGCAAGCACACGTTCTCCAGGATCGTCATCGAGCTCCACAGCGCAGCGCTCTGGAACAGCATGCCGAAGCCGGCGCGCAAGCGGTTGCGCTCGGTGTCGTCGGCGGCCCAGTAGTCGACGCCGTTGTAGGTGACGCTTCCGCTGGCCGGCGGCAACAGGCCGACCAAGTGCTTGAGCAGCGTGCTCTTGCCGCAACCGCTGCCGCCCATGATGGCGAAGATCGCGCCCTTCTCGATCGTGAACGAGATGCCGGTCTGGATCAGGCGCTCGCCGAAGCGCATTTCCAACCCGTCGACGGCGAGCAGCGTCATGGTGCCG
The DNA here is from genome assembly GCA_025350965.1 of Rhizobacter sp. Classification (GTDB taxonomy): domain Bacteria; phylum Pseudomonadota; class Gammaproteobacteria; order Burkholderiales; family Burkholderiaceae_C; genus LMDS01. The sequence continues at coordinate 27,717 of JANXWV010000027.1, forward strand.
GCCGTCAGATGTTGAGCGCGTTCGCGCAGACCGCGAACACTGCATCGAGCACGATGATGCCCACGATGCTGATCACCACCGCGTTGGTGGTGGCCACGCCCACGCCGGCCGCGTTGCGCTGGGCGTACAGGCCGCTGTAGCAGCCGACCAGGCCGATCAGGCCACCGAACACCACCGACTTGGCCATGCCCAGGCCGAGGTGCGCCCAGCTGAGCGAGAGCACCGTGCGGTCCATGTAGGCGGCGGCGGAAATGTCGAGCATCCCCGCCGCTACCACCATGCCGCCGATCAAGCCGGTGACGCAGCCGAAGACATAGAGCAGCGGCATCATGGCCAACAGCGCCATCACGCGAGGCAGAACGAGGAAGTCGACCGCATCGAGCCCCAGCACTTCGAGCGCGTCGACCTCTTCGTTGGCCTGCATCGTGGCCAGCTCGGCAGCGAACGCCGCGCCGGTGCGCCCGGCCATGACCACTGCTGTGATGATGGCTGCCATCTCGCGGGCCACGGCGATGCCGACCAGGTCGGCCACGTAGATGCCAGCGCCGAATTTCACGAGTTGCACGGCCCCCACAAAGGCCAGGATCGCGCCGACCAGCACGTTGACCACCGTGACGATGGGCACCGCCAGCGCACTGCACTCGGCCATCACGCGGCTCAGGTCTTTCAGGCGAAAGCGGGGACGACCCGTCGTCGCCTCGAATGCGGAGATCAGTACCTGGCCCAGAAAGGCCACCGGGCGGGTGGGGAGGAGGGTGGCGAACTGCATAGGGCTGTGCGCACATTGTGCCGTGCGTTCGCAGCAAGCTGCGTGCCGCGGCGAGGCGTTGCAAACGAACCGCCGATGAGGTCGAACCCTACAATCGTTTCCAGTCGATTCACCGGCCCATTCCATGACCGAAAACGTTTCACTCCCGCCTGCCGACCTGGCCCACATCGCGCCGCGCGACAAGGCCGAAATACTTGCGCAGGCGCTGCCCTACATCCGCAAGTTCCACGGCAAGACCATCGTCATCAAGTACGGCGGCAACGCCATGACCGACCCCGGGCTGCAGCAAGATTTCGCCGAAGACGTGGTGCTTCTGAAGCTCGTCGGCATGAACCCGGTGGTGGTGCACGGCGGCGGCCCGCAGATCGAAGATGCGCTCGCGAAGATCGGCAAGAAGGGCACGTTCATCCAGGGCATGCGAGTGACCGACGACGAGACCATGGAAGTGGTCGAGTGGGTGCTGGCAGGCCAGGTGCAGCAAGACATCGTGGGCCTCATCAACGTGGCCGGCGGCAAGGCCGTGGGCCTGACCGGACGAGACGGCGGGTTGATTCGCGCGCGCAAGCTCAAGATGCTCGATCTGAAAGACCCGAGCAAGGTGCACGACGTGGGCAACGTGGGCGAGATCGAGTCGATCGACCCGAGCGTGGTCAAGGCGCTCCAGGACGACCAGTTCATCCCGGTGATCTCGCCGCTGGGGTTCGGCGCCGCCAACGAGAACTACAACATCAACGCCGACGTGGTGGCCGGCAAGCTGGCCGAAGTGCTGAAGGCCGAGAAGCTGGTGATGCTGACGAACATTCCCGGCGTGCTGAACAAACAGGGCGAACTGCTCACCGACCTGAGCGCCCGCGAGATCGACGATCTGTTCGCCGATGGCACCATCAGCGGCGGCATGCTGCCCAAGATCCAGTCGGCACTCGACGCCGCTAAGAACGGCGTGAACACCGTGCACATCATCGACGGCCGCGTGCCGCACGCGATGCTGCTGGAGATCCTGACGGATCAAGCCTACGGGACCATGATCCGGTCGCATTGAGACCGGATCATGGGCACGCCTCGTGGACCTTGGACGATGATCCGGTCGCATTGACAGCAATGGCCTCAATCCGCCGTTCCCGCGTCTGGCTCTTCGACCTCGACAACACGCTGCACGACGCCAGCTTTGCAGCGTTCGGGCCAACCAACGCGGCAATGAACGACTACATGGTCGAGCACCTTGCGCTCGACTTCGAAGGCGCTGCCCGTTTGCGCCAACACTACTGGAACCACTACGGCGCCACGCTGCTTGGGCTGGTGCGCCACCATGGCGTCAAGGCCAGCCACTTCCTGCACGAGACGCACCGCCTACCAGGGCTGGAGGCGCGCCTGCGCACCAGCCTGCACGACCGCGCTGTGCTCAAGCGCCTGCGCGGGCGCAAGTTCATCCTGACCAACGCGCCCCGCGCCTACGCGATGCGCGTGCTGAACACCTTGCGGCTGACGGACTGTTTCGAGGGCGTGATCAGCATCGAAAACATGACGATGTTCGGCCACCTGCGCCCCAAGCCTGACGCACGGATGTTCGCGCATGTGGCCGCGCGGCTGAAGGTGCGCGCCAGTGATTGCGTGCTCATCGAAGACACGCTCGAGCACCAGAAAGCGGCGCGCAGTCTGGGCATGCAGACCGTCTGGATGCAGCGCTACCTCGAAGGCCGTTACGCCGGGCCGGCGTGGAAGGGCCGACACAAGGCGCTGCCGCACGGTGCAAAAACTGACTCGAAAACCGCGAAATGCGACCGCGAAGTTGGTGTTCACCCCTGCCGCAAGCCCCCATATGTGTGTGCCAAAATGAAATCGCTCCAGAGGCTTTTCGAGTTTCAATGACCCTTCCTTCCGGCCCTCCCGACCCTTCCGCGCCAGACCCCGTCGTCGAGGGCGTCGAGGCGGAACCGGAAGGCGCACCAGCGGCGGGCAAGACGGTGGTGCGCAAGCGCCCCAAGCCTGGGGAACGCCGCGTGCAAATCCTTCAGACGCTGGCGAGCATGCTCGAACAACCCGGCGCTGAACGCGTTACCACGGCCGCTTTGGCGGCCCGGCTCGGTGTGTCAGAGGCGGCGCTGTACCGCCACTTCGCGAGCAAGGCGCAAATGTTCGAAGGCCTGATCGATTTCATCGAGCAAAGCGTTTTCTCGCTCGTCAACCAGATCCAGGAGCGCGAGACCGATGCGGTTGCGCAAGTGCGCAAGGTGCTTTCCGCGCTGCTTCAGTTCGGTGAAAAGAACCCTGGCATGGTTCGCGTGATGGTCGGCGACGCGCTGGTGTTCGAGAACGACCGGCTGCTCGCGCGGATGAGCCAATTCTTCGACCGTGTCGAGTCGCATTTGCGCCAAGGCCTGCGGGCTGCTGCGGAGGCCGCAGGTTCGACCACGCCCACCGTCGATGCGAACGTGCGGGCGGCGGTGCTCACCGCGTTCGCGGTCGGCCGGTTGCAGCGCTTCGCGCGCTCCGGCTTCAAGCGCAGCCCAACCGAACAACTCGACCTCGCCTTGCCGTTGCTTGTGCCCTGAGAGCGTGAGAGTCTTTCGTTCATGCCCGCTCATCACGCCAAAACACGCTTGCTCGTCGTTGCAAATTCTCGCCATAGCCCGAGCTATGGCTGTGCTTTGCGCCTAGATCAGCCACGTTTTGACGCGCTGCTCGGGCACGCCCGAAAAACTCTGACGCTCTGAGGCGCGCGGGTGCAGAGCAGCCTCACGATGGCCACGGTACAGGCGGGCGGGCAGACGCTGATGCTGCTGCCGGAGAAGGCGGTATTCCTGCCGGAGTCCGACACCCTGCTGGTCGCCGATGCGCATTTCGGCAAGGCGGTGAGCTTTCGCAAGCTCGGGGTGCCGGTACCCAAGGGCACGACCACCGAGACGCTCGCGGTGCTGAGTTCGCTGGTGCTGCGGTTGCACATCCGCCGCATCGTGTTTCTCGGCGACTTCCTGCACTCCGCCAGCGCCCGCGCCCCCGCGACGATGGGGGCCATCGCGCGCTGGCGCGACCAGCATGCGGTGCTCGACATGGTGCTCGTTCGCGGCAACCACGACGAGCGCGCCGGCGACCCACCGTGGCAACTCGGCATCGAGCCTGTCGACGAGCCTTTGGTGCACGGTGGCCTGGCGCTGTGCCACCACCCCCGGCCTGTGCCTGGGGCCTACGCGCTGGCCGGCCACCTGCACCCGTGCGTCAGCATCGGCGGGCGCGCCCACGACTGGCTTCGCCTGCCGTGCTTCTGGCTCACGCGCGAGTTCGGCGTGCTGCCCGCGTTCGGCGCGTTCACCGGCATGCAGACGATTCGCTGGGGCGACGGCGAGCGCGTTTTCGCGGCCACGCCGGAGCGCGTGTTCGAGCTGTTGCCAACGCCGTTCTAGCGTCGCTCGTGGCCCGGCGGCAGCATGCGCATGGCTACACTGCCCCTATCTTTTGCACTGCCTCACGCTCGTCTGAGCGACGCATCCCCCGATGGCCACGCCAACCGATCCCTTGCTGAACCTGATGACCCGCGCCGAAGCTTTGTTGGCGCGGCTCGAATCGGTGCTGCCGCACCCGCTCACTGCGCCCGACTGGGCCGCAGCCATTGCATTCCGCTACCGCAAGCGCGGCGGCTCGGGTTGGATCGAGCCGGTGCGGCACGTGGCGCCGATCCGGCTCGCGTCGCTGGTCGAGGTCGGGCCGCAGAAGGAGCGGCTGCTGCGCAACACCGAGCAGTTCGTGGCCGGGCGTGGCGCCAACAACGTGCTGCTGACGGGCGCACGTGGCACCGGCAAGAGCTCGCTGATCAAGGCGGTGCTGAACGAGTTCGCGCCGCAGGGGCTGCGGCTGATCGAGGTCGACAAGGCCGACCTCGTCGACCTGCCCGACATCGTGGACCTGGTGGCCGAACGCGCCGAGAAGTTCATCGTGTTCTGCGACGACCTGAGCTTCGATGAAGGCGAGGCGGGCTACAAGGCGCTGAAGTCGATCCTCGACGGTTCGGTGTCCCAATCGTCGGACAACGTGCTCATCTACGCGACCAGCAACCGCCGCCACCTGCTGCCCGAGTACATGAAAGAGAACTTGAGCTACCAGCACACCGAAGACGGCGAAGTGCACCCGGGCGAGGGCGTGGAAGAGAAGATCTCGCTGTCGGAGCGCTTCGGCCTGTGGGTGAGCTTCTACCCGTTCAGCCAGGACGAGTACCTGGCAATTGCCGCACAGTGGTTGCGCGGGCTGGGCGTGAGCGATGCGCTCATCAAAGAGTCGCGCCAGGAAAGCCTGGTGTGGGCGCTCGAGCGCGGCTCGCGCTCCGGGCGGGTGGCGTTCCAGTTCGCGAAGGACTACAGCGCGAGGCACGCCGCTTGAGCATGGCAGCCGAGCGAGTTCCGGTCGATGTGGCCGTCGGGGTGTTGATCGACGCAGAGGGGCGCTTCCTGCTGACATCGCGCCCCGAAGGCAAGATCTACGCCGGCTTCTGGGAGTTCCCTGGCGGCAAGGTCGAGCCGAACGAAACGGTCGAGCAGGCCTTGCGCCGCGAGCTGTTCGAGGAACTCGGCATCGAGATCGGCGCCTCCGAGCCTTGGAAGATCGAGCTGATGGACTACCCGCACGCCCGGGTGCGCTTGCACTTCCGCAAGGTGCGCGGGTGGAGTGGCGAGTTCGAGATGCGCGAGCAGCAGGCCATGGCGTGGCAGCAACTGCCGGTGACGGTCACTCCTGTTCTGCCGGGCACCGTGCCCGTGCTGGCGTGGTTCGCCGAAGAGCGCGGGTTCAGCGGCGCCACTCATGGCCTGTGATGTCATGGCCTGTGATGTCATGGCCTGTGAGAGGTGCTCGCTACACTCGCCGGCATGAATTGGCTCGATCAAGTGAAGTGGGATGCGAGTGGCCTGGTGCCGGTGATCGCACAAGAGGTCGGCAGCAACGACGTGCTGATGTTCGCCTTCATGAACCGCGAGGCGCTGGAGCGCACGGCGATGCTCGGCGAGGCGGTGTACTTCAGCCGCTCGCGCCAGCGCCTGTGGCACAAGGGCGAGGAGAGCGGCCACATCCAGAAGGTGCATGAGCTGCGCCTCGACTGCGACAACGACGTGGTGCTGTTGAAGGTCGAACAGTTGGGCCAGGCCCATGGCGAATCGGGCATTGCCTGCCACACCGGCCGCCATTCATGCTTTTTCCAGGTGCTGCAAGCCGGCGAGTGGAAAACCGTCGATGCGGTCTTGAAAGACCCGCAGCACATCTACAAATAGCAGCGATGACGGCCAGTGATCACATGAAGAGCGGCACCCGCAATGGCAATGACACGCTGGCCCGGTTGGCGGCGGTGGTCGAGTCGCGCAAGTCGGGCGACCCGGCCAAAAGCTACGTGGCGCGCTTGTTCCAGAAGGGCGGCGACGCCATCCTGAAGAAGATCGGTGAAGAAGCCACTGAGGTCGTGATGGCCTGCAAGGACGGGCAGCGCGACAAGATCGTCGCCGAGGTGGCCGACCTGTGGTTCCACACCTTGCTCGCCCTCAACGCGCACGGCCTGGCACCGACCGATGTGCTGGCCGAGCTAGAGCGGCGTGAAGGCCTGTCGGGCCTGGAAGAGTTTGCCGCGCGCAAGGCCGTGGAACGCGAACACAGCGAGAAGGGAACATCATGAACGAGATTATCGAGACCGCCGTACCGGGCACGCAACGCGACGAGTCGCTGCGCACCATCGGGCACATCAGCTACGCGCTGCACGCCGTCGTGGCGGTGGGGGCGGTGCTGCCAGGCTTTCAGCCGAGCATCTTGCTGCTGATTGCGGCGTTCATCCTCGACATGGTGAAGAAGGGCGACGCGCAGGGAACCTGGCAAGAGTCGCACTTCAACTGGCGCATCCGCAGCGTGATCTGGGCCGGCATCCTGTACGTGGTCACGATCCCCTTGTGGGTTTTGTTCGTGCTGCCGGGCTGGGTCGCCTGGGCTGCGATCTCGATCTGGTTCCTGTACCGCGTGGTGCGCGGCTGGCTCGCGCTGAGTGATCGCCGGGCGATGCCGCTGTGAGGCAGGGTTCGAGGCGATGAGCACCGACCCGAACTGCATCTTCTGCCGAATCATTGCCGGCCAGATCCCGAGCCGCAAGGTCTTTGAAGACGACGAGCTTCTGGTGTTCCACGACATCGCGCCGTGGGCGCCGGTGCATGTGCTCGTGATTCCGAAGCTTCACATCGCGACCCTGTACGAGCTGACGGCAGAGCACGCGCCGATGCTCGGCCGCATGCTGGCGCTGGCACCGAAGCTGATGCGCGAACTTGGTGTGGTCAACGGCTTTCGTACGCTTATAAACACCGGCGAAGATGGCCGACAGGAAGTGCAGCATGTGCACATGCACGTGATGGGCGGCCCGCGCCCCTGGGCGAAGGGTTGAGCCAAAGGGTGACTCGGGGCGAGGGCCACGAAGGCGTCACCTAGAATTCCGGCCTTGGGGCACACAGCCCATTTGGAGAAGAAGCATGGGTTCATTCAGCGTCTGGCATTGGCTGATCGTGTTGTTGATCGTCGTGCTCGTGTTCGGCACCAAGAAGCTCAAGAACATCGGAGCCGACCTCGGCGGTGCGGTGAAGGGCTTCAAGGATGGCGTGAAGGACGGCAACGCCTCAGCCAATGAGGCGGCCACGCCGGCGGCGCAGGTCACCTCGCACAAGGCGAACGACGCGAACACCGTCGACGTGGAAGCGAAGACCAAGTTGTGATCGGCGTCCGAGACGGCGTGCGCCACTTGGCGCGACAAGTTGCCCTGGTGCGCCCGCGCTGACCCATGATTGATTTCGGCTTCGACAAGATCGCGCTCATCGGCGCCGTGGCGCTGATCGTCATCGGCCCCGAGAAGCTGCCACGCGTTGCCCGCACCGTGGGCCACCTGATCGGCAAGGCGCAGCGCTATGTGGCCGACGTGAAGGCCGAGGTCAACCGCTCGATCGAGCTCGATGACCTGAAGAAAATGAAGACCGAGTTCGAGGACGCGGCCCGTGGCGTCGAACAAGCGGTGAACAACGAGATCCACCAGACCGCGAGCAGCGTGCAGTCGTCGTGGAACGACGCCACCTCAGGCGGCTGGCTGGCGAACAGCGGCCAGCACGAAGGCTGGTCGCCAGCTCCACCGAGCTACAAGCACCCGAAGAAGAAGTGGCGCCTCAAGCGCGGCGCCATGCCGCAGTGGTACAAGCAGCGCCACGGCATCCGTGGCAAGGCGCAGTCGGGCGCGGCGCGCGTGGCGCGCTTCCGCCCGCCGCGCGCGTCGGCCTGATCTCCGCATGAGCAGCGAAGACCCGAAGCCCGACGAACTTGCGGGCACCGAGCAGCCCTTTGTCTCGCACCTGATTGAACTGCGCGACCGGCTCGTCAAGGCCTGCATCGCCATCGGCGTGTGTTTCGGCGTGCTGATGGTGTGGCCGGGCGCGGCAGGCCTGTACGACCTGCTGGCGCTGCCGCTGGTCGAGCACCTTCCCAAGGGTGCCACGCTGATTGCCACGAGCGTGATCAGCCCATTTCTCGTTCCGCTCAAGATCACCTTGATGGCGGCCTTCCTGGCGGCCTTGCCAGTGGTGCTGTACCAGGTGTGGGCGTTCGTGGCGCCGGGGCTCTACACGCACGAGAAGAAGCTGGTCTTGCCGCTGGTGGTGTCGAGCACCTTGCTCTTCTTTCTGGGCGTGGCGTTCTGCTACTTCTTCGTCTTCGGCAAGGTGTTCACGTTCATCCAGAGCTTCGCGCCGAAGAGCATCACCGCCGCCCCGGACATCGAGGCCTACCTGAGTTTCGTGCTCACGATGTTCATCGCATTCGGGGCGTCGTTCGAGGTGCCGGTGGTCGTGGTCGTGCTCGCCCGCATGGGCCTCGTCAGCATCGAGAAGCTCAAGGCTTTTCGCAGCTACTTCATCGTGCTGGCGTTCATCATCGCGGCCGTGCTGACACCGCCCGACGTGGTGTCGCAACTGGCGCTCGCCATCCCGATGGTGCTGCTCTACGAAGTTGGCATCTGGGCGGCGCAGATCTTCAACAAGCACACGCAGGCCCCGGCCGAAGAGACGACGCCACCCGCCGCGTGAGCCGGTTGCCCGCTCACTGCTCGCGCATGCGCGCCTTCGGGCGCTGGCCGACGGTCACGTTCAGATCCAGGGTCTTGCTGCCGCGTTGTACGGCGATGGCTGCGACCGCCTGAGGCTTGAGCGCCGCCACTGCGTTGAGCAACTGCGCGGTGTTCACCACCGGCTTGCCGGCCACAGCCACCACCACGTCGCCGGGCCGCAAACCCCCCGCCGCCGCCGGCCCGCTTTGCTGCACGCCGGTGATGAGCACACCTTGCTGGATCGGCAGGTTCAGCGTCTGCGCGATCTCGGGCGTGAGTTCGCGCTGTTCCACGCCGATGTAGCCACGCGTCACCTGCCCGTCCTTGATGAGGCTTTCCATCACCTGCTTGGCGGTGGTCACGGGAATAGCGAAGCCGATGCCCAGGCTGCCACCGGTGCGCGAATAGATGGCGGTATTGATGCCCAGCAGGTTGCCGTTCGCATCGACCAGCGCGCCGCCCGAATTGCCGGGGTTGATGGCTGCGTCGGTCTGGATGAAGTTCTCGAAGGTGTTGATGCCCAGGCGGTTGCGGCCGAGCGCACTGACGATGCCCGAGGTGACTGTCTGGCCCACGCCGAACGGGTTGCCGATGGCCAGCACCACGTCGCCCACCTGAAGCTGCTCGGCATCGCCGAAGGCAATTGCCGGCAGCCGGTCGAGCGCGATCTTGAGCACCGCCACGTCTGATTCCGGGTCGGTGCCGACGAGCTTGGCGCGCGCCTGGCGGCCGTCGGTGAGCATGACCTCGATGTCGTCGGCGCCGTCGATCACGTGGTTGTTCGTGATGAGGTAACCGTCGCTCGACACGATCACGCCCGAGCCGAGACCGACCTGCGGTTCGCTTTGCGCCTGCCGCGAACGATCACCGAAGAAGAACTGGAACACTGGATCGTCGGCGCGAAGGTTGCGAGCCGGCGCCTTGCTGGCGGTGATGCTGACGACCGCCGGTGACGCGCGCTTGGCGGCAGCGCTGTAACTCGTCACGGCCGTGCCGGCGTTCATCGACACCGGTGCCGCGCTTGCGGGCGCGTTGATTGACCCGCTGCCGGGCGCCGCCGCCGCACCGCCGCGCCGCACCCACTCGGGCTTCAGCGTCGCAACGACGAACAGCACCGCCACCGCGACGGTCACGGCTTGCGAGAAAAGGAGCCAGGTCTTGCGCATGGTGATGCTTGAAGCCTTGCAAAGTGATCAGAGTGAGTGGAATTATCCGCCCCGGCTCGGCGCATGTGGGGTGCTCCGGCGCTGGCCACAATAGCGCATGGAATCAACCCGGCAGAGCCTGATGGCGGTGACGATGGGCGATGCGTGCGGCATCGGCCCGGAGACCATCGCCAAGCTGTTTCGCACACCCGTGGCGGCAGGCTGCGTCGTCATCGGCGACGTGGCCGTGATGCGCCGTGCGTCGGCGCAGACGGGCGGCCTGCTCGCGGTGGCCGAAGTGGCCGACCGCGACGAGGCCTTGCACACGCCGCCGAACTGCATCCCGGTGTGGCCCGTGCCTGGCTTGACGGGCGGTGTGGTGCAGGCGCCGCAGGGCCGCATCGACGCGCGCGCCGGGGCGGCTGCGGCGGCGTGCATCAAGCGTGCGGTCGAGCTGGCGTTGGCCGGGCAGGTGGCCGGAATAGTGACCGCGCCGGTGAACAAGGAAGCACTCGCAGCCGCCGGCGTGCCGTACCCCGGCCACACGGAAATGCTGCAGGCGCTGGCTCACCCGGGCGGCCCAAAGCCTGCTGTGCGCATGATGTTGGCCAACGACGAACTGCGCACGGTGCTCGTCACGATCCACATGGCGCTGCGCGACGCCATCGATGCCGTCACGTTCGACAGCGTGCTGGCCACCATCCGCATCGCCCATGACAGCGCGCTGCGCTTCGGTATGCCGGCGCCGCGCATTGCGGTGGCCGGCCTCAACCCGCATGCCGGCGAGGGCGGCTTGTTCGGGAGCGAGGAGGTGACGATCATCGGCCCGGCCGTTCAGGCGGCGCGTGCACTGGGCATCGATGCGCAGGGCCCGTTCGCGCCCGACACGGTGTTCATGCGCGCCCGCCAAACGGCCGAGCACCCAGGCGAGTTCGACATCGTGGTCGCAATGACACACGACCATGGCCTCATCCCGGTCAAGTACCTCGGGGTCGAAGAAGGTGTGAACGTGACGCTCGGTTTACCGTTCGTTCGCACCAGCCCCGACCACGGCACGGCATTCGACATCGCGGGCACGGGCCGGGCCGACCCGCGCAGCCTGATGGCCGCGCTGCGCATGGCGCGCCGTCTTGCGCACGCCTCTGCTCACCAGGCAACGTCAGACCTTTGAAGGCGCCTTGAGCGCGGCGAGCTGCTTTCGGGCCCGGTGCGTGGCGCGCTCCATCAGGTAGCTGCTCTCGACCGCGCGCATCCTGCCGGTCTCGCACATGCGGGCGACCATCCGCGAGGTCATCGAGATGGTTTCCTGGTGCTTGCGCCCGGTGGTGAAGACGAAGAAGCTGCGGCCGGCGCTGACGTGCGCGAGGCGCACTTTCTGCCATTCGTCCTTCAGGTGCATCTGGTAGGCGAAGCCAAGCTTGATGTGGTCGATGAGCTGCGCGCCGCGCGTGGGCTCGGGCTCGCTGCCGGCGTCGTCGAGGTTCAGGTCCAGGCCGAGGTCAAGACCAGCCGACGACCCCGTGTCCGCGGCGGTTTCAGCGTCGGCCTGGGCGGCGCTGCTGAGGTCGATGTCGATGTTGCCCGACCAGTCGACCGCCGATTCTTCCACCAGCCCGACGCGCCGGGCTTCTTCGGGCGTAAAGCGGCGCGCTATCACGTCGGCGGCTACCTCAGGCACGGCGTCGGCCGACGAAAGTGTTTCCGACCCCGGAACAGCGATGTTGAACACCGTTTCGAGCTGCTTGACCATCATGTTGTGGTCGAGCTCGGACAGGGGCTGGCCTTTCAACGATTCGGCGTGCGCGGGCAGCAACTTGCCGAAGAACTCGCGCTGCGCGGCCTCGGGCCAGCCGATCAGTTGCAGGCCTTCGTTCAGGTCCTTCATCAACGGCGGCAGCTGCATCAGGAACTTCTTGCGCAGGGCTGGAGAGCCCTTGGGCTGCACGCTCATCACCAAGTCGCGCCCGACCCGGCGGTAGCGCTGGGCTCGGTCGGAATCGGCACCGTCGCGGCTGGCCGCCAACACCAGCGCCTGGCTCCAGACCTGCGGGAGGAAGTCGCTCAGGTAGGCGGGCAGGGCCATCGGGGCGAGTGCGGCGCGCAGCTGCATCATGTAGCGCTGCTGCAGGCGCAGCTCCGACTCCTTGCTGTTCAGCGTGTCGGCGGCGCCTTGCTTGTGCGCCTCGACGTGTGTCTGGTCGGCGATGAAGGCTTCGAGCGCTGCGAGCTTCGCGCCGTAGACCTCGACCTGGTCGAAATCGCCCTCGACGATCTCCTGGACGAGCTCGCGAACGCGGGCCAGGAAAGGCTTGCCCGGGCCATCGTCGAAGTCGTCGAAGGCACACGCGAGGGAGGCGATGCGGTTCACGAAACGCCGCACCGGGTGGCGGCGCGACGAGAAGAACGTGGCGTCGTTCAGCGCCACGCGCAGCACCGGCAACTGCAGCCGCGCGATCTGCCGTGCCATTTGCGGCGGCACCCGGGTGTCGGAGAGGATCTGGTCGAACAAGCTGCCGACCACATCGATCACCATGTGATCGAGCTTGCCGCCCGAGGCCTGCACCAGCTCTTCGCGGTGGGCGCGGATCAGGTTCACGGCCATCAAGCCGGTCAGACCGTCCGCGCCGGGCGGGCTGGAGGCCGCTGCCGCCTGCAGCGGCGCGCCGATGTTGGCGTGGCCGCCGGACGCGCCGTAGGAGCTGGGCTGCGCCCCCCCGTCGGCGCCAGCGCCGCTGTGGCGCGGGATGGCATCGAACTCGCCCGGCCGGCTTGAAATGGCAGTCAGCCGGCGCAGCAGTGCCATCAATTGCATGTCGGCCTGGGTCGCCAGCGTACCGGGGCCGGATCGGCCACCGCCTCCGCCATGACTTGATCCGCCACGATTTAAGCCACCGCCACCGCCACCGCCACCGCCACCGTATCGGCCCGGTCCGGAGTTCTGTGGGACCTGCCCGCCGCCTCCGCCGCTGCGGCCGCTGCCGCGCGTGCCGCTCGCCGTGTGAGTGTCGCCGCTGTCGAATTCGCCGGCACCGGACGATGCATCCAGTTCGCCGGCCTGGCTGTTCCGGGCCGAGTTGAGGGACGCATAGCCCGAGGTATTGCCGCCAAGCTGGTTGCCGGGCCCTTCGACGGTACGTACCGTCAGCGTCACGGGCCGTATGCCGCGGGACTTGAGGCCATCCACGATCTGCCGGTAGCACTCGGGCATCGTGCGGGCCATGGCTTGGCCAAGTTCGCGGGCGAGCAACTTGCGCGTGTCCGCCTGCTCCGACACGGACTCGATGGCGCGGTAGAGCGCTGCGCCTAGCGACTCGGCGCGCAACGGGTTGCGGTCCATGTCGGCGTGGCCGGTGTTCAGCAGCGAGCCCATGTAGGCGGCGAGTTCACGCAACTCGGGCTCGCAGGCATGCGAGATCATCTGCCCGATGCGGTCGGAGAACATGCGTTCTTCCATTTCGCTGTCGTCGACGAGGCTCAGGGTCTGCCATTCGGCCGAAGACAGCGCGCGCCGCTTGTCGGTGCGCGGCGCGAGGTCTTGTTCTACCTTGTCGCGCAGGGTGTCGGCAAAGCTGCGGTGAAAACCGCCCATGTTGCGCCGCAGGTCGAATTGCGACGAGATGAGCAGGTCGCGCTCGGCGATCCGCCCGCTGCTTTGCGCCATCGCGCCGAGGCTTTCCGATACGCGTTCGGCGGCCGACGCCACAGATGTTCGGATCTGTGCGGTGGCTGCTTCGAGTGCGGCTTGCAGTCGGGGTTCGATCGCTGTCATCTCGGGCACGCAGGTGCTGCATCTGCAGCCCCCAAGGCGTTACGGCCTTCAGAGTATGAGAAAAAAGCGAAGTATGGGCCTAAATGTGAGCCCGAGAAGAACGCCAAATCCGACGTTTGCACGCTTGCGCCGGCCAGCCGCCGGCGCGGGCGATCACTTCTTCAGGCTGTCGCGAATTTCGCGCAGCAGAACCACGTCTTCCGGCGTGGCGGGAGCAGGTGCCGGTGCTTCCGCCTTCTTCATCCGGTTGATCTGCTTGACCATCATGAACACGATGAAGGCAAGGATGATGAAGTTGACGGCCACAGTGATGAAGTTGCCGTAGGCGAGAACCGGAACGCCGGCCTTGGTCAAGCCCTCAAGCGTCATCGGACCGGCGTAGTTGGCCGGGGGGGCGCTGAGCGCGATGAAATAGGTCGAAAAGTCCAGGCCGCCGAAGATCTTGCCGACGATCGGCATGATCAGGTCCTTGACGATCGAATCGACGATCTTGCCGAACGCTGAGCCGATGATGACACCCACGGCCAGGTCCATCACGTTGCCCTTCAGGGCGAAATCCTTGAATTCGGATGAGAAGCTCATGTCTGTTGCCTCGGGTCGCGCACTTGTGCGCGCTGGTTGTGTGTGCCCGCATCAATTCCGCTGCTGGTGCGGGCTGTGCGGGGGTGGGGTGCGAAGTATTCCTGAGCGAAGCAGCAAGTCAATGCGTCGTTCGTGCCGTTGTGTCAATGTGCCGCAGGGTGTGGCGAGTGGCCCGATGCGCATGGCGGCTTGACTCGTCCAGTAGAATCTTGGGTTGACCCTGATTTAAAGTTTTGTCCGAGGAATCTCATGAGTGACCCCCAGATCGACAGCGGCAAACGCACCTGGATCATCGCTTCCAGTTGTGCCGGTGTTGTGGGCGCTGGCTTCGTTGCCGTGCCCTTCGTCAGCAGCTTCGAGCCGTCCGAGCGTGCACGCGCTGCCGGTGCGGCCGTCGAAGTGGACATCGCCGATCTGAAGCCCGGCGAGAAGAAGACCGTCGAGTGGCGCGGCAAGCCGGTCTGGATCATCAAGCGCACTCCCGAGCAACTGGCGGAATTGCCCAAGGTCGATGCCTTGCTTGCCGACCCGAATTCGGCACGCAAGCCCGATGAACTGACGCCGCCCTATGCGCGCAATGAAGGCCGCTCGATCAAGCCCGAAATCCTGGTGGCGGTGGGTATCTGCTCCCACCTTGGCTGCTCGCCTTCCGACAAGTTCACCCCGGGCGCACAGGCCTCGCTGCCCGACAACTGGGCCGGCGGCTTCCTGTGCCCGTGCCACGGCTCCACGTTCGACATGGCCGGCCGCGTGTACAAGAACAAGCCCGCGCCCGACAACCTGGAAGTGCCGCCGCACATGTACCTGTCGGACACACGTATTCTGATCGGCGAAGACAAGAAGGCCTGAGCACCGCCCACCTCAGGTATCGACAAGGCATCTCCCGGAGTTCGAGAAATCATGGCCGTCTACAAGGAAGCGCCCGCCAACGCCACGGCGCCGCAGAAACTGCTGAACTGGGTCGACAACCGGTTCCCGCTGAGCAAGCTCTACAACGAGCACGTTGGCGAGTACTACGCCCCGAAGAACTTCAATTTCTTCTATATCTTCGGCTCGCTGGCCATGCTTGTGCTGGTGATCCAGATCACCACCGGCATCTTCCTCGTGATGCATTACAAGCCCGACGCGAGCCTTGCGTTCGCGTCGGTCGAGTACATCATGCGCGACGTGCCGGGTGGCTGGATCATTCGCTACATGCATTCGACTGGCGCGAGTGCGTTCTTCATCGTCGTGTACCTGCACATGTTCCGTGGGCTCATCTACGGCAGCTATCGCAAACCGCGCGAGCTGGTGTGGATCTTCGGTTGCGGCATCTTCCTGTGCCTGATGGCCGAAGCTTTCATGGGCTACCTGCTGCCGTGGGGTCAGATGAGCTACTGGGGCGCGCAGGTGATCGTGAACCTGTTCGCCGCCGTTCCTTTCGTCGGCCCCGACCTGGCGCTGCTGATTCGGGGTGACTATGTAGTGGGCGACGCCACGTTGAACCGCTTCTTCAGCTTCCACGTGATCGCCGTGCCGTTGGTGCTGCTGGGCCTGGTGGCGGCGCACATCATCGCGCTGCACGAGGTGGGGTCGAACAACCCCGACGGTGTCGAGATCAAGGCCAAGAAGAACGAAAAGGGCGTGCCACTCGACGGCATTCCGTTCCACCCGTTCTACACCGTGCACGACATCTTCGCGGCGAGCGTCTTCCTTCTGATCTTCAGTGCGGTCGTGTTCTTCGCGCCTGAAGGCGGCGGCTACTTCCTCGAATACAACAACTACATCGAAGCCAACCCGCTGAAGACTCCAGCGCACATCGCCCCGGTGTGGTATTTCACGCCGTTTTATTCGATGCTGCGCGCAACGAATGATCTGCTCGTCAACGTGCTCTGCGTGATCCTCGCTGCGGCCGGTGTGATGGGCCTGGTCAAGGGCGGCTTCAACGCAATGGGCAAGATTGCCCTGGCGATCGGCGTGATCGTCGCGGTTTTCCTGCTCAAGACCTTTGACGCCAAGTTCTGGGGCGTGGTGGTGATGGGCGGCGCGGTCATCATCCTTTTCTTCCTGCCGTGGCTTGATCGCAGCCAGGTCAAGTCGATCCGCTACCGGCCCGATTGGCACAAGTATGTGTACGGCGTGTTCGTGTTCTTCTTCCTGGTGCTGGGCTACCTTGGTGCGCAGCCTCCTTCCGACGTGGGCAACTACGTCTCGCAGGTCGGCACGCTGCTGTACTTCGGTTTCTTCTTGTTGATGCCCTGGTGGAGCCGCCTCGGCCACTTCAGGCCCGTGCCCGACCGCGTGACGTTTGCTGCCCACTGATGCGGCCGCACCGCACCCAGACCGCCAGAGCCCACACACCCATGAAAAAGTTCTTTGTAATACTGTTGGTTTCGCTTGGCTGCCTCGGCGCCGCACAGGCCAACGAAGCGGGCTTCCCGCTCGATACCTTTCCGGTCGAGAAGATGTCCGATATGGCGTCGCTGCAGAACGGCTCCAAGCTGTTCGTCAACTACTGCCTGAACTGCCATGCTGCCGCTTACATGCGCTACAACCGAATGAGGGATTTCGGTCTGACCGAAGACCAGATCAAGAAGAACCTGCTGTTCGCGAGCGACAAGGTCGGCGACACGATGAAGGTTGCGCTGGACGCGAAGCAGGCCAAGGAATATTTCGGTGCACAGCCGCCTGACCTGTCGGTCATCGCCCGATCGCGTGCCGGCCCCGGCGGCAGTGGGGCCGACTACCTCTACACGTATCTGCGCTCGTACTACCGAGACGAAACCAAGCCCACCGGCTGGAACAACCTTGTCTATCCGAACGTGGCCATGCCCCACGTGCTGTGGGAATTGCAGGGTCAGCGCACGGCGAAGTTCGTGGATGAGAAAGACCATCACAACCCGAACCTCGTGATCCACAAGTTCGAAGGCTACGAGCAGCTCACGCCGGGTAAGCTCGACGAACATGCCTTCAACGAAGCGGTCGGCGACCTCGTAGCCTACCTTCAGTGGATGGGTGAGCCGGCCCAGGCGCAGCGCGCGAAGATCGGCGTGGGTGTGCTCATCTTCCTCGGCCTGCTCACCGTGTTTACCTGGAGGCTCAACGCCTCGTACTGGAAAGACGTGAAGTGAGCTTCTCTCGGCCCGCTGCCTGACCACGGCAACAGGCCTCTCGCGCTCCGGCCAAACGGCGCCGGGCGCACCGACTTTTGATGATCTGCCCCCACAAGGAGCCACCGCCATGATGGTGCTTTACTCCGGAACGACCGACCCCTACTCGCACCGTTGCCGCTTCGTTCTGTTCGAAAAAGGAATGGACTTCGAGATTCGCGATGTCGACCTCTTCGCCAAGCCCGAAGACATCGCGCTGATGAACCCGTACAACGAAGTGCCGATCCTGGTCGAGCGCGACCTGATCCTGTACGAGTCGCACATCATCAACGAGTACATCGACGAGCGCTTCCCGCACCCGCAGCTGATGCCCGGCGACCCGGTGGCGCGCGCCCGCGTTCGGCTGTTCC
This sequence comes from Rhizobacter sp., assembly GCA_025350965.1. Lineage (GTDB taxonomy): Bacteria > Pseudomonadota > Gammaproteobacteria > Burkholderiales > Burkholderiaceae_C > LMDS01. The sequence goes on from JANXWV010000027.1 coordinate 45,576, forward strand.
TGTTCAACTTCGAGAAGGAGCTGTTTGCGCACGTGAACATGCTCGAGTCTCGCGGCATGAAGGGCACAGACAAGCAACTGGAGAAGGCGCGTTCACAGATCCGCGACCGGCTGACCCAGCTCGCGCCGATCTTCCTCAAGAACAAATACATGCTGGGCGACGACTTTTCGATGCTCGATGTGGCCATCGCCCCGCTGCTGTGGCGCCTCGACTACTACGGCATCGACATGTCGAAGAACGCCGTTCCCCTGTTGAAGTACGCCGAGCGCATTTTTTCGCGGCCGGCCTACATCGAGGCGCTGACGCCGTCCGAGAAAGTGATGCGCAAGTAAACACGAAATTCACGACGCCTCGCACGTGAGCATGCCGCCGATCGCACCCGCCACTTCGGGCACGTCCACCCGGCCGTACCTGATACGGGCCCTGCACGACTGGTGCACCGACAACGGCTTCACGCCGTATTTGGCGGTCTTCGTCGATGCCCGGGTGCAGGTGCCGATGGAGTACGTCAAGAACAACGAAATCGTTTTGAACGTCGGGTTCGAGGCCACGAGTGCCCTCAAGCTCGGCAACGAGGTGATCGAGTTCAAGGCGCGCTTCGGAGGGTCGTCGCGCGAGATCGTGGTGCCTATCGACCACGTGATCGCGATCTATGCGCGCGAGAACGGGCAAGGCATGGCGTTCCCGATGCCGACCGACGCGACCGCTCCCGCCGATGGCGCCGCGCTTCTCGCTGCAGCGGCGCCAGCGGCCGCCCCGCGCGGCCCTCGACTGGCGTTGACCGATGTGTCCGAGTCCAGTCAAGGCGCACCCAGCACGTCCGACACATCGCCGCCGCCACCCGAGCCCCCGACGGGCGGCCGGCCGTCGCTCAAGCGCGTCAAGTGATCGGCACCGGCCCTTCATGCACGAGGCGCCGCCTATACTTTCATCGCTCGCGCGAGTTCAACCGCCTCGCGTTCAAGCCTTGCCGGCTTAGCTCAGTTGGTAGAGCACCCGCCTTGTAAGCGGAAGGTCATCAGTTCGATTCCGATAGCCGGCACCAACGTACCGCGCCCGATGTGACGCCCCATGGGCGGGTTGCAGCAGGCAAATACATTCGCTTGCAGACTGCCCCCCACAGGTTTGGGATGGGTTGCCGGCCTGTTTGGAAGCACTCTCGCGCTCGGCGATCGGCGGTCGGTCTCGTGACACTGCGAACCCCGCCTTTCGGACTCAGGGAGCGCGTTGCCGCGAGCCGGGTCGCCGAACATCACTTCGGGAGACTTCCATGAGCCAAATGACACGGCACCTGATCGGGACGGCCGCCTTCTTCGCGTTGGCGAGCGTCGTGCACGCAGCGCCGATTCCTTCAGCCACGTCGTCCAGCGCCGGCGTTCCCCTGGACACCCCGTCATTGACCGGCTTCCAGACCACCGGCAACGACATGGCCGGCTCGGTGGTCACGGTGCGCTTCGCCGACGGCAGCACCAGCAGCGCCGCGTGGGTGGCCGGTGGCGGCACGGCGGGCAGCGCGTCGACCGGAATCTGGTCGCTGTCGCTCAACGGCGACAGCTTCAATACGCCCTGGCAACTCAAGAACATCGATGCCCAGACCATCGTCGGCTTCACCTTCGACGGCCTGCCCGGCAAGACGGTCTTCGACATTGTCAACGGTGACACGCTCAGCCCCGGCTCGGCCAATGGCAACCCGTTCGGCTCGGTGGACGGGCCGACATCGGTCACGTTCGCCGATGGCGCCTACACGAATCAGGTGTTGATTGCCGGCACGTTCTATGGCGATCTGTACTCGCTGCTGGACGTGCAGTTCAAGGGCGGGTTGCGTGCTGGCGGCGCGGTGACGTTCATCGCCGATACCGACAGCATCGGGCTCCCGGTCCCCGAGCCTGAGACCTACGCGCTGATGCTGGCCGGTCTCGGCCTTGTCGCCTTCGTGGCACGCCGGCGTCGCACGTGAGTTCATGACACTGCCGTAGTCTGAGAACAAGGGGTCTTCAGGCCCCTTGTTCACGGCGAGCCAGAAGCCGCCCTCATTGCACCTTGATTCGAATTGCGCTGACCGACCAACCGGCTTCTTGAAGCACGGCCTCCAGCCGAGGTTGCAGTTGGCGTAACTTGGCGGCCACCGAAGCGTTGGCGGCGAGCAGCGACCAACCCGCCTCGTCCACCGGGCCGGGCTTCACGTGGGGTGCCAGAGCCGGTGGCAGAGTGGGCCGGATGGCATCGAATCGCGCGTTCGACTCGCGCATCAGCAGGCGGAGCCGAGCCAGCGGCTCGCTGCGTTGCAGGGCTTGCTGCAACCGCATGGCGTCGGGGGTTACGGGCGTCGGGGAGGGGCTCTTGAACTTCACCGCGCCGAGTGTATCGACGCCGGCTTCGCTGCCCGGAAGCGCCCGCCCGACTGCTAAACTTCAAGGCTTTGCGAGTGATCGCCCGCTGTGCGCCCTTGCATTGACCGCCCGCGCCCGCAGTTCCAGGCCTGTAGATCGCGAACCGGTTGCCTGCAACAAAGAACTTCGCTCCGCGTTTCCCGCGACGATGGCCCACCCCAGCGGCCGCGCCGCTTCCCTGCTCCCAACCCACCCGCCGCATGTTGCCCAAGCTTCTCACCTCGATATTCGGTAGCCGCAACGACCGTCTGCTGAAGCAGTACCGACAGGTCGTGGTGCAGGTCAATGCGCTGGAGTCGCAGTTCGAAGCGCTCAGCGATATGGCGCTTCAGGGCAAGACCGAAGAGTTTCGTGGCCGGTTCAAAGCTGGCGAAACCCTGGACGCGCTTTTGCCCGAGGCCTTCGCCGCCGTTCGGGAAGGCGGCAAGCGGGCGCTCAAGATGCGCCACTTCGACGTGCAACTGATCGGGGGCATGACGCTGCACGACGGCAAGATCGCCGAGATGCGCACCGGCGAAGGCAAGACACTGATGGCCACGCTGCCGGTGTACCTGAACGCCATCACCGGCAAGGGCGTGCATGTCGTCACGGTGAACGACTACCTTGCCCGGCGCGATGCCGAGTGGATGGGGCGTCTGTACACCTTTCTTGGCCTGACAGTGGGTGTGAACCTGCCGCAGATGACCCGCGAAGAAAAGCAGGCCGCATACGCCGCCGACGTGACTTACGGCACCAACAACGAATTCGGCTTCGACTACCTGCGCGACAACATGGTCCAGGACGTGGCCGACCGCGTTGCGCGCGGCCTGGCGTACGCCATCGTCGACGAGGTCGATTCGATCCTGATCGACGAAGCCCGCACGCCGCTCATCATCAGTGGCCAGGCCGAGGACCACACCGAAACCTACGTGCACATCAATGCCGTGGTTCCGAAGCTCAAGAAGCAGATCGGTGAGCTCGACCTGCGCACCGGCGAAGGCGTGATCGAACCCGGCGACTTCACGGTCGATGAGAAGAGCCGCCAGGTCTTCCTGACCGAAGACGGGCATGAGAACGCCGAGCGCCTGCTTGGCGAGGCCGGCCTGCTGGCCGAGGGCGCGTCGCTCTACGACCCCTCGAACATCACGCTGATGCACCACGTGTATGCGGCATTGCGCGCGAAGCACCTCTACAACCGCGACCAGCACTACGTGGTGCAGGACGGCGAAGTCATCATCGTCGACGAGTTCACCGGCCGTCTCATGACAGGCCGGCGCTGGAGCGATGGCCTGCACCAGGCGGTCGAAGCCAAGGAAGGCGTGCAGATCCAGAGCGAGAACCAGACGCTCGCCTCGATCACGTTCCAGAACTACTTCCGCATGTACGGCAAGTTGTCCGGCATGACGGGTACGGCCGACACCGAGGCCTACGAATTCCAGGAAATCTACGGCCTGGAAACGGTCGTGATCCCGCCGAACAAGCCCACCATCCGCAAGGACGAACTCGACCTGGTCTACAAGACCGACCGCGAGAAGTTCGAGGCTGTCATCAAGGACATCCGCGATTGCCACGAGCGCGGCCAGCCGGTGCTGGTGGGCACCACGTCGATCGAGAACTCCGAGCTCATCTCCGGGCTGCTGCAGGCGGCCAAGCTGCCGCACAACGTGCTCAACGCGAAGCAGCACGCACGCGAGGCCGAGATCGTGGCGCAGGCCGGGAGGCCGGGCGTCATCACGATCGCCACCAACATGGCCGGGCGCGGCACCGACATCGTGCTCGGTGGCAACGTCGAGAACCAGATCAAGGTGTTCGAGCACGACCCTTCGATCAGCGATGCCGACAAGACGGAGCGCGCCAAGACGCTGTCCGACGAATGGCAGGGTCTGCACGACCGTGTCAAGGCGCAGGGCGGCCTGCGCATCATTGCCACCGAGCGCCACGAGTCGCGCCGCATCGACAACCAGTTGCGCGGCCGCTCGGGCCGCCAGGGCGATCCGGGCTCGTCACGCTTCTACCTCTCGCTCGACGATTCGCTGATGCGCATTTTTGCGGGCGACCGCGTGCGCTCGATCATGGAGCGTTTGAAGATGCCCGACGGTGAGGCTATCGAGGCCGGCATCGTCACGCGCAGCATCGAAAGCGCTCAACGCAAGGTCGAGGCGCGCAACTTCGATGTGCGCAAGCAGCTGCTCGAGTACGACGACGTCAGCAACGACCAGCGCAAGGTGATCTACCAGCAGCGCAACGACATCCTGGAAGCCGAACGCCTGGAAGGGCAGATCGCGAACCTGCGCGAGAGCACCATGAACGACGTGGTGCGCACCTATGTGCCGGCCGAGAGCGTCGAGGAACAGTGGGACCTGCCGGGCCTGGAGAAGGTGCTCCGCGAAGAGTGGCAGCTCGACATGCCGATCGCAGCTGAGGTCGACAAAAGTGCGTCCATCACCGATGAAGAAATCGCTCTGAAAGTCGCGCGCGCAGCCGACTTGTCGTTTGAATCGAAAGTCGAACGCGTCGGGCTCGAGCAGTTCACACCGTTCATGCGCATGATCCTGTTGCAGTCGATCGATTCGCATTGGCGCGAGCACCTTGCCGCGCTCGACTACCTGCGACAGGGAATCCATCTGCGCGGTTATGCCCAGAAGAACCCCAAGCAGGAATACAAACGCGAAGCCTTCGAGCTGTTCTCGCAGTTGCTTGACGTGGTCAAGATTGACGTGACGCGCGTGCTGATGACCGTGCGCGTCCAATCGCAGGAGGAAGTGCGGCAAGCGGCCGAGGCGATCGAGCAGCGCGCCGAGCGCATCAGCAACGTGACCTACACGCACCCGAACGAAGACGGCAGCGTCTCGGCAGACACCGAGCAAACCGACCTCGCCGCGCTCGCGGCCGAGGTGCCCAAGGTGGGCCGCAACGATCCTTGCCCTTGCGGCAGCGGCAAGAAATACAAGGCCTGTCATGGTCGGCTGGCCTGAGCGCTTGCCGTTGATCGTCTTCCGAATGCGGCGCGGCGGCGGCAGGTGAACAGCGGGGCCTTGGAGGCCCTTTTCCATGGCAATGGGTCGCCGTTGACACGGTATCCTCGACTGTTATGAGCGGCGAGCCTTCATCCGAAGCGGGCGTTAGGCGCGAGTTGCTCGAGCTTGCGCTGCGCAACTCTGCTCGCAGCGTGCTGTTGCAACTGGTGGCAGTCGGGGTGATCGTGGCGCTGGCGCTCAGCGTCCAGCACCTTGGTCCGGCGGTTGCGGTGGGCGTGATCGGTGTGGCGGTGGCCGGCTGGCGGCTCACCATCTCGCGGGTCTATTCGGCGCCGGGGGCGCTGCCCGACACCCGCTTGCAGCGCATGCAATACGAGCTCGAGGGAAACGCGGCACTCGCGGGGCTCATGTGGGCCGTGTCTACGCTGACCATCTACCCCGTGCTGCCGGGCAACAACGGCACAGCGTATGTGGGCATGGTGTTCGGTTCGATCACCGTGGCTGCGTTTTTCATGCCGCTTCTCGGCCGTTCATTCGTGATCCTGGTGACGATCCAGCTCGGCGCGCTCGTGCTGGCGTCGCTCATCATCCCGACGGTGCGTTCGTTGCCGCTGGCCATCCTGGCCGTGATCTTCGGTGTGACCCTGACCCGCGCCTCGCGCGAATTCAAGGCGACCGCCACCCGCGCCATCGAGCACAGCCACGAGGCCGATGCCGCCAACGCATCGCTGCTGCGCGCGAAGGAACTGGCGGAGGCCGCCAACGTGGCCAAGTCGCAGTTCCTCGCGACCATGAGCCACGAGATCCGCACACCGATGAACGGCGTACTCGGCGCGCTGGATCTTCTTCGCCGCTCCGACCTCGATCCCGAACAGCGCCGCCTGGTCCGCACGGCGGCATCGTCCGGTGCGTCACTGATGGCGATCCTGAATGACGTACTCGACCACTCCAAGATCGAGGCCGGCAAACTGTCGCTGCAGATGGCCCCGCTGTCGCTCCATGCGATGGCCGCGTCGGTCATTGCGCTGTTCCGCGCAAACGCCGACAGCAAGGGCTTGGTGCTCACGCTCGACCTCGATCCTGATGTCGAAGAATGGGTGATCGGCGATGCGCAGCGCCTGAAGCAGGTGTTGCTGAACCTGGTTGGCAACGCGATCAAGTTCACCGAACGCGGCCGCGTGGTGCTGCGCGTGAGCCCGGCCGCCACGCGTGACGGCCAGGCCCGCGTGGCATTCGAGGTGAAAGACACGGGCATCGGCATGGCGCGCGAGTCGTTGGCCGACTTGTTCCAGCCTTTTCATCAGATCGACGGCACGCGCAGCCGGCGGCGCGGTGGCACCGGCCTGGGCCTGGCCATCAGCCAGCGCATCGTGCAGGCAATGGGCGCCGAGATTCAGGTCAAGACCGAGCCGGCCCGTGGCTCGCGCTTTCGGTTCGAGCTGGCGCTGCAGCCCGATCACAGTGACGACCATGCGGTGATGGTCGATTCGGCACTCGGCGGCCTGGACAGCACCGTGCCGCTGCAGGGCAGGGTGCTGGTGGTCGAAGACAACGAGGTCAACCGCATGATCGCTCGCGACGTGCTGCATTCGCTGGGCCTGACTGTTCTCGAAGCCTGCGATGGGGAGGAAGCGCTGGCGATGCTCGGGCGCCAGACCGTCGACCTCGTGTTGATGGACTGCCAGATGCCCGTGATGGATGGCTATGCCGCCACCCGCGAGCTGCGCCGCCGCGAAGCCCGGCTGGGCCTTCGCCGGCTGCCCGTGCTGGCGTTGACGGCCGATGCGTTCGAGGAAGACGCCCAGCGCTCGCTGGAAGCCGGCATGGACGCTCACCTCGCCAAGCCCTACACCCGCGAACAGTTGCGCGAGCTGCTCAAGAACTGGCTTTGACGAGCCCCGACACGCTCTGAAACGCCCTGACGGGTTCTGACAGATAGGGCTCGGGCCGGCCTGCCCGGTAGTCAGGTCAACGCGCCCCATTCGGTAATGCCGGTGCGCTCTTCGCCCCAGGCGCGGTCGAGTTCGATGCGCTTGATCTCCTCCACCGCGCCGTCGTGTGCGCCGCCCGCCTTGCGCACCTGCGCGCGCGCCAGCCGCTCCATGAGCCGCAGGTCACGGTCGGTGAGTTGCATTGCCGCCCCGGTCCATTGGTTCACGATCTCCATCAGCGACTCGTGCGTGATCGGTGCCGCTTTGCGCCGCGCTTCCAGTGCGGCGAGCGTGCCACGCAGGCGCGGGTGCACCGCATGCAGCACGGTCTGGATGGCCTCTTCGCCCTCGCCGTCCTCGACCACCAGGTCCACCAGATGACGGCGCTGCAGCTGCTCGGCGGTGTACAAACGCCCGGACAGGATCATCTCGTTCGCGACCGCAAAACTCGACTTGCGGATCGTGAAGTTCCACGCCCCCATGCCTGGGAACAGATTGAACAGCACCTCCGGGAAACCAGCCTGCGCGCTGCGCTCGAAGATGACCTTGTGGAACGGCATCACCGATTCCAGCCCGCCGCCCAGCGTGTCGCCCTGCACCAGCACCGTGGTGTGCACGCCGAGCTGCGAGGCGTTCTCCATCCACCAGACCAGGTCAACGCAGCGCCGGCCGTACAGGCTGAGCGATTCGATGTCGCGCGCGCGAATCAGCAACACGAACAGCGACAGGTCGCCGCCGAAGTTGAAGACGCCCGGCACGTCGGACGTCATCACATAGTGCCGAACCAGACCGTTCGATTCCGCGATGTCGCTGAACACGCGCTGCAGCTCGGCCATCGCGGCCAGGCTGTAGCACTGAATCGGCTTCACGCAGGTGCTCACGCGCACCGCCGCCATCTCTTCGTTCCATTCAAGCCGGATGTACTTGTACGACCGGCTCATCATCAGGCGCAGATGCTCCCTGTTCGCATCGCTCATATCGCGGCGAACATCGCGGTGAAATGGTGGAAGTTGACCAGTGCCGACTCGATGATGGCCTCGCGTGCGGCCTCGTCGGTGACCGTGTTGAGCACGGTGCGCAGTTCGGCCATGTGCTCGGTGTCCATCGTCGCGTGCGAGCTGATGAACGAGATGCCGCGCTCGCCTTCAAGCAACAGCGATTCGCGGATAGCCGATGCGAACGGCCCACCGTACACCGAGGCGATCACCTCCAGCGTGTACATCATGCCGAGCACCGAGCACGGGTGGCGGCGGTCGGCCGACCAGTAGTTGTAGCCGGTCAGCGCGAGCGTGTGCATCGAGGGCAGGTGCGCATGCGCGGCGGTGCGTTCCACGCCCACAGCGCCGAGGTCGTTGATGACCCATTCTTCATGCCCCGATTCCTCGTGCATGTGTTCGTACAGGAAGTAGCGCACCTGCGCCTGCGCGTCCGGCACACGGCTGGCAGCAGCAGCGCACACCGGGTTGAAGTGCCACACCACGTTGTAGAGCTCCAGCAGCAGTTGCCGGTACCGTGCCACGGCCATGCCATTGGCAACCGCGTCCAGCACGACCGGGTGGGTTTCGAAAGCGCGCCGGGCTTCATCCGTGCGTGAGATCAGGTCAACGAAAAAGGGAAGCATTCAGTCATCCAGGTGGGGTCATCGATCGCCTCCAGTGAGTCTGAAGCCGGGTTTGGAGGCACTCGCAATCTAAGGCAATCGACCAGGGCAGGCCATACGAAGGCTTTACAGGGTCGCCGGATCACTGGGTCGGCCAACGCAGCCTGGCTTTCTACAATCAGCGACGCTCACACCTGACCGAGAACCCCCATGCCCGTGAACCTGAACGCCCCCGACTCCGCTGCATTGTTCGCCGTCCCCGGTGTCGAGATCGGCTGCGCGATGGCCGGCGTGCGCAAGGCGATGCGCCGCGACCTCACGGTGTTCACGCTCGCGCAGGGCAGTGCGGTCGCGGGCGTCTTCACGAGCAACCGCTTCTGCGCGGCGCCGGTGCAACTGTGCCGCGCGCACCTGGGCTCGGACGCCGCACCGCGCGCTATTCTCATCAACACCGGCAATGCGAACGCCGGCACCGGGCAAGACGGCCTCGATCGTGCCCGTGCCACCTGCGAAGCGTTGGCAGCGCTGCTGGGTTGCAGCCCGGCGCAAGTGCTGCCGTTCTCCACCGGCGTCATCATGGAAAGCCTACCGGCGGATCGCATCATCGCGGGCTTGCCTGCGGCGCTGGCCGACTGCGCGCCCAACCACTGGGCGCAGGCGGCCGAGGCCATCATGACGACCGACACCCTGCCCAAGGCGGCGTCGCGGCAGGTGCAGATCGGCGGGCGAAAGGTCACCATCACCGGCATCAGCAAGGGTGCCGGCATGATCCGCCCGAACATGGCGACGATGCTCGGCTTCGTGGCCACTGACGCGGTTGTTGCGCCGGCCTTGTTGCACGCGCTGGTCACACACGCGGCAGACGAGTCGTTCAACCGCATCACGATCGACGGCGACACCAGCACCAACGATTCGTTCGTGCTCGTTGCCACGCAACAGGCCGGCCACGCCCCGATCACGCAGTTCGACACCGGTGATGGTGCGCTGCTGCGCGACGCCGTCGTGGCTGTCGCGCGGCAACTCGCGCAAGCCATCGTGCGTGACGGCGAGGGCGCGACGAAGTTCATCACCGTGCGCATCGACGGTGGGCGCGATGAGGCCGAGTGCAAGCAGGTGGCGTATGCGATTGCGCATTCACCCCTCGTAAAGACCGCGTTCTTCGCGAGCGACCCGAACCTCGGGCGCATCCTTGCGGCGGTTGGCTACGCTGGTATTGCCGACCTCGATCAGACCACCATCGACCTGTTTCTCGACGACGTTCACGTGGCGCTGCACGGCGGCCGCCACCCCGGCTATCGTGAGGAAGACGGCCAGCGCGTGATGAAGCAAAGCGAGATCACGGTGCGCGTCGACCTGCACCGCGGCCCGGCCAGCAGCACCGTGTGGACCTGCGACCTGAGCTACGACTACGTCAAGATCAACGCCGACTACCGCAGTTGACGCGCCGTGCGGATCGCGGCGCGCAGCAGGCACAGCGCGGCGATTGCCGCGAGCAGGTGCTTGAGCGTGTGGCCGCTGACGAAACCCGTCGCGTCGAACAGGCACCGGTCCGCCAGTTCCATCAACTTTGCGGCGGCGTACAGGCCCAGCACGGACCACCACGTCGCATCGGGCAACCCGCCAGTGCCGCGCACCGGCAAGTTCAGCCACAGCGCAATGGGCACCAGCAGCATCGGCAGGAACTGCACGAACAGGTAGGGCCGCAAATCACCCACACCGTGCTGCTCGGTGAACCACCACCACGCCACGCTGGCGCTCGCTAGCACCGTGGCCGAGCACAGCGCTGGCACCGAGGCGCAGCGGGCATCGACCCGTTCGGCGAAGAACGCACACAGCAGTGCGCCACACGCCCCGGCGATGGGCAGCCGGTCGGCCACCAGCAGCCGGTTGCCGGGCGCCCAGTGGTACGCGGCCGAGCCGAACGCCGTGGCGACCAGGGCTGCGCTGAACAGCCGCCACGCAGCGAAGCCCTTCGTGCGCCGCAGCGCCAGCCACGCCCAGGTGCCGATCAGAGCGAAGGGCAGGTTGCTCAACACGTTCTCGGCGTTCGGCAGGCCGAGCAAGCCGCGTGCGTCGGCAAACGCGTGATAGCTCGCCCACTGGGCCACCGGGCCGTGCGCCGCGAGGGCCGCCGCGAGCAACAGGGCGGCAAGGGCCAGCGCGCGCGGGCCGGATTCGCGGAGGGCGGTGGGCGACGGGTTGGTGTGCGGGCTGGGCATGTCAGGCATGCGGAGGGCCTCGAAATGTTGCGAAGGTCTGCATCGTGGCGTTCGCCCCCGCATGCTTGCAAGCGTGTGTCGGCCCGGGCGCACCCTGCGCACCTGTGGGTATCGCGAACCGGCACCGGCCCGGCGGCCATGGTGGCGGCGCGCGTGGATGCGGCGCAACGCGACGGGCGCATGTGCGTCGTTAGGTGCTTGCTCCAGCCCTGCCGGCACTGCTAGGATCATTCTTTGTCATTAATTCGACGCCCATGAACACCACTCCCTTCCGCTACCCTGCCGCGCTCCTCGCAGCGGTCGGCGTTGGCACGGTCGGGTGCGATTCCGGTGTCGCGCTCGGCCTCGCCGTGGTGGATGCCAACCGACCTGCAGGGCTTACCGCCCACATGGCCCACCCGGCCTCGGCGGCCGGCTCCGCAGGCGGGCTGGTCAAACAGCTGATCGCCACGCACTAGCCTCTCGGCTTTCGCTTCCGACCGAAGCGTCCGCTGAGTCATCAGCGGAAGGGTCGGAACACCCCCCTCTCTTCGCTGCCCCCGGGCCCAGTGCCCACGAGCACCTACCCGGCGCTCGCGACAGAAGAAGGTGAGAGACCGTGAGACACATGCGACAGGTCTGGACTGAATGGATAGATATGGCGAAGCGCCGCATCGCGCTGCCCGCCGGCGACTTGCTGCGTGACGCCACCTACCGCCGGCTGTGGACGTCGATCCTCATCAGTTCGTTCGGTGGCCAGGTCACGATGCTGGCCTTCCCGCTGACTGCGGCCGTGCTGCTGCACGCGAGCCCCACGCAGATGGGCTTGCTGACGACGATGGAGATCCTGCCGTTCGTGCTGTTCTCGCTGCCCAGCGGCGTGTGGCTCGATCGGGTTCGCAAGCTGCCGGTGTACGTGGTCGGCGAACTCACCTTGGCCGTGGTGGTGGCCAGCGTGCCCTTCGCGTGGTGGATGGGCTGGCTGTCGATGGCGTGGCTGTACGTGTGCGGGTTCGCGCTTGGCACCATCTTCACCACCGCAGGCAGCGCCGCGCAGATCGTGTTGACGCAGGTGGTGGCACGCGAACGGCTGGTCGAGGCGCACGCGAAGAACGCCCTTGCATCATCGGGGGCCGAGGTTGCGGGCCCAGGCATGGCCGGTGCACTGATCAAGCTGGTCGGCGCGCCAGTGGCGCTGCTGGTGGACGCGGTCCTGTTGATCGTGTCGGCGTCGATCCTGCGCGGCATCGTCGTCAACGAACAGGCGCGTCCGCGCAGCGACGGGCACTTCCTGCGCGACCTGAAGCAAGGCGTGAGGTTCGTGGCGCGCAACCGCCTGCTCGTCTCGCTGGGCGCTGCGGTCGGTGGCTGGCAGATGTGCAACAACGCCGCTGCGGTAGTGCAGATCCTCTTCGCCACGCGCACGCTGGGTTTGAGCGAACAGGCGGTCGGCCTGTGCTACGTGGCGATGGGCGGCGGCACCGTGCTGGCCAGTGTGTTCGGCAACCGCGTGAGCCGGCGCATCGGCCCCGGGCCCTGCCTGGTGCTGGGCTTCGCGGTGTGCGGTGCCGGTTGGCTGCTGCTGGCGGCAGCCCCGGCCAATGCCTGGGGCGTTGCGGCGTTCGCGCTGATGCTGATGTTGTTCTCGACCGGTGCGGTGCTGGTGTTCATCAACTTCCTGGCGCTGCGCCAGGCCGTCACGCCGGCGCCGTTGCTCGGGCGAATGACGAGCACGATGCGCTGGCTGATCTTGTTGCCAGCCGTGCCGGGGGCGCTGATCGGCGGTTGGCTGGGCGAACACGTGGGCTTGCGCAGCGCACTCGCGTTCGCTGGCGGCTCGGCGCTGTTGGTGGCGGCGATCGCGTGGAACATCAAGGCCATCCGCGAAGTACGCGAACTGCCCCGGCCCGAACGGGCCGACGACTGGCTGGGTGCCGAGGCCGATGTGCGGCCTGCGGCCGCCGTGGCGCTTTGAGAATCCCGGAGGCAATGTGATGGCCCCACTGCTGATCGACCTGCCGGCGCATCTCGCGACCGGCCGTCTGGTGCTGCGCTGCCCCACCGAGCATGACGCCGCGGTCGTCAACGCGGCGGTGTGCGAGTCGCTCGCCGACCTGAAACCGTGGATGCCATGGGCGCAGACCGAACCGTCTCTCGAGCAGTCGAGGGCCGACTGCCGCAAGCTGCAGGCGAGATTCCTGTTGCGCGAAGACCTGGCATTGCTGATCTTCGAGCGCCAGGCCGACGACAGCGCGGGCCGGCTCGTCGGTGGCAGCGGCTTGCATCGCATCCAGTGGGACCTGCGGTGTTTCGAGATCGGCTACTGGTGCCGCACGTCGATGCAGGGGCATGGATTGATTGGCGAGGCTGTCGTTGCACTCAGCGAATTCGCGTTCGGGCCCTTGCGAGCGCAGCGCGTAGAGATCCGCATGGACGACAGCAACGAACGCAGTCAGCGGGTGGCCGAGCGCGCCGGCTTTTGCCTTGACGGCGTGTTGCGCAACGACGGCCTCACGCCGCTGGGCGCGCTGCGCGACACGCGGGTCTATTCGCGCGTGCGTGGCGCGAACGGCGCTGCCTGTGCCAACGTGTAAGACCGGGCGCGTTGCTGCAACCCGGCGCGCTGCAGCGCGCACTCACTGTTTGAAGTAGAGCCGGGCGATCAGCCCGGCAAGGAGACTTCGCATGACCGCGCTTTCGCGCAAGGCATTTCTCAATGCAACGATGGGCGGTAGCGCGCTGTTGTTGCTGAACGCGTGTGGGGGTGGCGGGTCGGACAGCATGCCCGCAGCTGCGCCTGCGCAAGCCGCCACCTGTGGCGCAAGCGGCGCGGCGGTGTCGGGCAACCACGGGCACACGCTGTTGATTGCGGCGGCCGATCTGGATTCGGCTGTCGCCAAGACGTACAGCATCCAGGGCGCAGCGGGCCACGACCACGCGGTAACGTTCACACCAGGCGATCTCCAGAAGCTGAAGGCCGGTCAGATGGTGACGATCACGTCGGCCACAACGCTGGGCCATGACCACAACGTGACCGCCAGTTGCGTTTGAGTGCTGACTACAAGTGAGAACGCCCCGAAGTCGGGGCGTTCGCGAAGCGCAAGCTGATCAGGCTGCTCGGCTGCGGCGGCGCGCCACGAAACCCAGCACACCGAGACCGGCCAGCATCAACGCATAGGTCTCCGGCTCGGGCACGGCTCCGACGTTGTCGTAGACGCCGATCAGGCCGTTGCCTTCGACGATGGACGCGTTGGGATTCGTGCCGAGGTCGATGACGGTATTGCCGTTGTTGTAGAACAGCTGTGCCACGCCCGCAAGGATGGGGTGGATGCCGGTGACGGCAATGTTGCCGCTGACACCGTTGTAGTTCCGGCCATCGAGGGCCAGGCCGAAGCCACCGAGAAAGCCGTTCCAGGTTGCGGCTTCCGCTGCCGGTCCACCTGCGCCTGTGCCGCCTGCAATGAACACGCCACCACCGGCATTCACGTAGGCACTGAGGATGGCGTCGTTCGCGGCGAAGGCGCCGCCCGCCAGGTAGACCGCGTCGTATGTCAGCAGGTTGGCGAGCGTGAACGGCGCTGCTGTGTTGACCGTTGCCGTGTACCCCGCCGCGCCGAGCGCGGCGACAAAGCTGCCGCCGAATGCGAAGTTGTTCGAGTAGACCAACACGTTGCCGCCGGCCATGCCGTCGGTGTCGAGGAACTTCACGACGTTCTGGGCAAACGTGGATGCGTTCGTACCGCCCGCAGTGCTGAAGCCGGCGTCGGTCCAGGTCCATTCGTCATGGTTGACGACGATGCGGCCGGCTTGTGCCGAGCCCGATACTGCCGCAAGCACGGCGGCGACTGCGAACGCCGTACCCGCAGTGGATGAGCGCAGCAAAGAAAACAGCAAGGGGCTGGACTGGTTGGTCATTGAATTTCTCCTGGGCGCGATGAATATGCGAAATCAGTGTCGCACCGAACCCCCGCGGGCGGCATCCCGCATCTGCGGGTCATTAGACCCGCGTTGTGCCCACTTCGGAAGGCAGGCGGTCCACCGCGTCGGTGATGAGGCCGTCAACACCGAGTGCGAGCAAGCGCTTCGCGTCGGCGGGCTCGTTCACGGTGTAGCAAAGAGCGCGCAGGCCCGCGCCGTGCAGTTGTTCAACGACGGCCCCGGTCATCAGCTTGTGGTTCGTGACGACCGCAACACAGCCGAGTGCACGAGCCCTATCGAACCAGCCGTCGTGCAGCGCATCGACCAGCAACGCGCGCGGCATCGATGGCTCTGCCGCGCGTGCGGCCGCCAACGCCTCGGGCTGGAACGAACTCAGCAGCGGCTGCAAGGGCGTGCTTCCCCACATCCGAGCTGCGGCCTCGGCCACGGCGTGGCCGGTGGCGGCCTCGCTGCCAGGGGTCGGCTTGATCTCGATGTTCAGCGCGTGGCCATTGGCCAGGCAATAGCGGGCAATTCCGGCAAAGCTCGGCAGTGCCTCGCCTGCGAACGCCGGGCTGTGCCAAGCGCCGGCATCCAGTTGCGACAGGCCAGACCAGGTCTGCGCACCGGCCAGGCCACGCCCCGTGGTCGTGCGTTCTAGCGTGGCATCGTGCAACAGGAAAGGCACGCCGTCGGCGCTGAGCTTCACGTCGCATTCGAACGCGCGAAACCCGTGCGACGCACCCACGCGAAACGCTGCCAACGTGTTCTCGGGCGCGAGCTTGCCGGCGCCGCGGTGCGCAATCCAGCGCGGAAAGGGCCACGCCGCGAGCGCCACGTTCACACCCGTTGCGTGCTTGTGGCGTCGTACCAGTGCAGGTGCTCGGGCTGCATCTGTACGGTGACGCTGTCGCCCGGGCGCGGTGGGGTCAAGGTGGCGTCGATGCGCACGGTGAACAGGCCTGGGCCGAGTTGGCCGTAAACCAGCCGCTCGGCGCCCAGCATTTCGAGCGCTTCCACCTTCATCGGCCACCCGATGCGGCCGCCGTGGCCGCTGCTGCCGTCCAGGCCCAGCGTGGCGTGCTCGGGCCGCAGGCCCAAGATCAGCTCGCCCGAGCGCGGCGCGGCCACTGGCAGCGCGAGCGTCTGCTGTTGTGTCTGTGTGCCGACGGTGAAGCGCGATCCGTCGGCCACCCCTTTGATCAGGTTCATGGGCGGCGAGCCGATGAAGCTCGCCACGAAGGTGGTGGCCGGCCGGTGATAAACCTCTTCAGGCGTGCCCACCTGCTCCATGCGGCCGGCGTTCATGACGATCATGCGCTGCGCGAGTGTCATGGCCTCGACCTGGTCGTGCGTGACGAACAGCGAGGTGACGCCGAGTTCGGCATGCAGCTTCTGGATTTCGAGCCGCGTTTGCGCGCGCAGCTTGGCGTCGAGGTTCGACAGCGGCTCGTCGAACAGGAACACCTGCGGCTGGCGCACGATGGCGCGGCCCATTGCCACGCGCTGGCGCTGCCCGCCCGACAGCTCGCGCGGCTTGCGCTGCAGGTAGGGGCCCAGTTCCAGAATCTTCGCGGCCTTGTCCACGCGTTTCGTGATCTCGGCCAACGGCACCTTCGAGATCTTCAGGCCGTAGGCCATGTTGTCGAACACGCTCATGTGCGGGTAGAGCGCGTAGTTCTGGAACACCATCGCGATGTCGCGTTCGCTCGGTTCCACGTCGTTCACCACGCGCCCGCTGATCGCGATCTCGCCGCCCGAAACCTCTTCCAGCCCGGCCACCATGCGCAGCAGGGTGCTCTTGCCGCAGCCCGACGGCCCGACGATGACGATGAACTCGCCGTCGGCGATCTCGGCATTCACGCCGTGAATCACGGCATTCGCCTTCGGCCCGCTGCCGTAGCGCTTGATGACGTTGCGTATCGAGATGGCGCCCATGAGTTCTTCGTTGCCCGTTCTTGGATGCTTATTTTTCGGTGTCGACCAGGCCCTTGACGAACCACTTCTGCATCAGGATCACCACCAGCGCCGGCGGGATCATCGCGAGCATGGCAGTGGCCATCACCAGGTTCCATTCGTTTTGCGAATCACCGCCGGCGATCATGCGCTTGATGCCGTAGACCACTGGGTACATGTTCTCGTCGGTCGTGATGAGCAGCGGCCACAGGTACTGGTTCCACCCATAAATGAACTGGATGACGAACAGCGCGGCGATGCTGGTGGCCGACAGCGGCACCAGAATGTCCTTGAAGAAGCGCATCGGCCCCGCGCCGTCGATGCGCGCGGCTTCCAGCAACTCTTCGGGCACGGTCAGGAAGAACTGGCGAAACAGGAACGTGGCCGTGGCCGACGCGATCAGTGGCACCGTGAGCCCGGCGAAACTGTTGAGCATGCCGAGGTCGGCCACGACCTTGTAGGTCGGCCCGATGCGCACCTCGACCGGCAGCATCAGCGTCACGAAGATGGCCCAGAACGCGAGCATGCGAAAGCGGAAGCGGAAGTACACGATCGCGAACGCTGACAGCAGCGAGATCGCGATCTTGCCGAACGTGATGAGCAACGCCATCGTCAGGCTCACGAACATCATGCGGCCCACCGATGCGTGCGAGCCCGCACCGGCGCCGCCACCCGCCAGCGCTGTCGTGTAGTTCTCGACCAGTTGGCTCCCCGGCAGCATCGGCATGGGCGACTGCACCACTTCTTGCGCAGTGTGGGTCGAGGCCACGAACGTGATGTACAGCGGCAGCGCCACGGCGAGCACACCGATGATCATGATCACGTGGGCGAGGATGCCCAACGCGGGCCGGCGCTCAACCATGCTGATGGGGCCCCTCGGCAACCGGGGACGTTCGCCGATCCCCCGAGGGGATGCTGGCCGGCCTGGGGCGGCCCGGCGCTCGGCCCGCAGCGCGGTTGATCGTCATTGGCAGCATCAGTAATTCACCTTCTTCTCGATGAACTTGAACTGCAGCACGGTGAGCACGATCACGATGAACATCAGCACCACCGATTGCGCGGCCGACCCGCCGAGATCGAGCGCCTTGAAGCCGTCGTAATACAACTTGTAGATCAGGATCTTGGTCTCGGTGCCCGGGCCGCCCTGGGTCGACGCATCGATGATCGCGAAGGTCTCGAAGAACGCATAGACCATGTTGATCACGAGCAGGAAGAACGTGGTGGGCGACAGCAGCGGGAACTGGATCGTCCAGAACCGGCGCCAGGGCCGCGCGCCGTCGATGGCTGCGGCTTCGATCAATGATTTCGGAATGCTCGCCAGCCCCGCCAGAAAGAACAGGAAGTTGTAGGAGATCTGCTTCCAGATGGCCGCCATCACGATCAACGCCATCGCCTGCGGGCCGTTGAGCAGGTGGTTCCAGTCGATGCCCACCGTGCGCAGCCAGTAGGCCACGATGCCGATGCTGGGCGAGAACATGAAGAGCCACAGCACTCCCGCAACGGCCGGTGCCACCGCATAAGGCCAGATCAGCAGCGTCTTGTAGAACGTGGCGCCACGCACGATGCGGTCGGCGAACACCGCCAGCAGCAGCGAGATGCCGATGCCCAGCACCGCCACGAGCACCGAGAACACCGCCGTGGTCTTGAACGAGGTCAGGTAGGTCGGGTCGTTCATCAGGTTGCGGAAGTTCTCCAGGCCCACCCACTCGACCGACGTGCCGAACGCATCGGACTGCTGCAGCGACTGCAACAGCGCCTGCCCTGCCGGCCAGAAGAAGAACACCGCGATGACGATGATCTGCGGCGTGAGCAAGGCCCACGGCAGCCAGGCCGAGCGGAAAACGACGCGCTTTTCAGCAGCCAAGTCAGCCCTTGTTGGCCTTCTGGAAGCGCTCTAACAGTTCGTTGCCTCGCGACACGATCGAGTCGAGTGCTTCCTTCGCGCTCTTCTTGCCCGACCACACCTGCTCGAGTTCTTCGTCCTCGATGCCGCGGATCTGCACGTAGTTGCCCAGGCGGATGCCGCGCGACTTGTCGGTCGTCTTGCGGATCATTTGCGTGACGGCCACGTCGGTACCCGGCTTCTCTTTGTAGAAGCCCGACTTCTCGGTCAGCTGGTAGGCGGCGGTGGTGATCGGCAGGTAGCCGGTGCGCTTGTGGCTGGCCGACTGCACCTCGGGGCTCGACAGGTAGTTGAAGAACGCGGCCACGCCCTTGTATTCGGCCGGCTTCTTGCCTGCCAGCACCCACAGGCTGGCGCCGCCGATCACGGTGTTCTGCGGTGCGCCGGGCACGTCGGGGTAGTAGGGCAGGGGGGCCAGGCCGTAGGCGAATTTTGCGTTCTTGGCCACGTTGCCGTAGAAGCCCGACGACGTGTTGATCATCGCGCACTCACCCGAGATGAAGCTCGCCTCGGGCACGTTGCCGCGGCCCTTGTAGACGAACAGGCCCTGCTTCGACATGTTGGCCAGGTTCTCGATGTGGCGCTGGTGCAGCGCAGAGTTGACGACCATGCGCGCGTCGAGCCCCGCGAGGCCGTTGCGCTTGGTCGCGAACTCGACGTTGTGCCAGGCCGAGAAGCTCTCGAGCTGCGTCCAGCCCTGCCACGCGGTCGTGAACGGGCACTTGTGGCCCGAGGCCTTGAGCTTGGCCGCAGCGCTCACCACTTCTGGCCAAGTGCTCGGGGGCGCGTCGGTGCTGATGCCGGCAGCCTTGAAGGCGTCCTTGTTGAAGTAGAAGATCGTCGTCGAGCTGTTGAACGGGAAGCTCAGCATCTGCCCGTTCGGTGCGGTGTAGTAGCCCGCAACGGCCGGCACGTAGGCTGCGGGGTTGAATGGCACGCCGGCGTCCTTCATCACCTGCCCGACCGGAATGATGGCGCTCTTGCTGGCCATCATGGTGGCGGTGCCCACTTCGAACACCTGCAGGATGTGCGGTGCGTTCCCGGCGCGGAACGCAGCAATGGCGCCGGTCATCGATTCGTCGTAGGTGCCCTTGAACGTGGGCACGATTCGGTAGTCCTTCTGGCTCGCGTTGAAGTCTTTGGCGAGGTCGTTGACCCACTCGCCGTTGACGGCGGTCATCGAGTGCCACCACTGGATGTCTGTTTGCGCGTGAGCCGTGCCGGCCGACAACAGGCCAAACATGCTCGAAGCGAGGGCGATTGTTTTGAAGTTCATGGCGGGTCCGTGAAGGGAAAGCCGCGCAGCTGCGGCTGAAGTTCCAGCAAACCCGGCAGTGTGCCGCGGGGTTGTGACAGCCACGTTTATCGCGTGGAAGCCGGGTGCCCACAACTGGGGCAAGCCCCCGGAGCAGGGCGCAGGCAACCCCGAGGCTTGCGGCGTGCCCCTGCGCCCCGCGCAAATGGTGCGCTGCGGTAGGATTCACGCTCAAGTGCCAACCCGGGAGCAACGCGCCCGACCCCCATGAACGCACCCGTCCCGCTGAGCCAGATCGTCGCTGCCGCGCAGGCTGCCCAACACGTGCCGCGCCTGCGCGAGATTCCCTACAACTACACCTCGTTCTCCGACCGCGAGATCGTCATTCGCCTGCTTGGCGCGCGCGCCTGGGAGGTGTTGTCGAAGCTGCGCGATGAACGTCAAACCGGCCGCTCGGCCCGCATGCTCTACGAGGTGCTCGGCGACATCTGGGTCGTGCAGCGCAACCCCTACCTCCAAGACGACCTGCTCGACAATCCGCGCCGCCGCAAGCTTTTGATAGAGGCTTTGCACCACCGCCTGGGCGAGGTCGAGAAGCGCCGCACGCCGGCCGCCGACGTCGACCGCGACGCCATCGTCGGCGAGTTGTTGCAACTCGCCGGTGCGGCCGTGACAAAGTTCGATGCGCAGTTCGAGGCCATTGCCGACCTGCGCAAGCGATGCGCCAAGGTGCTTGGCCGCGTGACCGCGAAAGACAACATCAAGTTCGACGGCCTGTCGCGCGTTTCGCACGTGACCGATGCGACCGACTGGCGCGTGGAATACCCGTTCGTCGTGCTCATGCCCGACACCGAAGCCGAGATGGCCGCACTCGTGAAAGGCTGCTTCGAACTCGGCCTCACGATCATTCCGCGCGGCGGTGGCACCGGCTACACGGGCGGTGCGATTCCGCTGACGTGGAACAGCGCGGTCATCAACACCGAGAAGCTGGAGGCGATGACCGAGGTCGAGATGCGCCTACTTCCCGGGCTCGACCTTGAGGTGGGCACGATCTGGACCGAAGCCGGCGTCGTCACGCAGCGCGTGGCCGATGCGGCCGAGCGGGCGGGGTTCGTGTTCGCGGTCGACCCCACCTCGGCCGAGGCCTCCTGCATCGGCGGCAACATTGCGATGAACGCGGGTGGCAAGAAGGCCGTGCTGTGGGGCACGGCGCTCGACAACCTGGCCTCGTGGCGCATGGTCACGCCCGAAGCCAAGTGGCTGGAGGTGACGCGCATCGACCACAACATGGGCAAGATCCATGACGTGGCCGTGGCGAGCTTCGAGCTGAACTACTTCGACGCCTCTGGAAAGGCCCTGGAACGAACCGAACGCCTCGATATTCCCGGCCGCGTGTTCCGCAAGGAGGGCCTCGGCAAGGACGTGACCGACAAGTTCCTCGCCGGCCTGCCGGGCATCCAGAAGGAAGGCTGCGACGGGCTCATCACCAGTGCGCGTTGGGTCGTGCACAAGATGCCTGCGCACACGCGCACCGTGTGCCTGGAGTTCTTCGGCAATGCGAAGGACGCGGTGCCGAGCATCGTCGAGATCAAGGACTTCATGTTCGCGCAGGCGGCCTCTGGCGGCGCCATTCTGGCCGGGCTGGAGCACCTCGACGACCGGTATCTGAAGGCGGTCGGATATGCGACCAAGAGCAAGCGCGGTGGCTTGCCGAAGATGGTGCTGTTTGGCGACATCGCCGGCAACGATGCCGACGTGGTGGCGCGGGCCACGAGCGAGGTCATCCGCATCGCCAATTCGCGCGCCGGCGAAGGCTTCGTGGCCGTGAGCCCTGAGGCGCGCAAGAAGTTCTGGCTCGACCGCAAGCGCACGGCAGCCATCAGCAAGCACACCAACGCGTTCAAGGTCAACGAAGACGTGGTGATCCCGCTGCCGCGCATGGGCGAATACACCGAAGGCATCGAGCGTCTGAACATCGAGCTGAGCTTGCGCAACAAGCTGGCGCTGGTCGAGGCGCTCGAATCTTTTTTCCTGAAAGGCAACCTGCCACTGGGCAAGGGCGACGACGCGGGCGAGATCGCCTCGGCCGAGCTGCTGGAAGACCGCGTGCAGCAAGCGCTCGCCGTGCTGCACGACGTCGGCGCGCAGTGGCAGCATTGGCTGGCGAACCTCGACGTGGTGCAGGCCGACACGGCCCGCACAGTGTTCACCGACCTGCAAGACCACAGCCTGCGCGCATCGTGGAAGACGCAGATCCGCTCGCCGCTGCAAGCCATCTTCGCCGGCTCGGCGCTCGGCCCCATCGTCGATGAATGCCAGAAGATCCACGGCCAGGTACTCAAGGGCCGGGTGTGGATCGCGCTGCACATGCATGCCGGTGACGGCAACGTGCACACCAACATCCCGGTGAACAGCGACAATTACGAGATGCTGCAAACGGCGCACGAAGCCGTGGCGCGCATCATGAAGCTGGCGCGCAGCCTCGACGGCGTGATCTCGGGCGAGCACGGCATCGGCATCACCAAGCTCGAGTTCCTGACCGAGGCCGAGATGGCCGCGTTCACCGACTACAAGCAACGCGTGGACCCGGAAGGTCGCTTCAACAAGGGCAAGCTGCTGCGCAACGTCTCGGTCGATGGCCGCGGCTTGAAGGCCGACCTGAGCAACGCCTATACGCCCAGCTTCGGGCTGATGGGCCACGAGTCGCTGATCATGCAGCGCAGCGAGATCGGCGAGATCGCCAACTCGATCAAGGACTGCCTGCGTTGCGGCAAGTGCAAGCCGGTGTGCGCGACGCATGTGCCGCGCGCGAACCTGCTGTACAGCCCGCGCAACAAGATCCTCGCGACCTCGTTGCTGGTCGAAGCCTTCCTGTACGAGGAGCAGACGCGGCGCGGCGTCAGCATCAAGCACTGGCAGGAGTTCGAGGACGTGGCCGACCACTGCACGGTCTGCCACAAGTGCCTGAGCCCGTGCCCGGTGAACATCGACTTCGGTGAAGTGTCGATGAACATGCGCAACCTGCTCACGAAGATGGGGCAGAAGAGCTTCCGGCCCGGCAACAAGATGGCCATGATGTTCCTGAACGCCACCAACCCCGAAACCATCAAGCTGCTGCGCATGGGCATGGTCGACGTGGGCTTCAAGGTGCAGCGCATGGCCAACGACCTGCTGCGCGGCCTGGCGAACAAGCAGACGGCAGCACCCCGCTCGACGGTCGGCACCGCGCCGATCAAAGAGCAGGTGATCCACTTCATCAACAAGAAGCTGCCTGGCGGCCTGCCGAAGAAAACGGCACGCGCGCTGCTCGACATCGAAGACAAGGACTACGTGCCGATCATTCGCGACCCTGTCGCGACCACCAGCGAGACCGAAGCCGTCTTCTACTTCCCGGGCTGCGGCTCGGAGCGGCTGTTCTCGCAGGTCGGCCTCGCGACGCAGGCGATGCTGTGGCATGCCGGCGTCCAAACCGTGCTGCCGCCCGGCTACCTGTGCTGCGGCTACCCGCAGCGCGGCTCGGGGCAGTTCGACAAGGCCGACAAGATCATCACCGACAACCGGGTGCTGTTCCACCGCGTCGCGAACACGCTGAACTACCTCGACATCAAGACCGTGGTGGTCAGTTGCGGCACCTGCTACGACCAGCTCCAGGGTTACCAGTTCGACAAGATCTTCCCCGGCTGCCGCATCATCGACATCCACGAGTACCTGCTGGAGAAGGGCATCACGCTCGGCGGAGCGGCCAGTGGTGGCTACCTCTATCACGACCCTTGCCACACGCCGATGAAGCTGCAGGAGCCGATGAAGACGGTGAAGGCGCTGATGGGGCCGAACGTGCTCGAAAGCAAGCGCTGCTGCGGCGAGAGCGGTACGCTCGGCGTCACCCGGCCCGACATCGCCACGCAGATCCGCTTCCGCAAGGAAGAAGAGTTGCGCAAGGACGAGACCGCACTTCGCGCCTTGGCGAAGGGCGCCGCCGGGGGCGCGAGCGCGGCGGCCGAGAAGGGCCCGGTGAAGATCCTCACCTCGTGCCCGAGCTGCCTGCAGGGCCTGTCCCGCTACACCGGCGACCTGAAGAGCGGCCTGTTGGAGGCCGACTACATCGTCGTCGAAATGGCGAACCAGATCCTCGGGCCGGACTGGATGCCGGACTACGTGGCACGTGCCAACGCAGGGGGTATCGAGCGGGTGCTGGTGTAGTCGTGCACCGGGCACCTGCACCTGCGCGACATATCGCGACATATGGCCGGTGCAGGTGCGGCGCGTGAGCCGGGCTTGATCGAAGCGCTGGTATTCTTTCCCCGCACTCAGCAGCGCACTGCCCGCACCCTGGAGAACGACCCATGCCGCAGCCCTTGCTGCCCATTGCCGTGAACGACGGCCTGAAACTCGACCCCAAGCAGGCGCGCCAGATCGGCGAGTCACTGTCGGCCGACTACTGTTTCGCCGACCCGTTCCCGAGCATCGTGATCGACAACTTCCTGCCGGCCGAGATGGTGTCCGGCCTGCTGGCGCACTTCCCGCGCGAGGCGCTGGCGTCGGACAAGGTGTTCGAGGTTGGCTACGCCGGTCATCACAAACGCCAGATCCTCCCTGCCGAGTGCGACGACTTCTGCCGCCGCGCCTTCGACTTCTTCAATTCGCAGCCCTTTCTGGAGTTTCTCGAAGGCGTCTCGGCCATCCAAGGGCTGTTGCCCGACCCGTACTTCGAAGGCGGCGGTTTCCACGAGATCAAGACGGGTGGAAAGCTCGGGGTGCATGCCGACTTTCGTTTGAACGAGCGGCTGCACTTGAGCCGCCGCATGAACGTGATCGTCTACCTCAATGAAGACTGGCGGGATGAATTCGGTGGCTGCCTGGAGCTTTGGAGCCGCGACATGAAGCAACGCGTGAAGAGCATCGCGCCGTTGATGAACCGCTGCGTCATCTTCAATACCGACGCCGACTCATACCACGGCCACCCCGATGCACTCACCACACCGGAAGGCGTGCTGCGTCGTTCGGTGGCGCTCTACTACTACACCGCCTCGAAGGCCGTGTACGAAGAGGTGCCGAACCGGTCGACCATGTATGCGGCCCGCCCAAACGACAGCGCCGAGATCCAGCGCGAGGCGCGCAAACTTCGCATGGAGCAGCACCTCAGCCAATGGGTGCCGCCGGCGGTATTGCGCTACTCGCGCGGCGCGATCCGGCGCATCCGCCGGCTCATCGGGCCGCAGGCGTAAGTCCACGCGCAGGGCACATCGCCCGGGTCTTGGCGCCGGGCGTTTCAGGTCACGGCGCGCGGCACAAGCGCGCCAAGGCCTGCGCCGTCTTGTTGACCAGCGGCGTGCGCCGCTTCTGCGCCGACACCGCCAGGCACAGGGTGCTTTTGATTTGCGGGTCGCGGATCGGCGTGACCAGCAACTGCGCCGGTCGAGCGAGCGTGCGGATGGCGCTGTCGGTGAGCGCCGCGTACCCGTGCCCGCCGAGCACCAGGTCGAGGATCGCGGGCACGCTCGACACTTCCCAGGCCACGTTCAGCGTCACGCCTGCCAGCGCCGCCTGCGACTCCATGAGCTTGCGGAAGACGTGGCCGCGCTGCGGCATCACGAGGGGCAGGCGGGCCACGTCCTTGAGCGCGATTTCCTTGCGCGCGGGGGCGGGCACCACCCTGCTCGCGGCCGTCGGCGCCGGGCCGATCAAGCACAGCCGCTCCTGCAACACCGGCGTGATCTCGATGCTTGGCAAGGGCTCCGGGTTGTAGACCAGGCCCAGGTCGACACGGTTCGTCGCCAGCCACTCGGCAATGTGCACCGAGAAGCCCTCGATGATCGCAAGCCGCGCCTTCGGCAACTCGGCGCGGAACATCTCGATCAGCGGCAGCGTCAGGCGCCGCGCCAGGCTCGGCGGCAGGCCCACGACGATCTGGCCCACCGGCTCGTCGCGGCGCGCGCCCAGGTCGTCGCGGGCGGTGGCCACGAGCTGCAGGATGCCCTGGCCGTGCTCCAGCAGGCGGCGGCCGGCGTCGGTCAGCGTCACGCCGCGGCCGTTGCGCAGCAGCAGGTTCTCGCGCAGTTCGGTTTCAAGTGCGCGCACCTGGCGGCTCAGTGCCGGCTGCGCCACGTCGAGCACCACCGCGGCCTTGCTGAAGCTGCCGAGTTCGGCGACCTGGATGAAGTATTCGATCTGCCGCAGGTTCATGTCCGCATCTTGCCATGGGCCATGCCGCGCCGGCATAGCAGCTAGCGTCTGCCAGACCTAGGCCGAACGTGGCAACTTTCCCGAAAATGCGGGTTCGACGAATGTTGCGCAACAGCTGCGTTGCAGTGCCGACGCAGTGCAACGGCAGTGCCGACCGAACCTACAGGAGCAAGCGATGATCATCGACGTCCACGGCCACTACACCACCGCGCCGCCCGCACTCGGCGCCTGGCGCTACCTGCAGATTGCCGGCCTCAAAGACCCCGCCAAGGCGCCGAAGGCGGCCGACCTGAAGATCAGCGACGACGAGCTGCGCGAGACCATCGAGAGCAACCAGTTGAAGCTGATGAAGGAGCGCGGCAGCGACCTCACCATCTTCAGCCCGCGCGCCAGCTTCATGGCCCACCACATCGGCGACTTCAACACCTCGAGCACCTGGGCCGCGATCTGCAACGAGCTCTGCTACCGCGTGGCGCAGCTGTTCCCCGACCACTTCATTCCGGCGGCGATGCTGCCCCAGTCGCCCGGCGTTGACCCGAAGACCTGCATCCCCGAACTCGTGAAGTGCGTCGAGCAGTACGGCAATGTCGGCATCAACCTGAACCCCGATCCTTCGGGCGGCCACTGGACTTCGCCGCCGCTCTCCGACCGCGCGTGGTACCCCCTCTACGAGAAGATGGTCGAGTACGACATCCCGGCCATGATTCATGTGAGCACCAGCTGCAACGCGTGCTTCCACACCACCGGCGCGCACTACCTGAACGCCGACACCACCGCCTTCATGCAGTGCCTCACCAGCGACCTGTTCAAGGACTTCCCGACGCTCAAGTTCCTGATCCCGCACGGCGGTGGCGCGGTGCCTTACCACTGGGGCCGCTTCCGCGGCCTGGCGCAGGAGCTGAAGAAGCCACTCCTCAAGGACCACCTGCTGAACAACATCTTCTTCGACACCTGCGTCTACCACCAGCCCGGCATCGACTTGCTGACCAAGGTGATCCCGGTCAAGAACATCCTGTTCGCCTCCGAGATGATCGGCGCGGTGCGCGGCATCGACCCCGAGACCGGCCACTACTACGACGACACCCGGCGCTACATCGCGGCCAGCACGCAGCTCAGCGAGGTCGAGAAGCACCAGATCTACGAAGGCAACGCGCGCCGCGTGTTCCCGCGCCTCGACGCGGCACTCAAGACGAAAGGGCTCTGACCATGGCACTCCCGATGAACCAGCTCGGCGTTGTCAAACGCAACATCGAACGCGCCGACAAGGCGGCCGTGGCGCGGCTCGCTGCCCTCGGCGTGGCCACCATTCACGAGGCGATGGGCCGTGTCGGCCTGATGAAGCCCTACATGCGGCCCATCTACGCCAGCGCCAGAACGTGTGGCACGGCCGTCACCGTGCTGCTGCAGCCCGGTGACAACTGGATGATGCACGTGGCTGCCGAGCAGCTGCAGCCCGGCGACGTGGTGGTGGCCGCCTGCACCACCGACAACGAAGACGGCTTCTTCGGTGACCTGCTCGCCACCTCGTTCATGGCGCGCGGCGCCAAGGGCCTCGTGATCGACGGCGGCGTGCGCGACGTGGTCGAGTTGCAGGCGATGGGCTTCCCCGTCTTCAGCCGCGCCGTCAACGCCAAGGGCACGATCAAGGCGACGCTCGGCTCGGTCAACGTCCCCGTGGTGTGCGCCGGTGCGGTGGTGAACCCGGGCGACGTGGTCGTGGCCGATGCCGATGGCGTGGTCGTCGTGCCCGCCGCGCTGGCCGCGCAGGTGGCCGATGCGGCAGAGAAGCGCGAGAGCTTCGAGGGCGAGAAGCGCGCCAAGCTCGCCGCCGGAGTGCTCGGCCTCGACATGTACAACATGCGCGAGCCGCTCGAGAAGGCCGGGCTGAAGTACATCGATTGAGGGCCGAGCTTTGCTTCACCGATCCCGACAGCCTCGGCGGCGTGACACAGATCAGAGAGTGATTTGGAGTCGCCTCTGCGAACCTCCGCCCGCTCTGCTCCTCTGCAGTGAACAACCTTGATCCGGCTTCACAGGCCACTACCCGAGCACTCGCGATGAACCTGCCCCTCGACCCGCATCAGTGGCACGTAGGCCTCATCGGCTACGGCGAGGTCGGCCGCATCCTGGCCGAAGACCTGCGCGCGCAGGGCGTGCGCGTGTCGGCGTTCGACCTCAAGCTCGACGGCGCTGCGGCCGGGCCGTTGCGTGAGCACGCGGCGCTGCATGGCGTGCAACTCTTGGCCACGCATGCAGCGCTGGCGAGCGAAGCGCACTTCATCGTCAGCGCCGTCACCGCGAGCCAGACGGTGGCGGTGGCGCAGGCCTGCGCGCCGGCGGTGCAGCGCGGCGCGTTCTTCCTCGATTTCAACTCCGCGTCGCCCGGCGCGAAGCAGCGCGCGGCGGCGCTCGTCGACGCAGCCGGTGGCCGCTATGTCGAAGGCGCGGTGATGACGAGCATCCCGCCCTACCGCGTCGCTGTGCCGTTGCTGCTCGGCGGTGCGGCAGCGGCCGAGCTCGCACCGCTCGTCAACGCGCTCGGGTTCAAGGCCCGGGTGGCGAGCGACCAGCTCGGCGTGGCCTCGGCCACCAAGATGTGCCGCAGCGTGATGATCAAGGGCCTGGAGGCGATGGTGATCGAAAGCTTCACCACCGCGCGCCACTACGGCGTGGAAGACGCGGTCGTCGCGTCGCTCTGCGAGACCTTCCCCGGCATCGACTGGGAGAAGCAGGCGGCCTACTTCTTCCAGCGCGTCGTCGAGCACGGCCGCCGCCGCAGCGAAGAGATGCGCGAGGTGGCCGAGACGGTGCGCGATGCCGGCCTCACACCGTGGTCCGCCAGCGGCACGGCCGAGCGCCAGGCCTTCATCGCCGACCTCGCCGATGCCGGTGTGTTCGGCACCCGGGGCACGCCCGAGTTCGCACGCAGCGCCGATTGGCGCACCGAGGCCGATCGCCTGTTGGCGGCCGCCAGGAACAAGCACTGAGACCGAGGAGAACAACGCATGGAATTTCAGAAGACCCCCGGCTGGCTCGACTGGTACGCCGGCCCCACGAAGCCCGCCTTCACGCTGCCGACCGGCGCCGTGGATGCGCATTGCCATGTATTCGGCCCCGGGCCTCAGTTCCCGTACGCGCCCGAACGCAAGTACACGCCGTGCGATGCGAGCAAGCAGCAGCTCTATGCGCTGCGCGACCACCTCGGCTTCGCGCGCAACGTGGTCGTGCAGGCCACCTGCCATGGCGCCGACAACCGGGCGATGGTCGATGCGCTGGTGCACAGCGCTGGCAGGGCGCGCGGGGTGGCCACCGTGAAGCGCAGCGTGTCGGACGCCGAGCTGCAGGCCATGCATGACGCCGGCGTGCGTGGCGTGCGCTTCAACTTCGTGAAGCGCCTGGTCGACTTCACACCGAAGGACGAGCTGCTCGAGATCGCCACCCGCATCAAGCAATGGGGCTGGCATGTGGTGATCTACTTCGAGGCGGTGGACCTGCCCGAGCTGTGGGACTTCTTCACCGCAGTTCACAACGATGCCGGTGTGACGATCATCGTCGATCACATGGGCCGGCCCGATGTGGCCAAGCCGATCGACGGGCCCGAGTTCGCGCTGTTCTTGAAGTTCATGGAGCAGCACGCCAACGTCTGGAGCAAGGTGAGCTGCCCCGAGCGCCTGAGCGTGAGCGGCCCGAAGGCACTGAACGGTGAACGCAATGCCTACACCGACGTGGTGCCGTTCGCGCGCCGTGTGGTCGAGCAGTTCCCCGACCGTGTGCTGTGGGGCACCGACTGGCCGCACCCGAACTTGAAAGACCACATGCCCGATGACGGCCTGCTGGTCGACTTCATCCCCCACATCGCGCCGACCGCCGAGCTGCAAAAGAAGCTGCTGGTCGCGAACCCGATGCGGCTGTACTGGCCCGAAGAACTTACAGGAGCCACCTGATGGCCCTCGACAAACCGTACCTCGACGTGCCGGGCACGACCATCTTCGACGCCGAACAATCGCGCAAGGGCTACTGGCTGAACCAGTTCTGCATGTCGCTGATGAAGGCCGAGAACCGCGCGCGTTTCAAGGCCGGCGAGCGCACCTACCTCGACGAGTGGGCGATGACCGAAGAGCAGAAGCAGGCGGTGCTGGCGCGCGACCTGAACCGCTGTATCGCGGCCGGCGGCAACATCTATTTCCTGGCCAAGATCGGCGCCACCGACGGCAAGAGCTTCCAGCAGATGGCCGGCAGCATGACCGGCATGACCGAAGAGGAGTACCGCAACATGATGATCGCAGGAGGGCGTTCGGTCGAAGGCAACCGCCGCACCGGCGAGAACGGCGATGCGCAGGCGAACCGCCAGCCGCAGGGCCGCGCCGGCCAGAACAAGGCAGGGGTTTGAGATGGCGCGCATCACCGCATCGGTCTACACCTCGCACGTGCCCGCCGTGGGCGCAGCGCTCGACCTGGGCAAGACGGCCGAGCCCTACTGGCAGCCGGTGTTCAAGGGCTACGAGTACTCCAAGCAGTGGATGAAGGACAACACGCCCGACGTGATCTTCCTCGTCTTCAACGACCACGCCACCGCGTTCAGCCTCGAGATGATCCCGACCTTCGCGATCGGCTGCGCGGCCGAGTACGCGCCGGCAGACGAAGGCTGGGGCCCG
>JANXWV010000045.1 GCA_025350965.1 Rhizobacter sp.
GCAGTTCCTGCTCGTTGAAGAACACACGCCCGAAGGGCTGAAGCTGAACAACCCGGCCGGCCACCTGGACGAAGCGGAGTCGCCCCAGCAAGCCGTGGTGCGCGAAGCGCTGGAAGAGACCGCCCGCGTGTTCACGCCTGATCGGCTGGTGGGCGTGTACCTTTCGCGCTTCCAACGCCCCAGCACCGGGGAAGACGTGACCTACCTGCGCTTCGCGTTCGGTGGCACTGTGGGTGAGCCCGACCCGAACAGAACGCTGGACGACGGCATCGAACGAACGCTGTGGATGACGCTTGCCGAACTGCAGGCCAGCCGCGCCCGCCACCGCAGCCCGCATGTGCTGGGTTGCGTGCAGGACTACCTGGCCGGGCGCTCGTACCCGCTCGGCGCCATCACGACCAACGCGACGGTGTACGTGCCCGAGATCAAGCGCTGACGGTCACCGCCTCCGCCTCGCGCCGCCACGCGACCAACTCGTCGATCGTCAGCATCGGGTAGCCATGCAGCCGCGAGAAGGCGAGCAATTGCTCGCCTCGCATCATGCTGCCGTCCTCGTTCATCAGCTCGCAGAGCACGGCCGCCGGTTGCAGGCCGGCCAGGCGCGCCAACTCGACCGCGCCTTCGGTATGGCCGCGCCGTGCCAGCACGCCACCGGGGTTGGCGCGCAGCGGGAACACGTGGCCGGGGCTGACCAGGTCATCGGGCCGTGCATCGGCCTCCATCGCGGCGCGGATCGTGGTCACGCGGTCGGCGGCGCTCACGCCGGTCGTCACGCCCTCTCGGGCTTCGATGGACACCGTGAACGCCGTGCCGAAGCGGCTTTGATTCCGCGCCACCATCGGCGGCAACCCGAGGCGTTGTATTCGCCCGGCCTCGATGCACAGGCAGACGATGCCCGAGCATTCGCGGATCAGCGTGGCCATCATCGGCACGGTGATGCGCTCGGCGGCGACGATCAGGTCGCCTTCGTTTTCGCGGTCGTCGTCGTCGATCAGCACGACGGCGCGGCCTTGGCGGATCGCATCGACGGCGATCCGCAGGCGCGGTGGCATGGCGCGTTGGCCAGTGGGGGAGAGTTGAGACATGGTTGAAACGTCCTCGCAAGGTGCTCGTTGCCGAGCGGGTTGGCGAAAAGCGTTTCAGGGCGCGCAAACGCGCGTTGCCCACACCGGCGGGCCGGGGCGCGCGACGCACATCGGCACATCTTCTTTCATCCGGACTTTGACGTGCGCGCTTGCGGGTCGTGAAACTCGCGTGCACAAACGCTGAACCGTCGGCCCTGGTATCGCACCAGATCTGCTGACCCCTTCTTGCTGGGCATGAAGGGCGCTCGCGGGCTTCATCACTTGCGTGATTTACCGCCGGTGGGGAATTTCGCCCCGCCCTGAAGACGTGTGCCGGCCTTATCGACCGGCGCTGGCATCTTAGAACCAAGCCCTTGCCCGCAGGCGTCGCAGGGGCGACACCTAAAATCGGCGCTCCATGAAAAAGACCCAGCGCATCGTCGTCGGCCTGTCTGGCGGTGTCGATTCCGCAGTCACGGCGTGGCTGCTCAAACGCCAGGGCCACGAGGTCGTGGGGATCTTCATGAAGAACTGGGAGGATGACGACCGGGCCGCGGGCGGCCCGGGTGACGACACCGACCCGGGCTACTGCACGTCGAACATCGACTTCGTCGACGCGGCCGCCGTGGCCGACGTGATCGGCATCGAGATCGAGCACGTCAACTTCGCCGCCGACTACCGCGATCGCGTGTTCGCGGAGTTCCTGCGTGAGTACCAGGCCGGCCGCACGCCGAACCCCGACGTGCTGTGCAATGCCGAGATCAAGTTCAAGGCCTTCCTCGATCACGCGATGCGCCTGGGCGCCGAGAAGATCGCAACCGGCCACTACGCGCGAGTACGCGAACGCGACGGTCGCTTCGAACTGCTCAAAGGCCTGGACCCGTTGAAGGACCAGAGCTACTTCCTGCACCGGCTGACACAGGCGCAACTCGCGAAGACGCTGTTCCCCATCGGCGACTTGCCGAAGACCGAAGTGCGCCGCCTGGCCACCGAAATCGGCCTGCCGAACGCAGCCAAGCGCGACTCGACCGGCATCTGCTTCATCGGAGAGCGGCCGTTCCGCGAGTTCCTGAACCGCTACCTCGCCAGCACGCCGGGGCCGATCAAGGACGACCGGGGCCGCACCATCGGTGAGCACGTGGGCCTGAGCTTCTACACGCTCGGCCAGCGCAAGGGCATCGGCATCGGTGGCCTGAAGGCACGGCGCGGCGAGCCCGCGAGCAGCGACCACGCACCGTGGTTCGTGGCCCGCAAAGACATGGCGACGAACACGCTCTACGCAGTGCAAGGCCATGGCCACCCATGGCTGCAATCGAACGTGGTCGCATCCGACGACGCCAGCTGGGTCGCCGGCCACCCGCCCGTGGCCGCGGCGCTGGGCGCGAAGACGCGCTACCGCCAAGCCGATGCGGCCTGCGCCTTCGAGCCCGCCGAGCCCGCCGAGCCCGTTGTGCCCGGTGCGCCCGGTGCGCCCGGCCAGTTCACGCTGCGCTTCACGCAGCCGCAGTGGGCGGCCACGCCGGGCCAATCGGCCGTGGTGTACGACGGCGACGTATGCCTCGGCGGCGGTGTGATCGGCAGCAGCGCGTAGCCGCCGCTGCCCGGCCGGCTCAAGCCCGGCGCCAGCGCTGCCGATAACAGACCAACGCGGGCATCTGCCCTGCAGTCCACAGCGAAGAAGGCGCCATGA
This sequence comes from Rhizobacter sp., assembly GCA_025350965.1. Classification (GTDB taxonomy): domain Bacteria; phylum Pseudomonadota; class Gammaproteobacteria; order Burkholderiales; family Burkholderiaceae_C; genus LMDS01. Next base: position 2,755 of record JANXWV010000045.1, read on the forward strand.
GCACGCCGGGCCGCCCCCAGGGCGAACTCCGGAGTGCTCAGCACGAAGGTACTTGATGACTCCTACGATCCGATGCGCGGCGCGCGGCGTTGCAACCCGCGCCACCACCCTGCTGCTGGCCGCGCTGGCCGCTGGCGCCAGCCACGCCGGGGCGCTGACGCTTCACCTGACCGACAGCGCCGGCAAGCCGCTGGTCGACGCCGTGGCCTTGCTGGAGCCGGCCGGCGCCAAGGTGCCGACGAAGCCGATGGCCGACGTCGAGATCGCGCAGGCCAAGCGCGAGTTCACGACGCGGCTCACGCTCATCACGGTGGGCACGCGCGCGCTGTTCCCGAACTTCGACACGGTGCGCCACCACGTCTACTCGTTCTCGCCTGCCAAGACCTTCGAGTTGAAGCTGTACGCCGGCGTGCCCAACGTGCCGGTGGTGTTCGACAAGCCCGGCATCGCGGTGCTGGGCTGCAACATCCACGACAACATGGCCGCCTGGGTGGTCGTGGCCGACACGCCCTGGTTCGCGCGCAGTGCTGCAAACGGTCGGGCCCGCATCGAGGCGCTGCCGCCGGGGGCCTACCGCTTGCGGCTGTGGCACCCCGGCATGAGCGGCATGCCCGAGCCCACCACGACCGCGTTCACCATGCCCGCCGGTGATGCCGAGCACAGCGCGCGGCTGGCTGTCAGCTCAGAGCCTTGAGCTCGGAGCCCTGAGCCGAACTCGATGAAAAGCCTGCGTGAACTCGGTGGTGCGTGGCTGGGCCGTTCGATCGGCACCCGCATCGCCACGCTCAGTTTGCTGCTGCTCCTGCTGGTGCAGGCGGCCAGCTACACGGCGATCCGCGCCAGCCTCGGCGAGCACGCGCGCCGCGAACTGCCGGCGCAGTTGCGGGTGGCCGAGCGCGTGCTGCAAAGCCTGTTGATGCGCAACGCGCAAAAGCTCACCGAGGGCGCGCGCCTGCTGGCGGCCGACTACGGCTTTCGCTCGGCCGTGCAGTCGGGCGATGTGGACACCATCGCGTCGGTTCTCGACAACCACGGCGCACGCATCGGTGCGACCGAGGCGGCGCTGCTGGGCACCGACTTCTCGCTGCGCGCCGCGAGCGGCGGCAACGCGAAGGAGCTCGCGCTCGTCACCACCCGGCTCGCAGCCAAGGCCGCCAGGGCCGGCGCTGCCAACGAGATCGCGCTGATCGGCGGGCGGCCGCACCAGGTGGTGCTGGTGCCGCTGAAGCTGCCGGTGCTCGCGGGCTGGGTGCTGATGGGCTTCCCGCTCGACCCGCAGTTGGCCGGCGACATGAAAGACCTGTCGGCGCGGAACGTGACACTCCTTGCGCGCACGGCCGCAGGTGCGCCGTGGACCGCCATCCTCACGAGCCTTCCCTCGCCGCAGGCCGTGCAGCTCGCGCAGCAGGCCTGGTACGTGCCTGCCGAGCCGAACCCCGTGGCCAGCGGCATGGAGTCGGTCACCATCGATCACGAAGAGTTCGGCGTGCGCGCCTGCTGGTTGACCGCGCCCGACAATGCGGCCAGCGGCGCCGTGGTGGCGCTCGTGTCGCTGTCGATCGACGACGCCGTGCGCCTGCCGCACGACCTGCAGGTCGGCCTGCTCGTCATCACCCTGCTCGGCTTCGCCGTGTTCGTGATCGGCAGCCTGTACACCGCACGCCGCGTGAGCCAGCCGCTGCGCGCGCTGGCTGCCGCCGCCGAGCGGCTGGGCGGCGGCGACTACGCCACGCCGATGGGCGGCTTGAAGCGTGCCGACGAGATCGGCGACCTGGCCAACGCGTTCGAGACCATGCGTGCGAGCGTCAGCGACAAGCAGGCGCAGATCCTCAAGCTGGCCTATTGGGACAGCCTGACCGGCCTGCCCAACCGCGTGCAGTTCCGCGACGCGGTGATCCAGGCCGTGGCCGAAGCCCAGGCTGCTGCCGATGCCGCCGACGACAGCGCTGCCCCACCTGCGGGCGTGGCCGTACTGATGCTCGACCTGGACCGCTTCAAGCACGTCAACGACGTGCTCGGCTACCGCATCGGCGACCTGCTGCTCGGCCGCGTCGGCGAGCGCCTGGCGCAGCAGATGGTGCGCGACGGCGACCTGGTTGCGCGCCTCGGCGGCGACGAGTTCGCGGTGCTGCTGCGCGGCGGCGACGCGGCGCTGGCCGAGTCGGTGGCGCAGCGCATCGCCGCCGCCTTCGATGTGCCGTTGACGCTCGAAGATCACACCATCGACATGGGTGCCGGCATCGGCATGGCCTGCTGGCCGCAGCACGCCGCCGACGCCGATGTGCTGCTGAGCCGCGCCGAGGTGGCCATGTACGCCGCCAAACGCCGCACCGAAGGGCCGTTGATGTACCACGCCGCCATCGACGCGGCGAGCGCGCAGACGCTGTCGCTGCTGACCGAGCTGCGCCAGGCGCTGGAGCGCAACGAGCTGCGCCTGTACCTGCAACCCAAGCTCATGCTCGAGACCGGGCGCGTCGGCGGTGCCGAGACGCTGGTGCGCTGGCAGCATCCGCAGCGCGGCCTGGTGCCGCCGATGGAGTTCATCCCGTTCGCCGAGCAGACCGGCTTCATCCGCCAGATGACGATGTGGGTGTTCGAGGAAGCGGCGCGCCATTGGCTGCTGCTGCAGGCCGAGGGCATTCCGCTGATCCTGTCGGTGAACCTGTCCACGCGCGACCTGCTCGACACCGAGCTGCCGCAAAAGTTCGACGCGCTGCTCGTGAAGCACCGCGTGCCGGCCGAGGCGTTCTGCCTCGAGATCACCGAGAGCGCGATCATGGACGACCCGCAGCGCGCACTCGGCACGCTGAACCGCCTGGCCGGCCTGGGCTTCAAGCTGTCGATCGACGACTTCGGCACCGGCTACTCGTCGCTCGCCTACCTGAAGCGCCTGCCGGTCAACGAGCTGAAGATCGACAAAAGCTTCGTCATGAGCATGGAGAAGGACCAGGACGACGCGAAGATCGTGCGCTCGACCATCGACCTGGCGCACAACCTCGGCCTGACCGTGGTGGCCGAGGGCGTCGAGAACGCCGTGGTCTGGGAGCTGCTGCGCGCACTCGACTGCGACGAGGCGCAGGGCTACCACATGGGCAAGCCGATGCCGGCAAGCCAGTTCCATGCGTGGACGCTGGCGTGGGCTGCGAAGCAGCGGCCGGTGGCGGCGGTCGCCCCATCGGCGGTGATGCACTGAGGTTGTTCGCAGGGCATCCACAGGGTCGTGCCGGGTCTCTTTGACGCGATCAAACGCGCGGCATACTTGGCCCCCGCGCCACAGCCGGCGCCTGCCGGAGCCGCCCCCTATGACCACCCGTTCGCACCGCCGCGCCAGGCATGGGCTCGCCGTGCTTTGGGCCTTGGCTGCGCTGTGCGCGCTGTGCTCCAGCCCTGCCCTGGCCGCGCCCGATGCAGGCCAGACGCAGCGCCTGCACGCCCTCTTCGATGCCGACTGGGAATGGCGCATGCGCAACTTCCCGGAGTGGGCCACGTTCACTGGCGACCACCGCTACGGCGACCAACTCGAAGACGACTCGAAGGCCGCTGACGCAACCCGCGTGGCGCGCAACCAGGCCTTGCTGGCCGAGCTGCGCGGCATCCCTCGCGACCAGCTCAGCAACGCCGACCGCGTGTCTTACGACATGCTGGTGCGGGAAACACAGCAGTGGGTCGCGGGCGCGGCGTTCCCCGGCCTGAACACACTGGCCATCAGCGCCGAAAGCGGGCTGCACAACGAGTTTCCGGAGTTGCTCGGCGCGAGCCCCGTGGCCACCGAGGCCGACGTGCGCAAGATGCTCGCGCGCGTGGCGCGTTTCCCAGCCCGGGTGGAGCAGCTGATCGTGCGCCTGCGCGACGGCCTGGAGCGCGGTTGGGTCATGCCGCGCGCGTCGCTGGCACGGGTGCCCGCGCAGATCGACGCGCAACTCACGGCCGACGTGACCCAGAGTGCGCTCTATGCGCCCTTCAAGCGCTTGGGCAGTGGCATCGCACCGGCGGATCGCGCCCGCCTCGCGGCCGACGGCGAACGCGCGTTGCGCGAGCAGGTCTACCCGGCCATGCGCCGCCTGCGCGACTTCATCGCGAACGACTATGCGCCACGCGCGCCGCTGGACGGCGCGATGAGCCGCTACCCCGGCGGGCGAGCGGCGTATGACTTCCTGGTGCGCCGGAGCACCACCACCGACCTGACCGCCGCCGAAGTGCACGCCATCGGCCAGCGCGAAGTGACGCGCCTGCGTGCCGAGATGGAAGCGCAGATGCAGGCCGCTGGCTTCACCGGCAGCTTCACCGAGTTCGTGGCCTTTCTGAACACCGACCCGCGCTTCTTCCTCGCCGATGGCGAGGCCTTGCTGACCCGCTACCGCGACATCGCCAAGCGCGTCGACCCGGAGCTGCCCAAGCTCTTTGCCGAGCTGCCGCGCACACCCTACGGCGTGCGCGCGATTCCGGCGTACGAGGGGCCCGGCCGGTCCGACAACTACAGCCGGCCACCGCTCGACGGCAGCGGCCCCGGGTGGTTCAACGCCAACGCGGCGGCCGTGAAGATCCGCCCGACCTGGACCATGGATGCGTTCTTCGCCCATGAAGCCGTGCCCGGTCACCACCTGCAGAACGCCCGCGCGCTGGAGCTGAAGGGCCTGCCCGCGTTCCGGCGCAGCGCCTGGACCCCGGCCTATGGCGAAGGCTGGGCCTTGTACGCCGAGACACTGGGCAGCGAACTCGGCCTGTACAACGATGCTTACAGCCGCTTCGGGTACCTGCAACTGCAGGCGCTGCGCGCAGCGCGGCTGGTGGTGGACACCGGCATTCATGCGCTCGGCTGGCAACGTGAGCAAGCCATCGGCTGGATGACGGAGCGCACTGGCATCAGCCGCGACATCATCGAGCCGCAGGTCGACCGCTACTACGCGTGGCCCGGCCAGGCACTGGCCTACATGATCGGCGAGCTGAAGATCATCGAGCTGCGTGACCGCGCGAAGACAGCGCTCGGCGAGCGCTTCGACATCCGCCGCTTCCACATGGCCGTGCTCGACGGCGGCCCGGTGCCGCTGGCGGTGCTGGAGCAATCGATCGACGACTGGATCGCGGCGGAGCGGGTGCGGCCGGCGGCACGTTGAGCCGCCACCAGCCGGCCCGCTGAGTGGCCGAGTGCATCACTGCACCAGCGTCATGCCGGAGCCCTTCGCAGCGGCACGGTCGAAAGTCATCGTTCGCTTGCAACCGGCCGATGCGGCCGACCGCTCGATCAGGCCATCGGCGAAGTCGGCCGAGCCGGCACGGAACAGGCGCAGCGCCTGCCACACCGTTTCTGCGCGTTCGACGACCATTTCCTTGCTGCGCAGCAGCGCCTCAACGGCATCGGCGATCTGGGAGCGCTGAAGATCGAAGCTGCCGGCGAGCACCCACACCAACTCGACCACGACCACCATCGGCACGAAGCCCGGGGCTTGGGGCGTGAGCGCGTCGACCAGCTTCGTCGCGAGCGCGGCTTGGCGCGCGTCGTCCTGCATGATGTAGCGGACGAGCACGTTGGTGTCGAGGCCGATCATCTCGCTGCCGTTCCACCCGCTGCCCCGCTCGCGGCAATCACGGCATTCATCTCTTCGATGCTCACCCGCTTGGCGGCCTTGCCGAACATGCCCTTGAGCTCAGTGACAGGCCGCGTGGCCGCGATGAACTCGTAGCGGCCGGGCGCGACCTCGACGAACTCGACCCGGTCGCCGGTGCCGACCTGCAACGCTTCGCGCACTGCGGCGGGGATCGTGATCTGGCCCTTGCTCGACAGGGTGGCGGTGGTCATGACGCTGCTTCCTTAAATCCTTACTTCATTGTAAGGCAGGCGGTGCGGCATGGCCCGCTTCAGGCATCATCCTCACAAGACGCCACCCATGCCGACCCCCACCGCCACTGCCGCCGACCTGACCCGCGCCTTCGTCTACTTCGGCGGCCTCACGCTGCTGCGGTATGGGGTGTTCGTGGGCCTGTGGACGGCGGTCGTGGCGTGGCTCGCCGGCCGCATGCAGTGGCGGCCGCGGCTTCAGGCCGCCGTGCTCACGCGCAAACAATGGCGCCGCGAGTTGACGCTGAGCGGGGCCACGATCGTGATCGCCGCGCTCATCGCACCCGCCATTCTTTGGCTCGGCGTGGGCCGGCAGATGCCGTTCTATCGCAACATCGCCACGCACGGCGGCTGGGCCTACTTCGTGTTCAGCATCGTGCTGATGCTGTTCATTCGCGACACACTGTTCTACTGGGCGCACCGCGCCATGCACGCCCGCGCGCTGTTCCGCTTCACGCACCGCAGCCACCACCTCAGCACCCACCCGAACCCGCTGACCAGCTACTCGGTCAGCCCGGTCGAAAGCCTGTTCGACACCGTGGTGCCGTTCGTGCTGATCCTGTTCCTCGTGCCCAAGCACCCAGCCGCGTACCTGATCTTCCTGTGGATCGACTCCGCCGTGGCGGTGTACGGCCACATGGGCATGGAGATCTTCCCGCGCGGCATGTCTCGCCACTGGCTCGGCCGCTTCATCAACACGCCGACCGCGCACAACTGGCACCATGCGAGCGCGCGCCACAACTACGGCTTCTACTTCCTGGTGTGGGACCGCTGGATGGGCACCGTCGACCCCGACTACGACCGCCGCTTCGACGCCGCCACCGCGCGGCCCGCGCCCGCGCTCAGCCCCGTTGTTGCAGCCTGAAGGTCATCGCCATGTACCTGCCCGCCCACTTCGAAGAGAAGCGCCCCGAGGTGCTGCATGAACTGGTGCGCACCCACCCGCTCGGCCTGCTCGTGACGCTCACCGCCGCCGGCCTGCAGGCCAACAGCGTGCCGTTCTTCCTCGACGCCGACCCGGCTGGCGGACCCGGCATCCTGCGCGCCCACGTGGCGCGCGCCAACCCGCTGTGGCGCGAAGCGCGGGCGGCCACCGAAGTGCTCGTCGTGTTCCAGGGCCCGCAAGCCTATGTGTCACCGGGCTGGTACCCGAGCAAGGCCGAGCACGGCAAGGTGGTGCCGACCTGGAACTACGTGATGGTGCAGGCGCGCGGCCAACTCCGCGCCATCGACGACGCGGCCTGGGTCCACGCGCTCGTCTCGCGCTTGACCACCCACCACGAGGCCGCGCAGTCGAAGCCCTGGGCCGTGACCGACGCGCCCGCGCCCTTCGTCGACACGATGACGCACGCCATTGTCGGCATCGAGATCACGTTGACCGCGCTCACCGGCAAATGGAAGGTGAGCCAGAACCGCAGTGCGGCTGATCGGGCGGGTGTGGCGCGAGGGCTGGCGGCGACCGGCGACGCCGCGTCAGCGGCGCTCGCCAGCGGCCCGCCTGCAGCGCGCTGACTGCCACGCCGCGTTGCCCCGGCCGCCGCAGCCTGATGCGATGAGCGCACCGCGCACCGGTCGCCTTGCCCGTACCGCAATCGCCGGCGGCCTGACGGCGGCGCTGTTCGCGATCAGCGCGCCCGCGCATCTGCACGCCGCACCGAGCGTGGAAGACTCGATGGCGCAGCGCGTGCTCGCCTGCACCGGCTGCCACGGCGCGCAGGGCCGCGCCGCCCGCGACGGCTACTACCCGCGCATCGCCGGCAAGCCGGCCGGCTACCTGTTCCAGCAACTGCGCGCGTTCCGCGATGGCCGCCGTTCGTACGGGCCAATGGCGACGCTGCTCGCGCCGCTGAACGACGCCTACCTGCACGAGATCGCCGCGCACTTCGCGGGCCTCGACCTGCCCTACCCGCCACCGCTGCGCGCCACCGCGAGCGTCGACACCCTGGCGCGCGGCGAAGCGCTGGTCACGCGCGGTGACGCTGCGCTGCGCGTTCCCGCCTGCGTGCAGTGCCATGGCACCGCGCTGATGGGCGTGGCGCCCGGCGTGCCCGCGCTGATCGGCCTGCCGCGCGACTACCTCAACGCGCAGCTCGGCGCCTGGCGCACCGGCCAGCGCCACGCGGCCACGCCCGACTGCATGGCGCAGGTGGCGCAGGCGCTGCCTGTGGCCGACATCAGCGCCCTGTCGCAATGGCTGGGGGCCCAGCCCGTGCCACGCGGCGCGAAGCCTGCAACCACGCTACCCGCCGCCACGCCGATCCCGTGCGGCAGCATGGCCGCCGGCGTGCCACGCGGCACTGGCAAGCCATGACCCGACGGCCTGCGCGCAAGCTCGTGCGTGCCGCCGCCGGCATGGCCGGAGCAGCCGCGCTGTGCGCTGCAGCGGTGTGGTGGCTGGGCGTGCGCGATGCCGGCGAAGGCGACACCGAAGGCCAAGGTGCCGCCAAATCCGGCGCGCCAATGGGCACCACCCGCTCCGGTGCCGGTACTGGTACCGGTACCGACCCGAGCCTCGTCGAACGCGGCGCCTACCTCGCGCGCGCTGGCAATTGCCAGGGTTGCCACACCGCACAAGGTGGCGCGCCGTATGCCGGAGGGCGCGGCGTGCCCACGCCGTTCGGCACCGTCTTCGCGCCCAACCTCACACCCGACGCATCAACGGGTCTGGGCCGGTGGAGCGCCAACGACTTCTGGCGCGCGCTGCACCACGGCCGCGCGCGCGGCGGCCGGCTGCTGTACCCGGCGTTCCCGTACCCGAACTACACGCGAGTTACGCGCGCCGATGCCGATGCGCTGTTCGCCTACCTGCAAGGCCTGCGGCCCGTCACGCAGGCGAACACGCCGCACGCGCTGGCCTGGCCGTTCGATCAGCAGGCGGCGCTGGCGGTGTGGCGCGCGCTGTACTTCCGTGCGGCCGAAGCCGGCGCCACCACCGGGCCGAACGCCGGGCGCGAGCCCGGTCGCAGCGCCGAATGGCAACGCGGCGCCTACCTCGTCGAAGGCCTGGGGCACTGCAACGCCTGCCACGCGAGCCGCAACGCGCTGGGCGCCACGGCGAGCACGCTCGACCTGGCCGGCGGGTTGATCCCGGTGCAGAACTGGTATGCGCCGTCGCTCACGTCACCCGCTGAGGCCGGCGTGGCCGACTGGAGCGTGCCGCACATCACCGAGTTGCTGCGCTCCGGCGTGGCCACGCCCGGCGCGCTCGTCACGGTGATGGGTCCGATGGCCGAGGTGGTGGGTGGGAGCACCCAGTACCTGAACGACGCCGACCTGCAGGCGATGGCCGTGTACTTGAAAGCGCTGCCGCAAGCGGCCGCAGCCGGCCGGGCGCCGATGGCCGACGGCGCCTCAGGCCATGACACAACAGCCACCACAGCGGCCACCGCCACACCCGCCGGCGCGAAGCTGTACGACCTGCACTGCGCCGCTTGCCACGGCGAGCAAGGCGAGGGCGCGCCGGGCGCCTACCCCGCGCTCGCCGGCAGCCGTGCCATCACGTTGCGCTCACCGGCGAACCTGGTGCACGCCGTGCTCGAAGGCGGCTTCCCGCCCACCACGGCCGGCAACCCGCGCCCCTATGGCATGCCGCCGTTCGCAACGCTGTTGGGCAATGACGACGTGGCGGCGGTGCTCACGCATGTGCGCGGCAGCTGGGGCAACCGCGCTGCGGCCGTGACTAGCCTGGAAGTGAGCCGGCTGCGCGGCACGAAGTAGGCGCTCGAGCACCGCGGAGCCGCTTGCTCGTTGATTGAGCCCAGCCGGCTTCAGGCTGCCGGCGCACCCACCTGGCGGCTCGGCGCGGCCTTGGCGAAGGCGTCGAGTGCTTCGCAGGTGGCAACGATGCGGTCGATGGTCGGTATGCCCGCCACGCTGATCTTGAAGACGCGCATCACGGCCGTGATGCTGGCGAGCACGATGTCGGCCATGGTCGGCACATCGCCGTGGCAGTAGGTGCCCGTTTGCGGTTCGGTCGCGAGGCGCTGTTCGACAGCGGCCAGGCCGGTCGTGAACCACTGCGTCTGCCAGGCACGCCAGGCCGCGTCGTCGAACGCGGCGTTGGTGGTGAGGTACTTGCGCACGCGCGGCGTGATCAGCGGGTGGGTGTCGGCGGCCAGCATGTTGGCGATGGACCGCACCCGCGCGCGGCCGTGCAGGTCGGCCGGCAACAGGGGCGGCGCGGGCTGGAACTCATCGAGGAATTCAAGGATGGCGAGCGACTGCGTGATCGGCGCGTGGCCCGCTTCCACCAACGCCGGGATGGCGCCGAGCGGGTTCAGCTTCAGGAAGGCTTCGCTGCGCTGTTCGCCGGCATCGAGGTTGACGATGCGCTCGTGCGCCGCCAGGCTTTTCAGGTTCAGCGCAACGCGCACGCGGTAGGTGGCCGAGGTGCGCCAGAAGGCGTAGAGCTCGAAGGGTGGTTGCGGCGTGGTCATGGGGCTGCTTCGCGTCAGAACGGAATGTCGTCGTCCATGTTGTCGAAGCCGGTCGCCGCCTTCGGCGCCGGTCGCGATGCCGGTGCGGGGCGGGCCGCGGGCGCCGGGCGCTGCTGCGGCGCGCTGCGCTCGGTGTAGCCGCCAGACCCGCCTTCTTCTTCGGCACTGCCGCCGCCCGCGCCTTCACGGCCGCCCAGGAGCTGCATCGAGTCGGCCACGATCTCGGTGGTGTAGCGCTCCATGCCTTCCTTGTCGGTCCACTTGCGCGTCTTGAGGCGGCCTTCCACGTAGACGGGGCGGCCCTTCTTCAGGTACTCGCCGGCGATCTCAGCCTGGCGGTCGTAGAGAACGACCGAATGCCATTCGGTCTCTTCCATCTTCTCGCCGGAATCCTTGTTCTTCCAGTTGCGCGTGGTGGCGATGCGCAGGTTGCACACCGCGCTGCCGTTGGGGGTGTAGCGCACCTCGGGGTCCTTGCCGAGGTTGCCGAGAACGATGACTTTGTTGACTGATGCCATGGCAGGCTCCGAAGCAGGTTTGGGATGGCTGTAATTATGGCGCCCGGGCTCCCGCCGACTCTCCCCCGTGGGATGGAACTCCGGGGGAATGCGCGCCTTCCCTCCAAGGGGCGTGACGACGGCTCACTTAACATCGGTCGGTGACCGAACCCCATTCGCCAAACGCCGCCCCATCGGCCCCCACCCACATCCTGCACGACGTGTTCGGCTACTCCGCCTTTCGCGGCGCGCAGGCCGAGATCGTGGACCACGTGATCAAAGGTGGCGACGCGCTGGTGCTCATGCCCACCGGCGGCGGCAAGAGCCTGTGCTATCAGGTGCCGGCAATTGCCCGGCACCGCCGCGAGCAGGGCGTGGCCCTCGTCGTGAGCCCGCTGATCGCGCTGATGCATGACCAAGTCGGCGCGCTCGAAGAGGCCGGCGTGCACGCCGCCTTCCTGAACTCGACGCTGTCGCTCGACGACACCCAGCGCATCGAGCGCGAAATGATGAGCGGCCGGCTCGTGCTGCTCTACGTGGCACCCGAGCGCCTGACCACGCCGCGCATGCTGGCGCAGCTCGACTCGCTCCACGAGCGCGGCCTGTTCAGCCTGGTGGCGATCGACGAGGCTCACTGCGTGAGCCAGTGGGGCCACGACTTCCGCGAAGACTACCTGCAGCTCAACCTGCTGCACGAACGCTACCCCGACGTGCCGCGCATCGCGCTCACCGCGACCGCCGACGACCTGACGCGCGCCGACATCATCGAGCGCCTGCAACTGCAGGATGCGCGCGTCTTCATAAGCAGCTTCGACCGGCCGAACATCCGCTACGCCGTGGTCGAGAAAGACGACGCGCGCAAGCAGTTGCTGCGCTTCATTCAAGACGACCACGAGGGCGACGCCGGCATCGTGTATTGCCAATCGCGCAAGAAGGTCGACGAGACCGCCGCCTGGCTCGTGACCGAAGGCATCAGCGCGCTGCCGTACCACGCCGGGCTCGACGCCGACGTGCGCAAGAAGCACCAGGACAGGTTCCTGCGCGAAGAGAGCATCGTGATGGTCGCGACCATTGCCTTCGGCATGGGCATCGACAAGCCCGACGTGCGCTTCGTGGCACACCTGGACTTGCCGAAGAACATCGAGGCCTACTACCAGGAGACCGGCCGCGCCGGCCGCGATGGCCAGCCGGCCGATGCGTGGATGGCCTACGGCCTGGCCGACGTGGTGAACCAGCGCCGCATGATCGACGAGAGCCCCGCCGCCGAAGAGTTCAAGCGCGGCCAGCGAGGCAAGCTCGATGCACTGCTCACGCTGGCCGAAGCGCACGATTGCCGGCGCGTGCGCTTGCTCGCGTACTTCGGCGAAGAAAGCGAGCGCTGTGCCGCCTACCAGAACGCCTGCGACAACTGCCTCATCCCGCCCGCCACGTGGGACGCAACCGAGGCCGCGCGCAAGGCGCTGAGCTGCGTCTACCGCTTTCATCAGAACGGCGGCCAGCGCTACGGCGCGGCGCACCTGATCGACGTGCTGCGCGGCAAGGCGACCGACAAGGTGGTGCAGCGCGGCCACGAAACCTTGAGCACCTTCGGAATCGGCGCCGATGTGAGCGAGGCGCAGTGGCGTGTCGTGCTGCGCCAGTTGATCGCGCTCGGCTACCTGCGCACCGAAGGCGAATACAACACGCTCGAACTGACGGCCTCGGCACGCGAGGTGCTGCGCGGCGAGGTGCAGATGCTGCTGCGCCAGCAGAGCGATGCGCCGAAGGGCAAGGCGAAGACCGGGCGCGTGACGCGCACCGCGCGCGGTGGCAAGGACAAGCCGCCGCCGTTGCCGCTGGACGAGCAAGGCCTCGAACGCTTCGCTGCCTTGAAGGCATGGCGCGCCGAGGTGGCGAGCGAGCACAACCTGCCCGCCTACGTGGTGTTCCACGACGCCACGTTGGCCGAGATGGCGCAGGCACAGCCCGATTCGCTCGACGCGCTGGCGCAGATCGGCGGCGTGGGCGCGAAGAAGCTCGAAGCGTACGGGCGCGAGATCCTGCGGGTGCTTGAAGGCGCATGACAACGAGCGGCGCGATGCCACGACGACCGCGCGTGCCGCGTGCGGCGTGACGCCCAAGCCGCCCAGGCCGCCCAGGCCGCCACAGCTCTTCACAGCTCGTCACCAACGCTTACCGTGCCGGCCGAATGCCGTGCACTACCGCACATCACGCACCGACGGGCTTCCCTAGCATTCGAGCCTTGACGCAGCCCGCACCCCCGGTCTGCCCACCGGAACGGACCCTTCATGAACCGCCTGCCCCGATGGGCCGCCCTTGCCGCCGCAGGCCTCACGCTGCTGACGCTAGGCGGCTGCACCACCACCTCGCTGGTGCTCGGCGTGGCCGGTATCGCGACCGACACCAGCATGACCTGGGAAGTGGTCAAGCACGTGCACGGCAAGCTGACCGAAGGCGACCCGCGCCCCTGCGCGCAACTCAGCAGCGTGGACCGCGCACTGAACCCACGCTGCGGCGAGTTCGTGCCGGGCAGCCTGCGCACGGCCGACATGCGCAGCACGTCGCTCGGCGAATGCCCGCTCACGGTCGCGGCGCGCGATGTGCGGCTCTGGCCGGTGCTGCCCGAACTGCTGGCCAAGGGCGCTGAAGCCCAAGCCTGCGCGCAGGCGCCGCTGGTGGCGCTGGCGCAGGCCAACGACTGCCCGGACCTGGCCACCACCTCGGCAGACGTGAAGCGCGCCATTGCAACGCTGGCCCAGGGCGACAGCCGCGCCGTTCATCACGACGTGGTGCGTTGGCTGAGCTGCCCGCAAAGCCGCGCCGCCGGGCTGGACGCCACGCTCGACGCATGGCTCGCCAGCGGTGCGCTCACCCCTGGCACGCTGGGGTTCAGCCCGCTCGGCGCGTTGCACCCGAGCTATCTGGCCTCGCCGTTCGCGCAGGCGCTCGAAGCCGCAGGCCACCGCGCCGCCGATGCGCTCGGCGGCTATGTGGGCGAACGCAGCACCGGCTTCGAGGAGGCCCTGCGCACCAGCGACTGGGCCGCGCTCGACTGGTGGCTCGCCCGCCAGCCGCAGCTCGTGAACCGGGTGCCACCGCGCCGCGGCGACCAGCTCGCGTGGCTGCCGCTGGCGCGCGTGATGCTGCCCAGCTTCCTGGCCTACCCCGACAGCCGTGCCGACATGGTCGGCTTCCTGCTCGCACGTGGCGCCGACCCGGCGCAACGCCTGCCCGCCGACCCGGGGCAGACTGTCGCCGGCCTGGCGATCAAGCTGAAGAGCCCGCTCGCCGGCGTGTTGGCTGCGGCGCCATCGCCTGAACCGTCGTCGGCGGCACTTGCCACCGCGCCGCAGCGCATGCTCGTGGTGTCGGCGCGCCGGGCCGAGCGCTTCGGCGCCGAGTAGGCGCGCCCGCGCTCTTCAGGCCACTCAGGTCACTCAGGCCGCTGCGCCCTCGGGCAACTTCGCCGCCTGCCCGTAGCGCGCCACCAGCGCGTCGCGCCGGCGCGGGTCGACGTTGACGCGGTCGAGGTCACCGTTCACGTGCGGCAGCGCCAGCAGCCGCGGGTCCATCACCCTGAACCACAGCGCGGGCACATAGGCGAGCGGGAACATGCCGAAGTAGCCGCTGGGCAACTGCGGCAGGCGCTCGAAGTGCCGCAGCGACTGGTAGCGCCGCGATGGGTACGCATGGTGATCGGAGTGGCGCTGCAGGTGGAACAGCACCAGGTTCGTCACCAGATGGTTGGTGTTCCACGAGTGGTGCGGCTGCGGTGCTTCGTACTGCCCGCTCGGCAAGCGAGCGCGCAGCAGGCCGTAGTGCTCCACGTAGTTGGCCGACGTGAGCTGCCACCAGGCCACCATGTTGTGCACCGCGAGGAACGGCAGCATCACCCAGCCGAACGCGGCCACCAGCCCGAGTTGCAGCACCGCACTGACCGCATACGACTGCAGCATCGTGTTGTGCACGCTCCATGCGCCCCGGCCGGCCTGCGCCAGCCGCTCGGCTTCGATCTGCCACGCGCGCCGCATGCCGCCCGGCAGCTCGCGCAGTGCGAAGCGGTAGATGCTCTCGCCCATGCGTGAACTGGCGTGGTCGTGCGGCGTGGACACCCAGCGGTGGTGGCCGCGCCCATGCTCGACCGTGAAGTGCCCATAGGCCGGCACCGCCAGCACCAGGCGCGCCAGCCACTGCTCGACCGCGGTGCGCTTATGGCCCAGCTCATGGCCGGTGTTGATGCCCAGGCCGGAGTCGGTGCCGGCCACGTACGCCAGCATCAACACCGCCCACCACGACAGCGCATGCGTGCCGACCCACCACGCACAGCCGATCAGCGCAATGAAGTGCAGCGGCACGGTCAGCCACGTCAGCCAGCGGTAGTAGCGGTCGGCATCGAGTTGCGGCACCACCGCCTCGGGCGGGTTGTTCTCGTCCTCGCCGATCAGCGCGTCGAGCAGCGGCATCAGCCCGTAGCTGATGACGAGCGGCAGGCCCAGCGCCAGCTGGTAGCCACTGGCGGCATGGGCCCACAGGCCGACGAAGGGCACCAGCGGGTACACGACCGACAGCAGCCACCAGTGGCGCTTGCGGTCGCGGTAGGTGACCTGCTGGCCAAGCGCATCGGCGGCGCGGTACAAGGCGGTCATGCGTGGTTCGCTTGCGCGTGCCGATATGCAGCCCGTTCGAAGGCTTCGTAGGTGACCATAAAACGCGGCTCGGCGAACGGCAGCGACTGCGTCATCAGCAGGCCGATCACATCGCTCTTCGGGTCGAACCAGTAGTGGCTGTTCAGCACGCCAGCCCAGGCCTGCGAGCCGGCCTGGCGCATGCCGGGAACGTCTTCCTCGAAGCGCATGAAGGCCATGCTGTGTGACTTGCGCCGCCCCGGGAAGAACTCGGCATCCGCCGACAGCGGCGGCACCACGCTCTTCAGCACGCCGATGGGCGTATCGCCAATCTGGTTCGTGAGCATCGAGGCCAGGCCTGCGGCGCTGACGATGCGTGTGCCGTCCAGCGTGCCGCCGTTGATTACCATGCGCAGGAAGCGCATGTAGTCGGGCGCGGTCGAGTACAACGCGTGGCCCATGCCGTAGAACTCGGGGCTAGACGGCGGCGCAAGCGGGTACTCCGAGAAGCGCCCGTCTTCACCGCGAATGCCGACTTGCGCGAGCCGGGCCGCCATGTGCGGCTCGACTTCGAACGCGGTGTCCCGCATGCCCAGCGGCTCGAAGATCTCATCGCGGCAGTACGCATCGATGCGCTGGCCGCTGACCTTCTCGACCACGCGGCCGAGCCAGTCGATGCCGATGCCGTAGTCCCAGCGCGTGCCGGGTTCGAACTGCAGCGGGTAGTTCATCGACGCCGTCAGCCCCGACAAGATGGACACCGCACCGCTCGCCGCCATGTAGCGCGGCATGTCTTCATTCCAGAACTCATACACCAGGCCCGAGGTGTGTGTGGCGAGGTGGCGCACGGTGGCCTTCACGCGCGGTGCGCGCAGGCGCGGGCCGTCGGGGCCGAAGCCATCGAGCAGCTTCAGCTCGCCGAACTCGGGCAGGATGCTCTCGACCGTGGCGTCGGCGCTGAGCTGGCCGCGGTCCATCAGGATCATCGCAGCCAGGCTGCCCACGGCCTTGGTCATCGAGAAGATGCGAAAGACGGTGTCGACGGTTGCGCTCTGGCCGGCGCTGCGCTCACCCGCCGCCCCGGCCCATGTGGTGCCGGCGGCGTTGCCCGTCATCGCAACGAGAAACGGAGCGTCTTGGTTCGACACTGCACCTTCGAGAACCTGATCGAGCTGCGCCATGGTGGTCTCCGTGCCGCAGGGCCCGGCGGTATGGCCGCAGCCTCTGGACAGGAACATCGTAGGAGCCCGCCCCGGGCGGCGCAAGCGCGCGCACCCGGGTGTCGCCGCTCCGGCCCCGTTCGGGCTGAGCTTGTCGAAGCCTGTCGTGAGCAACGTCAAACGGCCGGCCCTTCGACAAGCTCAGAGCGAACGGTCGCTCTTTCACGCGCACCCGCCTTGAACGCAGGACGACCCCAACCACTTACAAGCGGCCGAGCCGCGCCAGTTCATCGCCGACCAGCCGCACGACCAGCCGGTCGAGCGTTTGAACCGAGTACTGCGCGACCTCGTGCACGGTCTGCGTGCCCGGCCCGCTGCTGGCGTTGGCCGCGTCTTTGTAGGTCAGGAACACGAAGCGCCCGGCCGTGTACTGCGCGATCTGCCGGAAGATGTATTCGCCGACCGGGTCGAGCCCGCTCGCGCCCACCGCGAACACCTTGATGCCCTTGGCGAGCGCGGCCTGCATGGTGGTGTCGTACTGCGGGCCGCCGTAGTCCAGGTGCGGCGGCGCATCGGCCACGAGCACGACCATGCGGGCCGCGTCAGCGCGCCAGCTCAGGCCGTGCACGACTTCGTGCAGCGCTTCGTTCAGCGCTTCCGGAATGTCGCCACCGCCTTGAGCCTGCACGCGCGCCAGCTGCTGCTGGAACGCGCCCAGGTCGTCGGTGAAGTCCTGGGTGCGAGTGATGAACGCGTCGCCTCGGTCCCGGTAGGCAACCAGGCCGTAGCAGATGTCGGGCTGGCCGGGCAGCTGCGAGATCTGCTGCGCCATGGCGCGCATCGAGGCCTTGAGTTTTGCGATCTCGTCGCCCATCGAGCCGGTGGCATCGACCATGAAGACGAGGTCGAGGCGCGCGCGCTGGGTGGCATCGTTCGAACCGAGGCGCACCTGGACGGCCTGCGACTGCCCGCGCAGCAAGGTGGCCCGCGCCTGCACGCCGCCCTTGCGCACCGCGACCGCAAGCGTGCGCTCGCCGCCGCTTGCCGCGGGCATGAAGGCGCGCGGGTGCAGCCACACACGGCCTGCGGTGTCGGTGCGTGCCCACATCACAGGCTCGCTGATGCCGGCGCGCTGCACCGCCACTTCGGCGTCGTGCACCGGGCGGCCCAGTGAGTCGGTCACTTCGAGCAGGGTGCGCTCGCTGATGTCACGCTCACGCACCGGCAGGCCGGCGCGGCGCTGGCGGTAGGCGAGGTAAGCGCCGAAGTCGGCGTTGTCGTCGACCATGCCGGCAGTCACCACCTCGTGCGGCGGGCGTGCGGGCTGGGCTTGCGCGGCGGGCATCGGTGGAAAGCCCGGCGCAGGGGCAGCGGCCAGCGGTGCTTCGGCAAGGCGACCTGCGGGTGCGGCCGCCTTGGCAGCCGGCCTGGCGCGCGACTCGGCTTCGGCGCGCGCCATGGCTGGTGCTGGCGCGGGCGCTAGCGCTAGCGCTGGCGTTGCCGCCGTCGCCGTCGCCGTCGCCGTCGCTGGCGCTGGCGCTGACGATTCGCGCGTGTCCGCCAGCGCGTCGCGGCGGTGGCTGGGCCACGCATGGCCTTGTTGCTCGGGCACGGTGCCGGGCACTTCTCGCAAGGTCGGCAGGCGGTGGCAGTGGCTCGCGCGGGGCGCCGTGAAGCGCGGTGGTGTGAAGTCTGTCGCCGCCGGCTCGGGCATGTCGGCCCAGGGCGGCGGCCAGTCCGTAGCGGGGGGCGAGAAGGGGGACGAGGTGGGCGACGCGGCATGCGCCGCCGGGGGCTCGAGCGCCATCGTGCAGGCGGCGAGCGAGAGCATGCACAGCAGCAACGGGGCGAGGCGGCTGCGGGGGAATGACAGGCGGGTCTTCATCGTGGCTTCTTTCTGCTGGACTGGGGCGCGGTGGGGCGCGGTGTGGGACCCAGGTGGTACGCCGCAGCGCGCCGCGCAGGGTGACGCCGCGTCGCAAAATCGCCCGGGGGAAACACTTCACCCTGTTCACGCGGCTGCGCCGTATCACCACCGAATCA
Organism: Rhizobacter sp.; assembly: GCA_025350965.1. Taxonomy (GTDB): domain Bacteria; phylum Pseudomonadota; class Gammaproteobacteria; order Burkholderiales; family Burkholderiaceae_C; genus LMDS01. The sequence continues at coordinate 21,352 of JANXWV010000045.1, forward strand.
GCCCTCGAATCAGCTCCGAACCGGCCAATGCCACCCGAGCCCGAACCCACCGACGACGCCCTGATGGCCGCCTACGCGCACGGCGACTCCGCCGCGTTCGAGCGCCTCTACGCCCGCCATCAGGCCGGGCTTTACCGCTTCGTGCGGCGCCTGCTCGGCACGGCCATGAACGCACAGGCCGACGAAGTGTTCCAGGACACCTGGCTGCGCGTGGTGCATGCCCGCGCGCGCTGGGCGCCCCAGGGCGCCACCTTCCGCACCTGGCTCTACACGCTGGCCCACCACCGCGCCGTCGACCTGCTGCGGCGCAGCCACCGCGAGGTGTCGCTCGATGCGTTCGACGCCCTCGACGGCGATGGCGCCAAGCCCTGGGCACCCGAAGCCACGGCGTGGCAGCACTGGCCGGCACCCGCCAGCGCCGCGCCACACAGTGAAGAGCTTGCTTTCTGGCGCCGCGCCGGCGAGCGCCTGCTCGGCTGCCTGGACCAACTGCCGCTGCCGCAGCGCAGCGCGTTCCTGCTGCACCACGACGACGGGCTGGCACTCGACGAGGTGGCCAGCGCACTCGAGGTCGGCTTCGAGACGGCGAAGACGCGGCTGCGATATGCGATGAGCAAGCTGCGCACATGCATGGGCGCTTACCTCGCGCCGATTGCCGCGCTGCCGCCCGCGGCAAGGGGCGACGTGCCATGACCGAGCGAGACGACATCCCACCCGACGCCTGGCTTGCCGAAGCACTGCGCCACGCCCCCGACGCCCATGCCCTGCCGCCGCAGGCCGTGAGCGACACCATCCTGCGCCAGGCACGCGCAGCCACGGCCGCGGCCGCGCCGGTGCTCGCACCCGAACGCGGGGCGTTTGCGCGCGCCTGGGGCTGGCTCGCCCGCCCGGCACTGGCCGGCGGCTTCGCGAGCGTGATGGTCGCGACACTCGCCGGCGTGATGTGGTGGGGCCAGCCGCTGGACAGCACCGTGCAACGCGCGCCGGCGGTTGTGCCTTCGGTTGCGCCTTCGGTTGCGACCACCGTTGCGTCCGCTGTGGCGCCGGCGGTAGCGCCAGCCGTTGCGCCGACCGTTGCGCCGAAAGCTGCACCGGCTGCCGTGGCCGATGCGCGTGAGCCGGAGGCCGCTCGAGCGCCGGCCGCAACAGCCACCCCGGCCGCGATGCCGAGCTCCTTGCCGGCTTCGTTGCCGGCTCCGTTGCCAGCTGTGTTGCCAGCTTCGCCGAGTGCACCGCGTGCAGTGCCGTCACCGCAGGCCCCCAGTGCGCGCGCGAAGCTCGCGCAGTCTGCGCCCGACAGAGATGTCACGCCGCCGCCGCCAGCCGCCGCGTCGGCCGGGGCGCACGCCGACAACCTGGCGGACCGCCTCGCGCCGCAGGCGCTGGCGCGGTCAGCCATGCCCGCGCCGCGCCTGCAGGCCGCGCCGCCAGCGCCGGACGCGCCGCTGGCCGCCCTGCTGGCCGCCATCGAACACGAGCCACGGCGCTGGCGCTGGCAGCAAGGCGCCGGTGAGCCCCAGGCCATGACGAACGCGCTGCAGCGCTGGCTTGCTCAACTTTCACGCACCACCGCAGGCGCATGGGGCGCGGCTTCCGGCTCCGCCGCTGGCGAGGCCGCGATGACCCTGCGCCTGCTGCGCAACGGCGAGTTGCACACCACGCTGCAGCTCGGCAACGGCACGGTGTGGGCCGACGCCGCAGCAGCGCCGCAGGGCTCGGCCCAAGCCCTGCTCGGGCAGCCTGCGGTGACCGCGTTGGCGCAGGCGCTTGAACAGGCCCTGACCGACGGCGCCCGGTAAGGCCCCGCAAGCCAAGGCGCCGACGCTTCCAAACTGCGCCGGTATCATCGTGGGTTTACCTGCGCCACCACGATGCCCGACCTTTCCCCTGACCTTGCCGCGCCCGCCGAGCCGGCTGCGGCCCGCGTGCGGGAGGCCACGCAGATCCGCGTGCGCGGTGCGCGCACGCACAACCTGAAGAACATCGACCTCGACATCCCGCGCAACCAGCTCGTGGTGATCACCGGGCTGTCGGGCTCGGGCAAGTCGAGCCTGGCGTTCGACACCTTGTATGCCGAAGGCCAGCGCCGCTACGTGGAAAGCCTGTCGGCCTATGCGCGGCAGTTCCTGCAGCTGATGGACAAGCCCGATGTCGACGTGATCGAGGGCTTGAGCCCCGCCATCAGCATCGAGCAGAAGGCCACCTCGCACAACCCGCGCTCGACCGTGGGCACCGTGACCGAGATCCACGACTACCTGCGGCTGCTGTACGCCCGCGCCGGCACGCCGTTCTGCCCCGATCACCACCTGCCGCTGCAGGCGCAGAGCGTGAGCCAGATGGTGGACGCCACGCTCGCGCTGCCCGAAGGCACGCGGCTGATGGTGCTGGCGCCTGTCGTGCGCGACCGCAAGGGCGAGTTCACCGAGCTTTTCGCCGACATGCAGGCGCAGGGCTATGTGCGCTTTCGCGTCGATGGCGCAGCGTTCGAGGCGGCCGACGTGCCCAAGCTGAAGAAGGCCGAGAAGCACGACATCGACGTGGTGATCGACCGCATCAAGGTGCAGCCCGGCCTGGAGCAGCGCCTGGCGGAAAGCTTCGAGGCCGCGCTGCGCATTGCCGACGGCCGCGCCATGGCGCTCGAGATGGACACCGCCCGCGAACACCTCTTCTCCAGCAAATTCGCCTGCCCGGTGTGCAGCTACAGCTTGAGCGAGCTGGAGCCGCGGCTGTTCTCGTTCAACTCGCCGGTGGGCGCCTGCCCGACCTGCGACGGCCTTGGCCACACCACCGTGTTCGACCCCGAGCGCGTGGTCGCCTTCCCCACGCTGAGCCTGGCCAGCGGCGCGGTGAAGGGCTGGGACCGGCGCAATGCCTACACCTTCTCGCTGCTGGAGAGCGTGGCGAAGCACTGCGCGTTCGACATCGACGCGCCATTTGAAGCGCTGCCGCCAACCGCCCAACAGGTGCTGCTGCACGGCTCGGGTGACGTGGCCATCGAGTTCGTCTACGAAGCCGAAAGCACCGCCAAGAATGGCAAGGGCAAGATGCGCAGCGTGAAGCGCTCGCACCCGTTCGAAGGGATCCTGCCGAACCTCACACGCCGCTTCCGCGAGACCGATTCACCCGCCGTGCGCGAAGACCTGATGCGCTACCAGAGCGTCAAGCCGTGCCCCGACTGCGGCGGCGCACGGCTGCGGCGCGAGGCGCGCAACGTCTTCCTCGTCGATGCGCAAGCCGGCACGCGCGAGGCGATCTTTCGCGTCGAGCACTTCACGCTGCGCGAGTGCCTGGCCTACTTCAGCACACTGAAGCTGCAGGGCGCGAAGGCCGAGATCGCCGACAAGGTGGTGCGCGAGATCCGCTCGCGCTTGAAGTTCCTGAACGACGTGGGCCTCAACTACCTGAGCCTGGACCGCAACGCCGACTCATTGAGCGGCGGCGAGTCGCAGCGCATTCGCCTTGCGTCGCAGATCGGCTCGGGGCTGACCGGCGTGATGTACGTGCTCGACGAGCCCAGCATCGGCCTGCACCAGCGCGACAACGAGCGCTTGATCGGCACGCTGCGCCACTTGCGTGACATCGGCAACAGCGTGCTCGTGGTCGAGCACGACGAAGACGCCATCCTCGCCGCCGACCATGTGATCGACATGGGCCCCGGTGCCGGCGTGCACGGTGGCCGCGTGATGGCGCAAGGCACACCCCAGCAGGTGGCGGCCGACCCCAACTCGCTGACCGGGCGCTACTTGTCGCGCTCACTGCGCATTGCCGTGCCGGCGGCACGCGTGGCCCCGCGCACCAGTGAGCCCGAGGCACACCTGCGCATCACCAACGCACGCGGCAACAACCTGAAGGGCGTGAACGTCGACATTCCCATCGGCCTGCTCACCTGCGTGACCGGCGTGTCGGGCTCGGGCAAGAGCACGCTGGTCAACGACACGCTGTATTCGGCGGTTGCGCGCAAGCTGTACGGCAGCCACACCGAGCCCGAGCCGTACGACTTGATCGAAGGCATCGATTCGTTCGACAAGGTCATCAACGTCGACCAGAGCCCGATCGGCCGCACGCCGCGCAGCAACCCGGCCACCTACACCGGCATGTTCACGCCGATCCGCGAACTCTTCGCCGAGATGAACACCGCCAAGGAGCGCGGCTACGGCCCCGGGCGCTTCAGCTTCAACGTGGCCGGCGGGCGCTGCGAGGCCTGCCAGGGCGACGGCGTTCTGAAGGTCGAAATGCACTTCCTGCCCGACGTGTACGTGCCCTGCGACGTGTGCCACGGCAAGCGCTACAACCGCGAAACGCTCGAGGTGCTCTACAAGGGCAAGAACATCACCGACGTGCTGGGCCTGACGGTCGAAGACGCGCACGGCTACTTCAACGCCGTGCCCAACATCGCGCGCAAGCTGCAGACGCTGCTCGACGTGGGCCTCGGCTACATCCGCCTCGGGCAAAGCGCCACCACGCTGTCGGGCGGCGAGGCCCAGCGCGTGAAGCTGGCGCTCGAACTCAGCAAGCGCGACACCGGGCGAACGCTCTACATCCTCGACGAGCCCACCACGGGCCTGCACTTCGCCGACATCGACCTGCTGCTGCGCGTGCTGCACCAGCTGCGCGACGCGGGCAACACGCTGGTCGTGATCGAGCACAACCTCGACGTCATCAAGACCGCCGACTGGGTCATCGACATGGGCCCCGAAGGCGGCGCCGGCGGCGGCACGGTGCTGGTGGCGGGCACGCCGGAAGACGTGGCGGCGGATGCGGGGAGCTTCACGGGGCGGTATCTG
>JANXWV010000118.1 GCA_025350965.1 Rhizobacter sp.
TGCAGATCTTCTCGGCGTGGGCTTCGCTGAGCGCGCCGCCGAAGACCGTGAAGTCCTGGCTGAACACGAACACGAGGCGGCCGTTGATCATGCCGTAGCCGGTGACCACGCCGTCGCCCGGGGGCCGGTTGTCCTGCATGCCGAAGTCGTGGTTGCGGTGCTCGACGAACATGTCCCATTCTTCGAAGGTGCTGGCATCGAGCAGCAGGTCGATGCGCTCGCGCGCGGTGAGCTTGCCCTTCTTGTGCTGTGCGTCGATGCGCTTCTGGCCGCCGCCCAGTCGCGCATCCGCGCGCTTGGCTTCGAGCTGCTCAATGATGTCGTGCATGGTGGCCTTGTGTCGGGGGTGATTCAGAGGTGGGTTCAGTGGGTCGCTCGAACAGATCGAGCAAGCGGCGCGCCGCCACCGACGGCGCCACGAGCGCAGCGGTCACGTCGCGCATGGTGTCGGCCAGAGCTTGGCGCACGGCAGGGTGCTTGCGAAAGTCAGCCTGCAGCCGGGCGTGGATGGTGTCCCACATCCACGCCAGCGCCTGCTTCTTGCGGCGTGCATCGAACGCACCATTCGCGCGTTGCAGGCGATGAAATTCCTCAACCGTTGCCCAGAACGCGGCAAGGCCGTCGCCCCTGAGCGCACTCATCGGCATGACCTGCGGTTGCCACTGCTCGGCAACGCCGTGCGCGCCGAACATGCGCAGCGAGCTGCTGATGAAGGCCTGCGCGCGGGTGGCGGCCGCAGCATCCAGATCGGCCTTGTTGATGACGACGAGGTCGGCGATCTCCATCACGCCCTTCTTGATGGCCTGCAGGTCGTCACCGGCGTTGGGCAGTTGCAGCAGCACGAACATGTCGGTCATGCTGGCAACGGCCGTTTCAGACTGGCCGACACCCACGGTCTCGACGACCACCACGTCATACCCCGCCGCTTCGCAGACCAGCATCGCTTCTCGGGTCTTCTCGGCCACGCCGCCGAGCGTGCCCGAGGCGGGGCTGGGCCGGATGTACGCGGCCTCGGCGACCGACAGGCGCTCCATGCGCGTCTTGTCGCCCAGGATCGAGCCGCCACCGAGGCTGGACGACGGGTCAATGGCGAGCACGGCCACGCGGTGCCCTTGCGCAATGAGCATCAGGCCGAGCGCTTCGATGAAGGTCGACTTGCCCACGCCCGGCACGCCCGAAATGCCCAGTCGGAGCGCCTTGCCGGTGTGTGGCAGCAGCGTGTCGAGCAGGGCATCGGCCCGGATACGATGATCGGGGCGTGTCGATTCGAGCAGCGTGATGGCCTTGGCCAACGCGCGGCGTTCGGCGCGGCGCACGCCGTCACAAAGGGGCAGGTCGACGCCTGAAGAACCCACGTCGCTCAGGCCTTCTGGGCAAGGCTCAGGCGAATCTGCTCGAGCACGTCCTTCGCGCTCGCGGGGATCGGCGTGCCCGGGCCGTAGATGCCCTTGACGCCAGCGTCATAGAGCATGTCGTAGTCCTGCCTCGGAATCACGCCGCCGACGAACACGATGATGTCGTCGGCCCCCTGCGCCTTGAGCGACGCGATGATTGCCGGCACAAGCGTCTTGTGGCCGGCGGCGAGCGTGCTCACGCCGACCGCGTGCACGTCGTTCTCGATGGCCTGGCGCGCACACTCTTCGGCAGTTTGAAAGAGCGGCCCCATGTCGACATCGAAGCCGAGGTCGGCAAAGGCCGTGGCCACCACCTTGGCACCGCGGTCGTGGCCGTCCTGCCCGAGCTTGGCGATCATCACGCGCGGGCGCCGGCCTTCGTCTTCAGCGAATTGGGCGATCTCGGCTTGCAGCTTGTCCCAGCCTTCGGCGCTGTCGTAGGCGGCGGCATACACGCCGCTGACCTTCTGCGTGTCGGCGCGGTGGCGGCCGAACACCTTCTCGAGCGCGTCGGACACCTCGCCGACCGTGGCGCGCAGGCGCATGGCGCGGATGCTCAAGTCGAGCAGGTTGCCTTCGCCGGTTTCGGCACAAGCCGTGAGCGCGTCGAGCGCGGCCTGCGTCGCAGCAAGGTCGCGCGCAGCCCGCACCTGCTTCAGCCGCGCGACCTGGTTGTCGCGCACCATTACGTTGTCGACGTCACGCGTGTCGATGGCGGCTTCACTCGCGAGCTTGTACTTGTTGACGCCCACGATCACGTCTTGGCCGGAGTCGATGCGTGCCTGCTTCTCAGCCGCACTCGCCTCGATCTTGAGCTTGGCCCACCCGCTGTCGACGCACCTGACCATGCCGCCGAGTGAATCGACTTCTTCGATGATCTTCCACGCCGCATCAGCCATGTCCTGCGTCAGCTTTTCCATCATGTAGCTGCCGGCCCACGGGTCGACCACGCTCGTGACGTGGGTCTCTTCCTGGATGATGAGCTGCGTGTTGCGGGCAATGCGTGCACTGAACTCGGTGGGCAGCGCAATGGCTTCGTCGAGCGCGTTGGTGTGCAGGCTCTGCGTGCCGCCGAACACAGCGGCCATGGCCTCGATGGTGGTGCGCACCACGTTGTTGTACGGGTCTTGTTCGGTCAGCGACCAGCCCGAGGTCTGGCAATGGGTGCGCAGCATCAGGCTCTTCGGGCTCTTCGGCTCGAACTCGCTCATGATCTTCCACCACAGCAGCCGAGCCGCACGCATCTTGGCCACCTCCAGGTAGAAGTTCATGCCGATGGCCCAGAAGAAGCTCAGGCGGCCGGCGAACACATCCACGTCCATGCCCTTGGCCAGGGCGGTCTTGACGTACTCGCGCCCGTCAGCAAGCGTGAATGCCAGTTCCAGCGCCTGGTTCGCACCCGCCTCCTGCATGTGATAGCCGGAGATGCTGATCGAGTTGAACTTCGGCATGTGCTTCGCCGTGTACTCGATGATGTCGCCGACGATGCGCATGCTCGGCTCGGGCGGGTAGATGTAGGTGTTGCGAACCATGAACTCCTTGAGGATGTCGTTCTGGATCGTTCCACTCAAGCGGTCCTGCGACACGCCCTGCTCTTCGGCCGCCACCACGTACCCCGCCAGCACCGGCAGCACCGCGCCGTTCATCGTCATGCTCACCGACACCCGGTCGAGCGGGATGCCGTCGAACAGGATCTTCATGTCGGCGACGCTGTCGATCGCGACACCGGCCTTGCCCACGTCGCCCGTCACGCGCGGGTGATCGCTGTCGTAGCCGCGGTGGGTGGCCAGGTCGAACGCCACGCTCACGCCCTGGCCGCCGGCAGCCAGGGCCTTGCGGTAGAAGTCGTTCGAGGCTTCGGCGGTGGAGAAGCCGGCGTACTGGCGAATCGTCCACGGCCGCACTGCGTACATGGTGGCCTGTGGGCCGCGCACGAAGGGCGCGAAGCCGGGCAAGGTGTCGGTGTAAGGCAGGCCTTTGACATCGGCGGCGGTGTACAGCGGCTTGACCGCGATGCCTTCGGGCGTGACCCAGTTCAGCGCGCTCACATCGGCCCCGGGCGCTGACTTGGCAGCAGCCTTTTGCCAGGCGTCGAGCGAGCCGGAGTCGAGCAGCTTGGGGGGCGGGTTGGGGTTGATTGGGTCGTTGGACATGGGCACCTCGGCGTCGGCAAGAGCGGCGGTTGGACGGAGAGCGCGCCGCGCTGCATAATTCAAAATTGAATTATATAGAATAGAATCGTTGCACGCCACCTCACTACTCACCACCCGCAGATACACAAGCCCACCTTAGCAAGTTCGCCCTAGCGCCATGCCGACCCTTCGTCCTTCTTCAGCCCCTGCCGCGCTGCCGCCTCGCCTGGCGGCCGGCAAGCTGAACAAGAGCGCCCTGTACGAACAGGTCGCCGAGCGGCTGCGTGCCCGCATCCTGGCGCACACGCTGGCACCCGGCCAGTGGCTCGACGAGCAGGCGCTCGCCGCCGACTACGGCATCAGCCGCACACCGCTGCGCGAGGCGCTGAAGGTGCTGGCCACTGAAGGCCTCGTCACGATGAAGCTGCGGCGCGGTGCGTATGTCACCGAAACGTCGGAGCGCGACCTGGCCGAGGTCTACCACCTGCTCGCACTGCTCGAAAGCGATGCGGCGGGCGTCGTCGCTGGCAACGCCACGGCGGAGCAACTGGCCGAGCTGGAAGCGCTGCACCGGCAGCTCGAAGCCGAGGTCGGTCACCGCGAGCGCTTCTTCGAGCTGAACGAGAAATTCCATCACCGCCTGCTGGAAATGGCCGACAACCGCTGGCGCAACCAAATGGTCGCCGACCTGCGCAAGGTGATGAAGCTGAACCGCCACCACTCGCTGTTCAAGCAGGGCCGGCTGGAAGCCTCGCTGAAGGAGCACCGCCAGATCATGGCGGCGCTCAAGGCGCGCAACCCGGAGCGAGCGCAGCAGTTGATGCAGCACCACTTTGCCAATGGCGAGAAGGCCGCCACGCTGACCTGAAGCGTTCGCCTGCAACGCCAGTCACCGTGTCGGATGGCGCCGAAAACCCGGCGAAAACCACTGCCACAATCGCGCCCATGAACAGACCGACGCTCGCCCTGATTGCGGCCGTGGCCCGCAATGGCGCCATCGGCAAAGACAACGACCTGCTGTGGCGCGAGCCCGAAGACCAGAAGCACTTTCGCCGCGTCACGATGGGCTGCCCGGTCGTGATGGGCCGCAAGACCTGGGATTCGTTGCCCGAGCGGTTTCGCCCCCTGCCCGGCCGCCGCAATGTGGTCGTCACCCGCCAGGCCGGCTGGCAAGCGGCGGGGGCCGAAGCCGTGGCCTCGCTCGGCTCGGCACTCGCGCTGCTGGCCGACGCACCCAAGGTGTTCGTGATCGGCGGCGCGCAGACCTACGCGCTGGCCATGCCACTGGCCGATGAGCTGGTGTTGACCGAGATCGATGCCGACCTGCCCGGCACCGCGTTCTTCCCGTCCATCGACCGCTCTGCCTTCGAGCTCACGGCGCGCGACGCGCACGTTGGCAACGACGGCATTCCCTACAGCTTTGTGACCTACCTCAGAAGAAAAGGAAATTGACATGTCAGGAGACGGCTTCCACGTGCACGGCCCGCACGACCACGAACTCGAACACGCTGCCGAGCACGACCCGAAGGGCATGGCCGGGCAGCTTGCCGTGGTCACCGCCATCCTCGCCACGGTGGGCGCGCTGTTCTCGTACATGGGCGGCGCCACACAGGCCAACGCGGGCCTGCACAAGAACGACGCTGCGATCAAGAAGACCGAAGCGTCGAACCAGTGGAACTACTACCAAGCCAAGAGCAGCAAGCAGAACCTGAGCGAGCTCGCGCTCGAACTCGCGCCCGAGCCACGCAAGAGCTTCTACGTCGACGAGATCAAGCGCTACAAGACCGAGAAGGCCGACATCAAGCTGGCTGCCGAAAAACTCGAAGCCGAGTCGAAGGCCTGGGACGACAAGAGCGCCGAACAGATGCACCAGCACCACCGCTGGGCGCAGGCCACGACCGCGTTGCAGATCGCCATTGCGATGGCCGCCATCGCGCTGCTCACCAAAAAAATGTGGCTGGAGAAGCTGGTGTTCGGCGTCAGTGCTGTCGGCCTCGTGGTGGGCGTGCTGGCCTGGTTGCACATCTGACCCGAGCCACGAAGCCGCTCACACTGAGCTGGCCGAACGGGCCAGCCGAAGCGCGCTACTCGATCAGCGTCCGAACCGCATCGGGCAGCGGCACCGAGCGCCCGTTCGGGAAGTCGATCCACACCGTCTTCGCGCCGCCCGTGGCGTAGATCACCCCCGGCGCATCGGTGCGTTCGAGCGTGATGAAGGTGTCGAAGCTGCTGCGCCCGGCGTTCGCCACGAAGTGCTTCGCCAGCACATCGCCCGGGAACGCGAGCTGCTTGATGAAGTTGCAGAACGCATTCACGATGACCGGGCCGTGGCCGGTCGGCGTGACCTTGCCGCCCACCGCATACAACCATTCCAGCCGCACGATTTCCATGTAGCGGAAGTACAGCGTGTTGTTGACATGGCCCATCGCGTCCATGTCGCCCCAGCGGATGGGGATGATCATTTCGTGCGTCAGCTTCTTCGCATCGGGCAGGTCGAACCTCATCTTGGCTCCTTGCCTCAGTCTTTCGAGATACCGAGTTCGGCGTACAGCCGTGCCACCCGAGCGTGCAACTCGTTCAGCTCCGCCCGCATCGAAGACTGCTCGGCCCGCAGCGCCGAGAGTTCGTTCGTCGCCACGAAGTCTTCGTGCGCCGGTGCCACCGGCATGGCCGACACGTCGACCGGCCCGCACAGCAGTTGCGCCCAGCGCGGCTCGCGCATGCCCGGTGCACGTGGCAGCTTCAGCACCAACGGCCCGCCCTTCTCGGCCGCACGCTCGGCGAGTTCGTCGAGAAACCCGTCGGCGGCCGACTGGTCGGCGAAACGGTGCAGGCGGTCGCTGTTGGCACGCAGCTCCGAGGCCGTTTGCGGCCCGCGCAGCATCAGCACTGCGAGCAGCGCGACCGACTGCGACGGCAGCGCCATCGCACGGCCCATGTTGTGCTCGAAGCGGCTGACGCGTGAACCGCTGGCCTCGAACACCAGGTGCAGTGCCTTGAGCGAATCGAGTGCGGCCTGCACCTCGCCTTCGGTCGCGTTCAGCACCGGGTCGCGCGCGGTCTTCTGGTTGCAGCCCAGCGTGAGCGTGTTCAGCGACAGCGGGTAGCTGTCGGGCACGGTGTGCGCCTTCTCGACAAGCACGCCCAGAACGCGCGCTTCCAGCAACGACAACGCACGCATGGTCAAGTGCTCAAAGAGCGAAGCCGTCGTCGGCCTGAATCACCGCGCCGTTGATGAAGTGGCTCTCGTTCGCACACAGCATCATCAACAACGAATCGAGGTCTTTGGCCTGGCCCACGCGCTTGCGCGGCAGCATCTCGATCAGGCGCTTGCCGGCATCGGTCTGCCAGTGGTGGTGGTTGATCTCGGTGTCGATGTAGCCCGGGCAGATGGCGTTCACGTTGATGCCGAACTTGCCCCACTCCAGCGCCATCGCACGGGTCATGTGAATGACGGCCGCCTTCGTCATGCAGTACACGCCGATCTGGCCCAGCACCTTCAGCCCCGCCATCGACGCGATGTTGACGATGCGCCCGCCGGTGAAGGTGCCCGGCGCCGAGCCCTTGGCACGCGCCAGCATGCGCTTGCCCACCTCTTGCGCCACGAAGAACGCGCCCTTGGTGTTGGTGTCGAACATGAAGTCGTAGTCGTCGGGCGTGATGTCGACGAGCTTCTGCGTGGTGCTCACGCCCGAGTTGTTGATGAGGATGTCGATGGTCCCCATCTCGGTCTCGGCATGGGCCACGGCGGACTTGATGCTGTCGTGGTCGGTCACGTCGAGCGTGACCACGTGGGCGTCGCCGCCATCGGCTTCGATCTCGGCGCGCAAGGCCTTCAGCCGGTCGACCCGCCGGCCCGCCAGCACCACGCCCGCACCGGCCTGGGCGAGTGTCTTCGCGAACTGCGTGCCCAAGCCGCTGGAAGCCCCGGTGACCAACGCCACGCGCCCCGACAGATCGATGTTGTAGCTCATGCACTGCTCCTGAAAAGACCACTGGTTGCGGGGCACGATAGCACGCACGCCGAGGCACGACAGCGCGCGAAACGGGCTCGCAAACGGACGCCGGAGCGCGCTGGAACGCGCTCTCCAATGGCTGCGTGCACGCGGCTCCGGTGCCACCCCCGCCCGTAGAATGCGGCACTGCACCAAGCACCGAAAAGACCAAGGGAAGCCGCATGAACTCCGCCGACATCCTCGCCCAATACGGCCCGCGTGAAGCCATGGAATACGACGTGGTCGTGGTCGGCGCCGGCCCGGGCGGCCTGGCCACGGCGATCCGCATCAAGCAGCTTGCCGCCGAGCACGACAAGGAGGTGTCGGTCGTCGTGCTCGAGAAGGGTTCGGAGCCCGGCGCACACATCCTGAGCGGCGCCATCATGGACCCGCGCGCGCTGACCGAACTGATCCCGAACTGGAAGGAACTCGGCGCACCCTTGCTGCAGCCAGTGACCGGCGACGACGTGCTGTTCCTGAGCGAGCGCGGGCAAATCAGCACGCCGCAGTTCCTGATCCCGAAGTGCCTGCACAACGAAGGCAACTACGTCATCAGCCTCGGCAACCTGGTGCGCTGGCTGGGCACGCAGGCCGAGGCGCTGGGCGTCGAGATCTTCCCCGGCTTCGCGGCGGCCGAACTGCTGTTCGACGAAAGTGGCTCGGTCAAAGGTGTGGCCACCGGCAACCTCGGCGTTGGCAAGAACGGTGAGCCCACCGACAGCTTCCAACTCGGCATGGAACTGCACGGCAAGTACACGATCTTCGCGGAAGGTTCGCGCGGCCACCTCGGAAAGCAACTGATCGCGAACTACCAGCTCGATGCGGGCCGCGACCCGCAAACCTACGCCATCGGCATCAAGGAACTTTGGGAGATCGACCCGGCGCTTGCGCGCCCCGGGCACGTGATCCATTCGCTGGGCTGGCCGATGAACGCCAGCACCTACGGCGGCGGCTTCCTGTACCACCTGGAGGGCAACAAGGTGACGCTCGGCTTCATCACCGGCCTGGAGTACAGCAACCCGTGGCTGAGCCCGTTCGAGGAAATGCAGCGCTGGAAAACGCACCCCGCGATCAGCGCCTGCCTGAAGGGCGCGAAGCGCATCAGCTACGGCGCACGTGCCATCACCTGCGGCGGCCTGCTGAGCCTGCCCAAGACAGTGTTCCCCGGCGGCGCGCTGGTGGGCTGCGACGCCGGCTTCCTGAACTTCGCGCGGATCAAGGGCAGCCATGCCGCCATCAAGACCGGCATGCTCGCGGCCGAGGCTGCGTTCGCGGCCGTGACCAGTGGCCGCCAGCACGATGAACTCACGGCCTACCCGGAAGCCTTCGAGACGAGCTGGCTGAAGACCGAACTCGAGGTCAGCCGCAACACCAAGCAGTGGATGAAGAAGGGGCTGTACCTGTCTTCGGTGATGAACGGCATCGAGCTGTGGCTCTTGCCGAAGCTGGGCATGAAGAGCCCGCCTTGGACGATCCACAACACCGTGCCCGACCACGCGAAGTTGAAGCCGGCCGCCGAGTGCCCGCAGATCACCTACCCCAAGCCGGACGGCGTGCTGACATTCGACCGCTTGAGCAGCGTGTTCGTCAGCAACACCAACCACGAAGAGCAGCAGCCCGCGCACCTGACGCTGAAGGACGCGGGCGTGCCGGTGGCGATCAACCTCGCGACCTACGCCGGGCCGGAGAGCCGCTACTGCCCGGCCGGCGTGTACGAGTACGTGAAGAACCCGGACAACACCGACCGCCTGCAGATCAACGCGCAGAACTGCGTGCACTGCAAGACCTGCGACATCAAGGACCCGACGCAGAACATCGTCTGGGTCACGCCGGAAGGCGGCGGCGGGCCGAACTACAGCGGGATGTAGGCTTTGTTTCCCCCTCCCCCTGGGAGAGGGTTAGGGTGAGGGCAGCGAGCGTCATCCAACCTCTGCGAAGCGCTTCGCGCCCCTCACCCCAGCCCTCTCCCAGAGGGAGAGGGCGCAATGCCCAGCGGCGCTGACGGCGTTGCATCGGGGTGAAGACGCAGGGGAATGGAATTGCGCGACGCAGGCGACCACCAGTCGGGATGGGCACGATGCGCACGTACACGGCGTTGAACTTCGGCCCACGCCCGCGCATCGCTCAGCAGGCGATGGCGGTCAGTGGTCGTCAACAGCGCCGGGCCGTCTTCGGCGGCGCGCCGAACCAACTCTGCGCGCGCCTGCGCCTTGCCGCCAAGCGGCGATGCGGGGGTTGTGGTGGTGGCGGCCAAATCAGCGTGCCAGCGCGCATCACGCAAAGCGACTTCGAAAGTCGCCGGCAGGCTCATGCCTTCTGCGAAGCGGCGCGCCTCGCGCAGCACCGCGGGCTCGCTCCGTTCCTCGGGCGTGACGAGCACTCCGCGACACCGAAGCCAGCGCCCCGGCCCGATGCGGCTGCCCCAGGCCGAGAGCGGAATGCCGGCGAGCAGGCCGACGATGATCGGTGACAGCCACCACGGGAAGCTCGCGCCGCTCCAGACGATGGCGCCTGTCCAAGCCACCGCCAGCAGCGCATGCAACCCGTGGCGGCGCAAGGCCTCGGCCCACCCTGTGGGCTCACCGTCGCGCGGCGGTGATTTCCAGTCGAGCTTCCAGCCCGTCAGCGCGGCGAAAACGAACTGGCTGTGGAACAGCATGCGCACCGGTGCCAGCAACAACGAGTGCACGAACTCGAGCAGCGCGCCGGCGAGCAGCCGCAACAAGCCACCGAACTGGCGCGCCTGCCCGCGCAACACGATGATCGCGAGCGACAGCAGCTTCGGCCCGAGCAGCACCGTGGCGGTCAGGCCGAAGAGCGTGAGCATCAGCCGCAGGTTGGCCGTGGGCCAGATCGGGAACAGCTGGTCGGGCTCGGTGAAGTAGCGCGGCAGTTCGTGCGCCTGCATTGTGAACAGCAGCGTCGAGACCACCAGGAACGCCAGCCACAGCGGTGCCGATGCATAGGCCAGGACGCCGGTCAGGAACACGCTGCGGTGCACCGGGTGCAGCCCGGGCTCGAACACGAGCCGCGAGTTCTGCAGGTTGCCCTGCGCCCAGCGTCGATCACGACCGAGTTCGGCGAGCAGGTTCGGCGGCACCTGCTCGTAGCTGCCGTCGAGGTCGTGCGCGATCCAGACCTTCCAGCCGGCGCGGCGCATCAGCGCGGCTTCGACGAAATCGTGCGACATCACGCCGCCCGACAGCGAGGTCTTGCCCGGCAGCGGCGGCAGCGCGCAATGCGCGATGAACGGCGCCATGCGCAGGATCGCGTTGTGACCCCAGTAATGCGATTCGCCGAGCTGCCAGTAGTGCAGCCCGGTCGTGAACAGCGGGCCGTAGACGCGCGAGCAGAACTGCAGGATGCGCGCATGCGTGGTCACATGGCCGGCGGCGCGCGGCGCGGTCTGGATGATGCCGGTGTCGGGGCGCGCCTCCATCATGCGCACCAGCGCGGTGAGGCAGTCGCCGCTCATCACGCTGTCGGCGTCGAGCACGATCATGTAGCGGTAATCGGCGCCGAAGCGGCGGCAGAAGTCGGCCACGTTGCCGGCCTTGCGGTGCGTGCGGTGCTGGCGCCAGCGGTAGAAGACGCGTGCGTCGGTGCCGGCTTGCTGCAAAGCCTCGGTGAGCTGCGACCAGGCCGCTTGCTCGGCGACGCGGGCGTCGGGTTCATTGGTGTCGCTGAGCACGAAGAAGTCGAAGCGCGCGCCCGAGCCGGTG
>JANXWV010000123.1 GCA_025350965.1 Rhizobacter sp.
AAGGTCTGACGCAGGGCGTTGGATTGCAGCAGCACCGACAGGCCGGTCATGGTCCGCTGCTCGACGGGCGCGCTGGCCAGGCTGGTCAGCGCCGACCAGACAGACTCCTTCTCGGCGGGGCCGACCGCGAGGCCTTCATGCACCAGCCGGCCCTCGATCCACTCGGCCGCCCAAGCGCGATGGCCCTCCTGGTCGATGCGCGCGAGCGGCTGGAATGCGATGGCACCGTCGGCACCCAGGTCGTGGTGCTCGCCACCGAGCCCCATGACGGTGGCTCGCATCGAACGCCCCATGTCGAACACGAAGATGCGCGAGCCCGGGTAGCGCCGGAACTGCATCGCCAAGGTTGCAAGCAGCACCGACTTGCCCATGCCGGTGGGCCCCACGACCAACGTGTGCCCCACGTCGCCAATGTGGGTGACCAGTCGGAACGGCGTCGCCCCATCGGTGCGCGTCACGATCAACGGCGGCCCGTCCAGATGTGCATTGCGCTCGGGTCCGGCCCACACCGCCGAGACCGGCATCATGTGTGCGAGGTTCAACGTCGACACGATGGGCTGGCGCACGTTCGCGTAGGCATGGCCAGGGATGGAGGACAGCCATGCATCGACCGCGTTCAGGGTCTCGGGAATCGTGACGAAGCCGCGGCCCTGGATGGTCCGTTCGACCGCACGCAGCTTCTCGTCGGCAGCGGTCGCATCGGAGTCAACAACCGTTACGGTGGCCGTGACATAGCCGAAGGACACCTGGTCGCTTCCCAGCTCCTGCAGCGCTGCGTCGGCATCGGCCGACTTGTTCGACGCATCCGAATCGACCAGGGGGCTCTCTTGCTGGAAGATGGTCTCGCGCAGCAGCGCGACGATGTTCTTGCGCTTGGCGAACCACTGGCGGCGCAAGCGCCCCAGTTCGCGCTCCGACTCGGCCTTTTCGAGGCACAGGAAGCGCGTGCTCCAACGATACGCGAAGCCCAGGCGATTCAGGTCGTCTAGCAGTCCGGGCCAAGTGGAGGTCGGGAAGCCGCGTACCGACATCACGCGCAGGTGATGCGAGCCGAGCATCGGTGCAAGGCCACCCGTCAACGGCTCATCGGCCAGCAGCGCATCCAGGTGCATCGGCACCTCGGGCACTGCCACCGGATGCCGACGCGTGGACACGCAGGCATGCAGGTAGGTCAGCGTCTGACCATCGTCGAGCCAGACGATCTCGGGCATCACGCCTTCGAGCAGACCGAAGAAGCGCTCGGTCTCGGACACGAAGCCTTCCAGACGTTCGCGCCAGTCGACGCCTTCGACCTTGGTGTTCTCGTACAGCAGCTTCGTCGCGCGCGCCTGCGACTCCTCGGGCGGCAGATACAGCAGCGTCAAGTGATAGCTGCTCTCGAAGTGGCTGCCAGCCTCCGCGAAAGCGGCCGCGCGTTCTTCATCGACCAGCCACGACAACGGCTCCGGAAACACCGACTCCGGATAGTCCGCAGCCTCGCGCCGCTCGGCCTCCACGAACAGCGCCCAGCCGGACCCGAACCGGCGCAGCGCGTTGTTCAGCCGCGCCGACGTGGCGACCAGTTCGCTTTGCGTCGCACTGTCCAGGTCCGGCCCCCTAAAACGCGCCGTGCGCTGGAACGAACCGTCCTTGTTGAGCACGACACCCGGCGCGACCAGCCCGGCCCATGGCAGCCAGTCGGCAAGCAGCGCCGGGCGCTTGCGGTATTCGGCAAGGTTCATCATGGCTTGCTCTCCAACTTCGCCTCACACGTCGAACAGCATCGGGAACTTGATGTGGCGCGCGAAGACCTGCATGAACTGCGGGTCCAGGCGTGCACCCCACACGGCCAGCGAGTGGCCGACGATCCAGAGCGCGATGCCGGGCAGCCAGAGCTGCAAGCCGAGGCCGACGGCGGCGGCGAGCGTGCCGTTGGAGATCGCCACGGTGCGCGGCGCACCGCCCATCAGGATGGGCTCGGTCAGCGAGCGGTGCAGCGGCACCTCGAAGCCTTGAGGCAGCGGCGCGCTCATGCCAGCACCGCTCCACCCGTGAAGCTGAAGAAGGTCAGGAAGAACGACGACGCGGCGAACGCGATCGACAGACCGAAAACGATCTGCACCAGCTTCCGGAAGCCGCCCGAGGTGTCACCGAAAGCGAGCGCAAGGCCCGTGGAGATGATGACGATCACGGCGATGATGCGGGCAACCGGCCCCTGGATGGACTCGAGGACCGATTGCAGCGGAGCTTCCCAAGGCATGTTCGAGCCGGCTGCGTGCGCAGGCCCGCTTAGGACCAGCAGTACGACGGTGGCGATTCCGAGCAGCATCGCGACGCGCCCTTGCAGATTTGCGGAATTACGGATTTGTGTCATGACGGTTCTCCAGTCGTAGGTGGGATGGGCGGAAGGGAATTCGACAGGTCGGTGCTGAGCTGGTAGCCGTTGTCATCGAAGCCGACGACGCGCGCGATCTCCTGCACGCGGCGCGCGTGGCCGCGGCCGGCGATGAAGACGATGACGTTGACGGCCTCGGCAATCAGCGGCCGGGGCACGGTGACGGAGACTTCCTGGATCAACTGCTCCAGCCGCATCAATGCGCCGTGGGCGGAGCCGGCGTGCACGGTGGCAATGCCGCCGGGATGGCCGGTGCCCCAGATCTTGATCAGGTCGAGCGCTTCGCCGCCGCGCACCTCGCCGACCACGACTCGGTCCGGTCGCAGGCGCAGCGTCGCGCGAACCAAGTCGGCCATCGTGCTGGCGCCCGGCTCGGTGCGCATGCACACATGGTCGGCAGAGCGGCATTGCAGCTCCACCGTGTCTTCGAGGATCAGCACGCGGTCGCGGGTCTCGGCGATCTCGTCGAGCAGCGCGTTCGCCAGCGTGGTCTTGCCGGTGCTCGTGCCGCCGGCCACCACGATGTTCAGACGATTCCGAACGGCCTGGCGCAAGAAGGTAGCCTGGGCTTCGGTCAGGATGCCATCGACGACGTATCGCGCCAGCGTGATGATCTTCAAGGCACGCTTGCGGATCGCGAATGAAGGAGCGCGCACGACGGGCGGGAGCACGCCCTGGAAGCGCTCGCCGGTCTCAGGCAGTTCGGCCGAGAGGATGGGCGCCCCCGCATGCACTTCGGCGCGCACATGCGCAGCAACGAGGCGAATGATCCGCTCGGCAACGGCCGGTGTCAGTGTAGTGCCGGTCGGGGCTCGCCCCGAGCCGAGTCGGTCCAGCCAGAGCGAGCCATCCGGATTGAGCAGAACTTCCACGACATCCGGGTCTGCGAGCGCCGCTGCGATCTCGGGGCCCATGGCCGTGCGCAGCATGCAGATGCGGCGGTCCACCGACTCGGCGCCGGTGCCGCCCGGCTCCTTGTGCCCGTCATCCTTGCGGCTCATCCAGAACTCCCGTCGTCCAGACCGACTGAATCGCCACTTGTGGCAACGGGTGTCGCGGTTTCGGGGGACGCTTCTACGTGGACCTCTCGGACCAGGCTGCGCCCGCGCTGAAGATTTCGGGCGAGTTGCTCGACAAACTGCGCGTAGCGGACGCGGCCCTGGGCTCGGACAGCGTCCTGCTGGCTCTCGGGAACGGCCACCGAGACAGTGAGGAAGTAGCGCACGTAAAGCGAGACGGTCTCAATCAGGATGTTCTGGTCGCGCTCCAGCCGGTCGAACTGTCGCGAGAGGCGATCAAGCCGCTTGCCTGTGGCCGCCTCGCGCTGGTCGGCAGCGTCCGGTGACAGGAAGGTGGCCAACGCCGCAGCGATCACGGCCGACTTCGACACGCCCTTGTTCACGGCAAGCTGGTCCAGCCGCTTCGCGTGGTCCGGCTCGATGAAGATGTTCAGGCGGGTCCGACTGCTCATAGCGCAATTCCGTCGCCAGGATCCAGAGCGGCGACGCGCGCCGTGCGTTGCAGTCGCACGTCGTGTTCACGCGGCGGTTCCAGTGGGATGTCGTCTTCGTCGTCCAACACCAGAAGGTCTCCGGTGTCCAACGGGGTGGGAGCATCGATCGAGATGTCCAGCTCCGGCTTGATCTGATGTCCGCCATCGTCGGCGTAGCCCACATCAGTTACCCCACTTGCCAAATTGGCCGCCACGGGAACGGCAAGGCTGCTCCAATCGTCGGGCCGCGCCGTCGGTCGATCCGCATAGCCGCTCGCCGTGAGCGCAGGCGGCGGCATAACCCGCTTCGCGAAGTTGCGGTCCTCGTAGTAGCGCAACTTGGCGGCCTTGATCGGAGGATGGCCCGAGACCATCACCACCTCTTCGTCGGGCGGCAACTGCATCACCTCTCCAGGCGTCAGCAACGGCCGGGCCGTCTCTTGCCGCGACACCATCAGGTGCCCGAGCCACGGCGCGAGCCGGTGACCTGCATAGTTGCGCTGAGCGCGCAATTCAGTGGCGGTGCCGAGCGAATCCGAAATACGCTTGGCCGTGCGCTCGTCGTTCGTTGCGAATGCGATGCGAACGTGGCAGTTGTCCAGGATGGAGTGGTTCGGACCGTAGGCTTTGTCGATCTGGTTGAGCGACTGGGCGATCAGGAAGGCACGCAGGCCGTAGCCGGCCATGAAGGCCAGTGCGCTCTCGAAGAAATCGAGCCGGCCCAGCGCCGGGAACTCGTCGAGCATTAACAGCAGCTTGTGGCGGCGGGCAATGCCATCCGAGCCGTCGAGCGATTCAGTCAAGCGCCGGCCGATCTGGTTGAGGATCAGTCGAATCAGCGGCTTGGTGCGGCTAATGTCCGAAGGCGGCACCACCAAGTACAGCGAGACCGGATGTTGTGCGTCAATTAGGTCCGCAATGCGCCAGTCGCAACGCGAGGTAACTTCAGCCACCGTCGGGTCGCGATAGAGGCCAAGGAAACTCATCGCGGTCGAAAGCACGCCCGAACGCTCGTTCTCGCTCTTGTTGAGCACCTCGCGGGCGGCAGACGCGACCACCGGATGCGGTAAACCGTCCCCATGTGGCGTCGTCATCATTTGATGCAGCGTCGCTTCGAACACGCATGCCGGATCAGACAAAAAATTGGCGACGCCGCGCAGCGTCTTGTCCTCGCTTGCGTAGAGCACATGCAGGATCGCGCCGACTAGCAGCGCATGGCTCGTCTTCTCCCAGTGGTTGCGTCGCTCCAGCGCACCTTCGGGGTCGACCAGGATGTCGGCGATGTTCTGCACGTCACGCACTTCGTGCATGCCGCGCCGCACTTCGAGCAATGGGTTGTAAGCGGCGGACTTCGCATCGGTCGGATTGAAGAGCAGGCAGTGCGAGAAGCGTGAACGCCAGCCGGCGGTGATCTGCCAGTTCTCGCCCTTGATGTCATGGATCACGGTCGATCCGGGCCAGGAAAGCAGCGTGGGCACGACCAAGCCAACACCTTTGCCAGAGCGCGTGGGCGCAAAGGCCATCACGTGCTCCGGGCCGTGGTGACGCAGGTATGAGCCATCTTTGGAAGAGAGCTTGCCAAGAAACACTCCGGCTGGCCGGATCAGTCCTGCCTTCTTGATCTCGTCGGGCTCGGCCCAGCGCGCCGAGCCATAGGTCGCGACACGGCGTGTCAGTCGCGAACGCCAGACCGCCATTGCGACGGCTGCACCTGCGGCAGCAAAGCCACTTGATGCCGCGATAGTTCCACCACGCAAAAAGATCGTCGGTGCATAGGCATCGAAGAAGTACCACCACTCGAACAGCCGCCAAGGGTGATAGACAGGTGTGCCCCACATCTCGAACCACGGCAGCCCGAGGCGCAATTGGTAGCCCAGCGCCGCCGCCGTCCACTGGGTGGCGCCCCACACGCCGCAAAGCGCGACGCAGAGCACCACCGCAATCTGTCCGAACAGCACGCCGGTTGGCATAGAGCAGGCTCTTTCAAATTCGACTTGAGGCGTAGCGCCACGCGTTCCCACGTGGCGGCATTCAGCAGGCGTGTCCATCGACACTGCCTGCCGTAGTCTCGAATCAATGCTCTCTGTAATCAACCAAGCGGGGCGCGGCACGGCGTGCTGCATCGGAAGGAGCGCCAGTTAGGCATGCGTGCGCGAAACGCTCTCTCAAGTCCATGCCGCGTCAAACGTTCGAGAACGTCGAGCGCCCAATTTCTGGCAAAGCGCTGCCGGTCATATCGACTATCTGCGAAAGGCGTCGACGGTCCATCTCGCCATGCGCAATTCGAATGCTCTCGCGCTGGGCGGCGGCAATCCTCGTCGGCAACGCCAACGGTCCTGATCGACGCCTCCAACCGCGAAGGATGAGACGGCATATTTCTCCAAGCCGCATGGACTTGAAGTGCGTCTCTATCCAGAACCGTCGGCCCGTCTTGCCAAGACCGGCGCCGGCATAGCGCCGCCGTAGTCAAAGTCTCCCCTTTTGAACTACGGCAAAAAGAGGCTGTGCTCAGCTGCCCCAACTATAGGCACGCTGGATTGTCGGAGTGCCGAAGCATCATTGCCTTTCGCAACGCGGGGCCAAAGCGCTCTCGCTCACACCCTGAGGACCACGCCTGTCGTCGAGTCGAGGTCGCGTCCGCACCCTGCTCTCCGAGAGTCGAGACAACCCTCAGTGTTTGCGGCCAGCGGCGCGCAAGAGACTCAGCGATGGGCGAAGACGCGCGGCTGCGAGCGTGGTACCGATTCACGTTGACAGCTTTCGCCCCAGACGACCCTGAACCGAATCGAGTTTGGATTTGAGCCGTCCCCCGGGGCCATCTCGATAGTCGATCTTGATCTGCGTACCCACACGCCCACAATCCGCCCGCATGGCATCGAAACAGGCCGTCACGACCGCCATGACCTCGTGCCACTCACCTTCGAGGACCGTGCCCATTGGCGTCAACTGGTAGGGCAGGCCACTCTTGTCGATGATGTCGAGCGAGCGAGCGACGTATTCGCCGACACTTTCTCCCTGCGTCAGAGGGGCCATCGAAAATTCAAGCAAAACCATGTTTTATTCCTCCTTCAGCGGTTGATTCGTTTCAGCCGGCCAATGCTGCTGCGATATAGCGCCGCAGCTGCACGGCGAGATCCGATGGCGGTGCCATACCGGCGTGCGCGGCGCGCCACGCATGGGCGATCGTTGTAACGGCGTTGGCGTCGTACCGCTGCTCGCTGCCCAGGGCGGCCTCGAACGCATTGGCCTTCTCGGTCAAGAGTTCGGTGTCGGCTTCGAGCAGCAACAGCGCATGCGCCAGCACCGCATGGCGCTCGCCGTCGCGGCGCCAGTATTGGGCGGTACCGGCGATCTTCCTGTCGCCCTCATTCGTCAGTACCGCGAGGTTGAAACGGCCGTCGCAGAATGAGCCGCGCACCGAGCGTGTGTGTGTCTCGATTCCAAGCCAGCCGAGTGCCCGCGCCAGCGTTGCGCAGAGATGCGCATACACAGCGTCTGCACAGTGCCCGGGCGCGCCGCCCGGACAATAGGCCAGGCTGAGGTTAAGCAGCCCCGGTCCTTGCGGAACAACGCCGCCGCCCGAGCGTCGCAAACGTACCGGCCAGCCCGCGGCGCCGAAGTCGGCGCAAGCCGCATCGAAGCCGGCATGACTCCGGTACGACAGTGGCGCGACCAACCCGCGCGGTGCGCACCACAGCACTGCGCGAGCCTGGCCCCCCACCAGCGCCTCGTCGAGCCATTGCAACTCCGTGTCGCCGTCCAGAAGGTTTAGCCGCCACTCAATGCCGGCCCAGCGCACGCCAGCGCTGGCGACGCTTGCCTCGGGTGGGACGAGAGTCTCATTCACCCAAATTCCGCAACAGCAGACGGTTCACCTCGTTGGCCTTCTCCATCTGGACCATGTGGCCTGCACCGTCAAAGACCTCGATCGTCGCACCCCGGGGCGCATTGCCCGCATGCGACATCGGCACGACGCGATCGTCGCGACCCCAGATCACGAGTACCGGCCTGCCGCTCTCCGAGAGCAGCAGCCCTGGCTGTTCGACCTGGCGCCCTCCGGCGAAAAGGCCGTGGTTCAGCGCCACGAGCAGCTCGTCCACGCCGTCGAGCCGCTTGTACTTCAGCACGTCATCGATCATCTGCCGGCTCACCATCGACGGGTCGGCAAACAGCTGTTCGAGCACCGGCTTCAGTTCGCGTCGCGACGGCGCCGTCGCAAAGCCTTCGGTGTAGCCGACATTGATCTCCGGCCCGAGCCCAGCGCTGGCCACGAGTGCCAGCGAAGCGACACGCTTCGGATAATCGAGCGCCAGTTGCGATGCGATCGCCCCGCCCATCGAATGCCCGACCAGATGCGCCTGATCGACTTCGACGGCTTGCATGAAGCGCGCCACGAAATCGGCCAGCGCCTTGATCGTCGTACCCGGCAGCCGCGCCGTCGATTGACCGTGGGCCGGCAGGTCGAGCGCGATCACCGGCAGCTTTTCGCCGACCGCATCGATATTGAACAGCCAGTTGTCGAGGTCGCCGCCGAAGCCGTGGATGAACAGCACGGGTATGCCGGTCTCCGCACCTTTTCGCGCGTAGCGCACGCGCACGCCGTCGACTTCGACGAACTGGTAGGCCGGTGCGGACTGCGCTTCGTCGTCTTCGTTGGCTGCTGGTGTCACATAGCTCGCGATGTACGCGTCGATGTCGGCGTCGCTGACATCGCTGCCGCCCATCACTCCGAGCAGCGCCTTGACGGGGAGAAGCTCGCCATCGTTCGCGACCTTGCGCCTCAGCACGCCTGGGTCGGGCGCCTCCACCGCGTTTGCGATCTTGTCGGTTTCGACTTCGAGAACCGGCGTACCGACGCTGATCTCGGCACCGACGTTCACCAACCACGACGTGACGGTGCCTTCGCTCATCGACAGGCCCCACTTGGGCATGACGATAGGGGTGATACCGGCCATTACTTTTTCCCGCCTTTCAGGGTGCGGCGTACCGCATCAGCAACCTGCGTCGCGCTGGGGATGTACAGGTCTTCGAGCGTCGGCGAGAACGGCACCGGCGTGTGCGGCGGCGCCACCATCTCGATCTGCGCCTTTAACGCGCCGAACGCACGCATCGCCACCTGTGCGGCCACATCGGTGGCGATGTTGCAGCGTGGGCTGGCTTCGTCCACGCATACCAGCCGGCCGGTCTTGGCGACGCTGTCGAGTACGGTATCCATGTCGATCGGTGACAGCGTGCGCAAGTCGATGACCTCGGCCTCGACGCCCTCCTTGGAGAGCGCGGTTGCAGCCTCCAGTGCGCGATGCACCATCAGCCCGTAGGTGACGATGGAGACGTGCTTGCCTTCACGCACGACGTTGGCTTCGCCGAACGGAATCGTGTACAGGCCCTCGGGTACCTCGCCTTCAAAGCCGTACAGGTTCTTGTGTTCGCAGAAGATCACGGGGTCGTTGTCGCGAATGCTCTGGATCAGCAGGCCCTTGGTGTCGTAAGGGGTGCTTGGGCACACGACTTTGAGCCCAGGGATGTGTGTGAACAGCGGCGTCAGCATCTGGCTGTGCTGCGCCGCCGCCCGAAAGCCCGCGCCAACCATCGCGCGGATCACCACCGGCGTCTCGGCCTTGCCGCCGAACATGTACTTGAACTTGGCCGCCTGGTTGTAGATCTGGTCAAAGCACACGCCCATAAAGTCAATGAACATCAACTCGGCCACGGGTCGCATGCCGCACGAGGCTGCACCGATAGCGGCACCGATGTAGGCCGACTCGGACAGCGGTGTGTCGAGCAGTCGGTCGCCGTGCTTGGCGTACAGCCCCTTGGTCACGCCGAGCACACCGCCCCAGGCGTCCATCTCGCCGTTGCCGCCGGCCCCGCCGACGATGTCTTCGCCCATGCAGATCACCGACGGGTCGCGCGCCATCTCCTGATCGAGTGCCTCGTTCACCGCCTGCTTCATGCTGATTTTTCGAGCCATGGAAGTCTCCTGAATTGATGATTGGATTCGCGGCGCGTCAGTAGCTGACGTACACGTCGGTGGTCAGATCGGCCAGCGTCGGCAAGGGCGCAGCTTTGGCCTGCTGGACGGCGTCTTCGATCAACGCGAGCACGTCGCGGTCGATCGCCGCGAGCGCCGCCTCGTTGATCACGCCGGCGCTCGTCACCTGCCGCGCGAACTTGCGGAGGCAGTCGTGGTTGGTGCGGATGTCATCGAGTTCACCGGGACCGCGATAGGTCTGCGCATCGCCCTCGAAGTGGCCGTAGAAGCGAACCATCTTGCATTCGAGGAGCGAAGGCCCGCCGCCTTCGCGGGCACGCCGGATGATCTCGCCGGCCGCCTCGTGCACGGCGAAAAAATCGGTGCCGTCCACCGTGATGCCGGGCATGCCGAAGCCTGAAGCGCGGTCGACGTAGCTGTCGACCGCGGTGCCGTAGTCGCGCGAGGTGGACTCGGCGTAGCCGTTGTTCTCCACGACGAACAGCACCGGCAGGTTCCACACCGCCGCGAGGTTCAGGCTTTCGAGAAAGGTCCCTTGGTTGGACGCACCATCGCCGACGAAAGTGATCGCGACCTCATGC
>JANXWV010000136.1 GCA_025350965.1 Rhizobacter sp.
GTCGGCCAGCGCCTGCGCCCGTTCGACGAACAGGCTGTACAGGTTCACGTCGCCGCCGCCCAGCAGCGGGTAGTCGCCGGCCTTCGCAAGCACGCGCGCATTCGCCTCGGCGCGGGTGGTGGCCTCCACGTATTGCGCAGCCAGCGGCGCGGCTTTGGCATGCAGCGCCGCAATGAGCTTCTTGCGGTCGGCGGCGCGCGCCTGCAGCGCAATGGCCGGCTCGCGCTCGGCGAACCACTCGACTTCCTGCAGCTTGATTCGGTCCCAGGGCGGGTTGCCGATCACTGCGTCGAAGCCGCCGCCGCCGCCGACCTTGAAGACCGTGGGGAACTCCGTCCACCAGTGAAAGAAACGCTCGCGGGCCGCAAGTGCGCGCACCTCGGCGAGCAGCGCGTTGGCGGCATCGGCCGCCGCACCGCGCCCGTCGACCCGCCCTTCCACGAGTACGGCCACGAGGTTGTGCGCGGGCGAGAGCAGCTCGACCAGCGCAGGCCGCAGCGCCTCGTCGAGCTTGCTCAGCTTTGAAGCCGCCGTCACTGGCCAGCCGGGCACGAGCCAGCGCAGTGCGCGCCAGAAGTCGAGCAAGGCGTGCAGCGGCGCAACCTGCGCCTGCGCCTCGGCGGCAAGCGCCTTCGAGCGCTGCGCTTCGGCGATGTCCACATCCGTGAAGTCGGCCACCTGCGCAAGGCTCTTGGCGGCGATGTCGAGCCGCGCCAGCTCGCTCATCTGGAACAGCATGCCGAGTTGCTGCATGCCGCGCTGCACGACTTCGAGCTGCTCGCCATGCAGCGAGTCGCCGCACTTCAAATGGTGGTCGAGAAAGCTCAGCGGCGCGCCGACCGTGAAGGTGTGCAGCCACAGCGCGGTCTTGGCCAGCTCGACGGCCATCGGGTTCTTGTCGACGCCGAAGATCGACTTCTTCAGGACCATGCGGCGCACGATGTGGCGGTCATCGAGCTGCGCATCCGTCACGGCCCAGCCGTGCTGGCGCGCTTTGCTGCGAATGGTCTGGCGGATGTGCGCAATGCGCGCCACCACCGGGCTCAGCCACGGCTGGTTGCGCTCTGCCAGGTGCGCCGCCCAGGGCTGCTCTGCGATGCGCTGTTCGGCCGTGGCCACGGCTTCGAGCACGCGGTCGGCCAGGTCGTCGACGAGGGCCACGAGGAAGTGGCCGCTGCCCATCGCCGGGTCACACACCTTCAACTCCAGGATCGCACTGGCGGGGTCGAGCTTGTCGAGCAGGTCCCAGTCGCCGGGGTTGAGCGCGCTGCGTTTGTGCAGGCGCTTGACCTGCGCCTCGAAGGCGGCGAGCCGCTCGGCCGCCAGCAAGCCGACCGACTCGCGCAGGATGAGCCGCACCAGATCATCGTGCGTGTAGTAGCTGCCCGAAACCTTGCGCGCAAAGCTTGCCGGCTGTGCGGTGATGCGGTTGATCTCGGGCTTGTCACGGTAGTCGTCGGCGGCCTGCACCTCGTGCACCAGCGTGTATTCGAGCAGCCGCTCGTAAATGCCGCCGAGGTGCGAGACCGACAGGTCGCGGTAGTTGATCCACGCGTGCAGCAGGTCTTCGGTGCGGCGCGAGAGCGCGTCGATCAGCGGCGCCATCACCGCGTCGGGCACGTGGGTGCGCGCCAGCAGCCGTGACCGCCCGCGATCAAAAAGGCCGCCGTTGTAGGCCGGCATGCCGATCAGGTCTTCGCCTTCGTCGATGAGCTGGAAGACGCCTTTCAATTCCAGCCAGATGTGGGTCAGGCGAGTTGCGAACACGGCGTGCGAGTCGATCTCGTCGCGAATGCGTTCACGCAGCCTGCGCACGCTGTAGCGCTGGTAGCGCGGGTCTTGCACCGGCAGCAGGTGGCGGTCTTCGGCGTAGAAGAGGAACAGCAGGCGGTACAGGAACACGAGCGCCGCCTCGCGCACCTCGTCGAGGTACTCACGGGTGTACTGCTGGCGCGTGAACTGGCCGTACCCGACCTTCTGCCGCTCGGCTTCGAGGTCACCTTCGGCCAGCGCCTGCGCGAGGCGCGGGAAGATTTCGGTGAAGACGCGCGCGCCCAGGTCTTGCGACACCTTCTCTTCATAGAGCCGGGCTTCGTTGAGCGCGAACGCGTGGAACGTGCGGTTGCCGCTGGCCCATCCGTGTTGAACGAAGAACGCTTCGCGGTTGAAGAGCAGGAAGAAGAGCTTCAACGCGTGGTCGGCGTCGATGGCGTCGATGGCGGCAAGATCACCCTGCATGCCGGGCACGCCGAGCGCGTGGGCCAGGTCGATCTCGAAGAATTCTTCGGCGCGCGAGCGGGCGTCCTGGTGGTAGAGCCGCCACACCGCACCGTTGCTCAGCACGCCCCACTTGACAGCGCGGTCACTGGCCACATCGGCACGGCTGAGGTAGCGCAGCATTTGCGACGACGGTGTGCCGGGGTCGCCGGCCTCGGTGGCATCGCCGCGGTCGAGTGGGCGGCCCCAGCGCTTGGCTTCGAGGATGGCCAGGCCGTACTTGTAGCGGCGGTCTTCGCGCGGCTCGTTGCGCGCGGCCTGCATCGCCTGCGCGTCGGCGAACAGCAGGAAGTCGGGCACGTCTTCGCGGCGCTTCGGCGAGAGGCTGTTCTGCGTGAGGAAGTCGGCGCCCCAGCCGAGTTGCACCAGCACCGGTTCGATCACGAGCCGTTCGGTGTCGGCTTCGTTGAGGTGCGTGTCGGCGCGCAGCGGCGCGAAGAGAGTGGCCAGCGCGCTGCGAAACGCAGTGAATGCCGCTTCGTCGAAGGCCTGGTACGGCGGCGTGTCAAGGATCCCCTGGCGCAGGAAATCCTGAGTGAAAAGTTGTCCCTGCATGAGGGCAAGTGTAAGAGGCGGCCCTGCCGATGCGGGCCCGCCGCGCTACTTCAGCACCCGGCCGAGGAACGCGCTGATGATGCCCGCCAGCTCCTCTTGCTTGCGGTCGAAGAAGTGCTCCGCGCCCTGCACGATCACTTGCTCCGAACCCGCGATCTTCAGGATCTGCGCGCGCCGCTCCTCGGCACCGTAGCGCGTCACCTGCCAGTCGAGCGTGCCGAACACGTCGAGCACCGGCACCTTGATGCGGAACATGTCTTCGAGACCGTTGATGATGCTGATGAAGACCCAGGCGTCAACGCTGGGGTCCGGCACGGTGATCATGTACTGGTTGGCCATGGTTGCGCCCAGGCTGTGCGAGACGATGGCGACCCGGCTGTGCCCCTGCGCTCGCAGCCACGCGATGGCCAGCGCGAAGCGCTCGTTCGAGTCGGGGAAGAGCGGCAGGTAGTCGCCGATCTTCGCGGTGCCGGGCAACACCGGCATCTGGATCGACAGGGTCGAGTAGCCGGCCTCGGCGAGCTGGGTGCGCAACGCGCCGTAAAGCTCGAAATCGGGCGCCCAGCCGCGCCCGTGCGCGATCACGACTGCGCCGCGCGAGTTCTGCGCGGGCGTGTACAGGCCGAGGAAGCGGTGGCCGTTCTTCTGCTCGAGCTGCACCGCGCTGCCGACCATCAGCGTCGCGAGCGTCTCCTTGGCCCAGCGCGCTTCGCGCTCGTAGTCTTGCGCCGCAGCCGCACCGCTCATGCAGCACAGCAGAGCGGCGAGCAGCGCATGCAGGAATCGGGTGGTGAGGGGCATCGCGGGAGTATGGCCGGCACGGCGGAAGAAGCCCGCCGAAGCGGTGTCAATGGAAGAAGCACGCCGAAGCGGTATCAATGAAAGAAGCCCGCCGAAGCGGGCTTCTGTATCAAGCACCGAGCCGGTTCACGCCAGGCGGAACGGCAGCTTGCGCAGCCGCTGCTTCGTCGCGGCGAAGACTGCGTTGCCCACCGACGGCGCGATCAGCGCAGTGTTCGGCTCACCGATGCCACCGGGCTTCTCGGTGCTCGGGATCATGTGCACCTCGATCACCGGCGACTCGTTCATCCGCACCACGGGGTAGTCGTGGAAGTTGCTCTGCTCGACCACGCCGTCTTTCAGCGTGATCTCGCCGAACAGCGCCGCCGAGAGCCCGAAGATGATGCTGCCCTCGATCTGCTGGGCCACGATGTTGGCGTTGACCATGCTGCCCACGTCGGCCGCGATGGTGACCTTGTGAACGCGGATGTCCTTGCCCGTGACCGACACCTCCGAGACCATTGCAAGGTAGGTGCCGTAGCCCTCCATCACCGCCACACCGCGCGAGCGGCCGGCTGGCGCGGGCGTGCCCCAGCCCGACTTCTCGGCCGCGGTGGCCAGCACCTTCAGGTAGCGCGGCTCCTTGGTCAGCAGCGCCTGGCGGTAGGCGACAGGGTCCTTGCCCGCCGCTGCTGCCAGTTCGTCGATGAACGACTCGTTGGCAAACACGTTGAGCGCGTGCGACACCGAACGCCAGTAGCCCACCCGCAGCCCGGTGTCGTGGATCACCACCTGACCGAGCTGGTTCGGGATGTCGTAGGGCATCACCGCGGCCTCGGTCATGAACGGGTCGAGCCCGTCCTTCACGAACGCGGCGAACAGGCGCTGAGTGACCGACGGCGAAGTCAGGTGCACCTTCACGGCCGTCGGCATGCCGCCGGCGTCGAGCCCGGCCGACAGCGTGTGGCGGCTGATCGGGCGATAGAAGTCGTGCTTCATGTCGTCCTCGCGCGACCACAGCAGCTTGACCGGCGCGCCGACCGCCTTCGAGACCTCGATCGCCTGGGCGATGAAGTCGAAGTCGATGCGGCGACCGAAGCCACCGCCCAGGAAGGTGGTGCGCATCGTGATCTGCTCGGGCTTCAGGCCGGTGATGGCCGCAGCCGTGCCGACCGCCGCTTGCTGGAACTGCGACGGGCCGTACAGCAGGCACGAGTCCTTGCGCACATCGGCCGTGAAGTTCATCGGCTCGAGCGGCGCGTGCGACAGGAACGGCAGCTCGTAGGTCGCCTCGACCTTGCGCGCCGCAGCGCCGTAGCCGGCCTCGAAGTTGCCGGTCTTGCGGAACTCGGCGGCGGGCTTGCTGCTCGCGGCCTTCAGCGCGGCGTCGACGCCGGCCGAGCTGAGCCCCTTGCCCGGGCCCTCGTTCCACGTGACCTTGACGGTCTCGAGGGCTTTTCGCGCATGCCAGTAGGTGTCGGCCACCACGGCCACACCGTCGCTGATCTGCACCACGTTCTTGACGCCGGGCATGCCCTTGGCCTGCGCGCCGTCGAAGCTGACCGGCTTGCCGCCGATGACCGGGCACTGGGCAAGCGCGGCATACAGCATGCCGGGCAACTTGACGTCGATGCCGAACTCGGCGCTGCCGTCGACCTTGGCCGGCGTGTCGAGCCGCGGCACCCACTTGCCGAGCAGCTTGAAGTCTTTCGGATCCTTCAGCTTCGGCTCCTTGACCGGCGTCAGCTTCGACGCGGCCTCGGCCACCGCGCCATAGGTGAGCTTCTGGCCGCTCGGGCCGGTGATGACCGCATCGGCCACCTTGCAGGCCGAGGGGTCGACCTTCCACTGCTCCGCTGCCGCGGCGACGAGCAGCATGCGCGCCTGCGCGCCCGCCACGCGCAGCCGGTCATAGGCTTCACGCACCGAAGTCGAGCCGCCAGTGAGTTGGCCGCCGATCATGGTGTTGGTATAGGGCTCGCCAGCCGGCGCCATTTCGACGCGCACCTTGGTGATGTCGACCTCGAGCTCTTCGGCCACGAGCATCGGCATCGACGTGAACGTGCCCTGCCCCATCTCGACGCGGGCGCAGATGATGGTGACGGCGTTGTCTGTTCCCACCTTGACCCAGGCGTTCGGCATCGAGCCGGCGGCGCTGGCGCTTGGCGGCAGGCCGCGCGCCATCGGGCCCTTGTCGGCCATCATCGCGCAGCCGACGAACAGGCCGCCGGTGAACAGCGTTCCGCCGACGACCGCGCTGCTCTGGATGAAATGGCGGCGGGAGGGTTGTTGAAGTTTGGTCATGGCTCAGGCCCCTTTCGTGCCGGCGACCATCTGGATGGCGGCCTTGATGCGTGGGTAGGTGCCGCAGCGGCAGATGTTGCCGGACATGGCGCCGTCGATCTGGGCGTCGGTCGGCTTCGGGGTCGACTGGAGCAGCGCCACCGCGCTCATGATCTGGCCCGACTGGCAGTAGCCGCATTGCGGCACGTCGAGCGCCGTCCAGGCGGCCTGCACCTTGCGGCCCAGGTCGGTCGAGCTCATCGACTCGATGGTGGTGACGTTCTTGCCGACAACCGCCGAGGCGGGCGTGACGCACGACCGCACGGGCACGCCGTCGAGGTGCACGGTGCACGCACCGCACAGTGCCATGCCGCAACCGAACTTGGTGCCGGTCAGGCCGATCTCGTCACGGATCACCCACAGCAAAGGCGTGTCGGCCTCTGCCTGTACGGTGATCGACTTTCCGTTCACGTTCAACTGAAGGCTCATGTTTTTCTCCTGGGGTGTACTGCGGGTGCGCCGCGGGTGCGGCTCGGCCGACGTCGCGCATGCTAAGCCGCCAGCGCCGACACGCAAACACAGGGCAAACCATCAGGCGGGCGGGTGCAGGCAGAGCTTCTCTTCGCAATTGCGCCGTTTCGCGACAACTGCGCCGGCCAGCCGGGTCCGAACGGGTCAATCGCGGGCCAAGGACGCGCCGTCAGCGCACCAGTTTCTGCTGGAGCCGGCCGCAGTGCTTCAGCAAGGCGGCCGAAAGCGCGGCTTCGTTGTCGGTGAAGCGCTGAGTCGGCACGGGCAGTGAGATCGCCGCAATCTCGCCGGAGGGGCTGCGCAGCGCCATCGCCGCCGCGCAGATGCCGAGCGAATTCTCTTCGCGGTCGAAGGCCAGGCCGGTGGCGCGGATGGTGGTGATCTCGCGGTCCAGCCGCTCCCAGGTGGTGATGGTGTTGGGCGTCATCGCCACCAGCCGCAGGCGCTTGCGCAACCTGGCGATGTCGGCGTCGTCCATCGCCGCAAGCACTGCCTTGCCGTTCGCCGACGAATGCAGCGGGAACGACACGCCCACCGCCGACGTGGCCGTGAGCCGGTGCGTGCCCGCCACCTGGTCGATGAAGACGACCTTGTCTTGATCGGCAAGCGACAGGTCGACGGTCTCGCCGCATTCCTTGGCCAGCGCTTCCATGGTCTGGCGCGCGGCATCGGCAATGTGAAAACGCGTGGCAGCGGCCAGTGCCAGCAAGGCGGGCCCGAGGCGCACGCCGCTGGCAGCGGACGCGGCGATCACGAAGCCTTCGGTGTCGAGCGCATCGACGATGCGCTGCACCGTCGAGCGCGGCAGGCCGACGACCTTGGCGAGCTGGCCCAGGCTCATGCCGTCGGGCTGGTGTTCGAGGGCACGCAACAGCGACGCGGCCCGCGAGATCACCTGGATGCCCTGGCGGTCAGCGGCGGGCAGGTCGGCAGGGATGGCGGCGGAAGTCGATTTCATCGGTGGCAGGTCAGTGGCAGATCGGTGGCAGGGCGGTGGCGGGGCGGTGGCGGGGCGGTGGCAGAAGGTCGGTTGGGCATCGGCCGGAACCAGCGCGCAGTCTACGGTCTCGATTCCACCAGCACGACATGGCGATGCGGGAAAACGCTGATGCCCGGGGCGGTTCATTGAACCACAATTCGGTGCGTCTGTACCGTATAGCGGTTTGTGTCTTTCCCAAGGAGCCCCCCCATGATCAATGTTCGCGGCACGCTTTACGAGGAAAACCTCAA
>JANXWV010000065.1 GCA_025350965.1 Rhizobacter sp.
GGCGTCGTGAAACAGCCGGACCGATTCGACCAGATCCGCGAACAACACGGTGCAGCGCCGCCGCGTCAGCGCTTGGACGAAGCCGGTTTCACCGTGAGCGTTGCTTGGCTGCATCACAGACCCCGTCGAAAGACCCGCCAACATTGTGTGTATCGGATTGAAAAATACACAACATCGTCGAGGGTCGATGTGTCAGCAGTGTTGGGGATGGTCGTGCGGCTTGAGCGAACCTTCTTTCAGCGGCGTGGCTGGTTTCGATGCGCGATTTCGTTAGATGAGTGACAGCGCCACCAACCAAGGACAACCGCACCATGAAGCTCTCGAACCACCGCAGCCTCTTGCTTGCCACCGCGTCGCTTGCGCTCAGTGCGTCGGCCTTCGGCGCACCGTCTGTACGCACCATCACCGACGTGTGGGGCGGCACCAGCAACGGCAACATCGCTCAGGGCTGCACCACCTTCGGCCCAATCCCCGACTTGTCGACGTTCTTCAACGGCGGCGGCTTTCGCACACTGGGCGGCAACACCGCCTGCGGGTTCACCGGCGTTACATCCGACCAGACCGCCGGCAGCGGCTCGCTGCTCGTGAACCAGGTGTTGCCGCCCGTGGCGCTCGATGCACTGGGCAGCTCTTACGGCGGGGCCGCCGGGGCACGCGCGTCGTTCAGTTCCCTCGGCGTGAGCGCGCAAGGGCTGCTCGTAGGCAACTCCGGCGGCACGAGTGCATCGGTCGCCACCGCGGCGGCTTTCTTCCAGGACACGCTGACGGCCACGAGCCCGCAAGTCGCGCCCAGTGCGGCCGGCTTCGTGCGCTATGTGTTCAGCATGGACGGCCACCTGGCCGCGCCGTTGGGGCAGGCCGGCGTGAAGCTCGACATCCAGCAAGACGGCGGGCCGATCTACGACCTCGGCCGGCTCGGCGCGCTGACAGGCGACCTGGGCACGTTCTCGGCCATCGACGGCAGCGCCAGCACCTGGGCGCTCGGCCCGGCAAGCGTCTCGGGCGCGGGCACCTTCGGCAGCACGCTGCACGTGCCGTTCTTCGGCGACGTGGACCTGCCGATGGTCTGGGGCAACCCATGGAGCCTGACGGTCGGCCTGTTGGCACAGACCAACCGCAGCGCCGACGCGAGCTTCATGGCCTCGGCCAGGTTGGTCGGGGTTGAACTGTTCGACAGCGCGCACCACCGCATCGACAACGTCACGCTCAGCAGTGCGTCGGGCACCGACTACCTGAACCCCCAAGTGGGGACCGTGCCCGAACCCGCCAGCTGGGCCTTGTTGTTGACGGGCGCAGCGGCGCTGCTGGCAGCGCGGCGGCGAGTGAAGCACCCAGGCCAGCGCCCTGCTTGAGCAGTGGTGGCCTATGCCCGGGCCAGCTCGGCAGGTACGGCCTGTGCCAGAAAGTCGAACGCGCGCCGTATCAAGCGGTTCGAGCGGATCTCGCGGTGCACTGCGAGCCAGCATTGCAGCGGCGGGATCGCGAGTTGCGGCAGCAGCGCCACCACACCCGGCAGGTGGCGCACGTTGTATTGCGCGATGAAGCCCACGCCGGCCCCGCTGGCCACGAGCTGGCCGTACGCCACCTGGTCGTCGGTGCGCAGCGCGAAGTGGCCGCGCGAGAGCGGCATCCCCAGGGCTGCGAAACCGCGCTCGATGGTGTCGTCGCGGTCATAGCCGATCAGGCGGTGCTGCGCCAGGTCTTGCGGCTTGCGCGGGGTGCCGTGGCGCGCCAGGTACGCGGTGTGGGCAGCCGCGCAGATGGCCACCTCGCCGAGCTTCTTCGCGACCAGTGAGCTTTGTGCCGGGCGCACCATGCGCACCGCAATGTCGGCCTCGCGGCGCAGCAGGTTGGTGAGCTGGTTCGACGCCACCAGTTCGATCACGATTCCCGGCATGTCGACTTGCAGCGCTGCAATCACCGGCGGCAGCAGCCAAGTGGCCGCCACCTGGCTGGCGGCGATGCGAACCGTGCCGGTTTCGGCGCTGCGCTGCGTGGCCAGCGCCCGCTGCAGTGCCAGCGCGCCGTCTTCCATCTGGCGCGCGGCATCGGCGGCTGCGAGCGCGGCCCGCGTGGGCACCACACCGCGGCCGGTGCGCTCGAAGAGCGGCGTGCCGAGCTGCGCTTCGAGCTCAGCCACGTGGCGGCCGAGCGTGGGTTGTTGCGCGCCGAGGCGCCGCGCAGCGCCCATCAGGCTGCCCGCATCGAGCACGGCGAGAAAGCTCTTCACGAGCGCCCAGTCGAATTGGTCGACCCGGGTGGCGGTGGAAGGGGCGGGATGCGCCGGGCTGACGATACGCGGTGGTTTGGCCATGCAAAAGTGTATGGCTCACATGCAGGTTCAGGCAATTGTCGGCAGCCCTCGCGGCGCCGACACTGCCTTCACCGCCTGCCCATTCCGGCCAACTTCAGGAGTTTGCAATGACCCCCACACCGACCTCGACTTCATTCGCCGCCACCGGTCGCAGCGTGCTGATCCTCGGCGCCAACGGCCGCCTCGGCTGCGCGGCGGCGCAGGCCTTCGACGCTGCGGGCTGGCGCGTCTTCGCGCAGGTGCGGCGCAGCGTGGCAGGCGCCTTGCCGGCGCGAGCGGTGCCGTTGCGCGCCGAGCTGCCTGACACCGCAGTGCTGGCGCGCGAGGCCGCTGGCGCGAGCGTCGTCGTGCACGCGGTGAGCCCCGCCTACACCCGCTGGGACGCCGAGGCCCTGCCCGCGCTGCGCGATGGCATTGCCGTGGCGGAACAGCTCGATGCGCACTTCATGCTGCCCGGCAACGTCTACAACTTCGGCGCGCACATGCCGCCAATGCTGCGCGCCACCACGCCGCAGCGCCCGACCACCCGCAAGGGCGAGATCCGTGTGGCGATGGAGGCCGAGTTGCGCCAACACGGCGAACGGCACGGCCTGCGCGCCACGGTGCTGCGCGCGGGCGACTTCTTCGGTGCCGGTGCCGGCAACTGGTTCGATCAGGCCATTGTCAAGTCGCTCTCTGCCGGCAAGCTGGTCTACCCCGGCCCGCTGGACGTGGCGCATGCCTGGGCCTACTTGCCTGACTTGGCGCGGGCCTTCGTTGCGGTGGCCGCACAGGGGTTGGTGCACCCTGTCGCGGCGGGCCTGCGCGACCTGCCGTTTGCCGGCCACACCTTGACCGGCGCACAGCTGTTGGCGGCGCTCGAACGCGCAGCTGCGGTGCTGGGAATCGTGCCGCGCGGCGGCTTTCGCCACGGCGGCATGCCGTGGAGCGTCATCCGTGTGGCCGGAGTGGTCTACCCACTGTGGCGCGAGCTGGCGCGCCTGGCATACCTGTGGGAGGTGCCGCATGCGCTGGACGGCAGCGCGCTGGCTGCATTGCCCGGCATGCCCGCGCCGACGCCGATCAATGCGGCCTTGCACGCCAGCTTGCTGGCGCTGGGGCACGGTCTTGAAATTGCGCCCCGGCACGGCGGCCAGGGCGTGGCCGTAGACCGGTCGGTGGGCCCGCCAGTGAGCCCACCGGTCAGCCCGCTTGTTTAACGCGCCTTGCGCCTGCGGGCCACTGCAGCCACGACGCCGAGGCCGGCGAGCATGAGCGCGTAGGTCTCGGGTTCCGGCACGTTTGGCGTCACATCCTTGATGTCAGCCGTGATGTAGAGGCTGGCGAAGAAGATGTTGTCGTCGTTCGTCGGGTTCTGCGTGAAGATCGAGAACGAGGTGTCGCCGGTGGCGAGGAACGGCTTCAGGTCGTACAGCTCGTGGTCGTCGGCATACGACTGGCCGTTGCTCGGCGTGTCGCCAATGCCGCCGACGGTGATCAAGCTGCCATTGGTCGTGGAGGCGCCGTCGTCGAGGTTGCCTGCGTTGCTGGTCAGCAAGCTGCCGTTGATCTTGACGGTGGACTTCTGGTTGCAGCAACTGAACGAGATGCCCAGCCCCAGTTCGGCCGCGAACGACGCAGCGGTCGGGTCGGAAAGGGGAGAGCCGAAGTTGACGTTCGAGGTTTCGCCGCCGGTGTTCTGGCCACCATTCAGCAAGGCCACGCTGCCCAGCGGTTTGCTGGGGTCGGAGTAGACGATGGCCAGCACCTCGCCGTCGATCGTGTTGTTGAGGCGACCTTCCTGAACCGCCCACGAGAAGTTGGTCGTGGCGGCACCGGTCGTCCAGGCCTGCACCAGCGAGGTCACGTCGGCGCGGCCGGTGAACCAGCGGCCCACGTCGGCCCGCGGGCTGGTGGCGCCCACCAGGGTGTCGAAGAAGTTGATCGACGTGCCGTTGAGCGTGATGCCCGTGGTGTTGTAGTCGGCCAGCGAGGTCGGGCTGCTGCTGCTCTGACCTTGCGGCATGCCGGCGCTGTAGAGGTAGGCCTTCAGGATGGTGGCGCCGATCGGAATGACGGCTTGCACATTGCCGACGGCCGGGTTGTTGCTGCCCACCCCGTCGACACTCAGGCCGACGTGGCCGGTCCAGGTGCCGGCCGTGGTGAGTTGCGCGGATGCAGCGCCGCTCAGAGCGCAAAGCGCGCCAGCGGCGATCAGGTGAAGTGCGTGTTTCATCGAGTGTGTCTCCGAACGATTGAGGGTGAAGGTGAGGTGAGGAGTGGGCTCGGGGAGGGTGAAAACTTCTATCCCTAATCCGCACGATCACCCCTGAATCAGGGGGTGCGCAGCGCACCGCACAATGGCCGAAACGCAATTCCCCACCCCTTTGCCACCCCCGCAGCGCCGCTGGCGCCTGCCCGCGCACCGATGGATTCCACGCCGCTGCTCGAAGTCGACGCCTTGCGGGTAGCGCTGCCCGGCATGCGCGGCATGGCAGATGCCCTGCGCGGCGTCGCCTTCACCATCGCGCGCGGGGAAACCCTGGGCCTGATCGGTGAGAGCGGCTGCGGCAAATCGATGACGGCGCTGGCGCTGATGGGCTTGCTGCCCGAGCGCGCGCAGATGCGCGGCAGCATCCGCCTGCTGGGGCAGGAACTGATCGGCCTGGACGACGCGGCGATGTGCCGGCTGCGCGGGCACCGCATCGGCATGGTGTTTCAGGAGCCGATGACAGCGCTGAACCCGCTGCACACCGTCGGCGACCAGGTGGCCGAGCCGCTGCGGCTGCACAAGGGCCTGTCGCGAAGCGCAGCGCGGGCCGAGGCGCTGCGGCTGTTCGACCGCGTGCAGCTGCCGAACGCAGCGCAGCGGCTCGACGCGCACCCGCACCAGCTGTCGGGCGGGCAGCGCCAGCGCGTGATGATCGCGATGGCACTGGCCTGCGGACCCGACCTGCTGATCGCCGACGAGCCCACGACTGCGCTCGACGCGACCATTCAGGCCGACATCCTCGACCTCATTGCAACGCTCGTGCGCGAAGAGCAGATGGCGCTGCTGCTCATCAGCCACGACCTCGGCGTGATGGCGCGCACCGTGGGCCGGGTGCTGGTGATGTACGGCGGCACGGTGGTCGAAGCCGGGCCGACGGCCGAGGTGTTCGCGCACCTTGCGCACCCCTATACGCGCGGCCTGTTCGCGGCGCGCCCGCGCATGGGGAACCCGCGCGTGAACGGGCGCAAGCCGCAGCTCGCGACCATCCCCGGCCGGGTGCCCGAACTCTTCGACATGCCCGCCGGCTGCCCGTTCGCCGACCGCTGCGCCTGGGCCACCGCCGCGTGCCGTGCGCAGCTGCCGGCCGCCGTGCACGTGGGCCCGGGGCACGAGGCGCGCTGCATGCGCATCGACACGGTGGCGCGCGAGGCCGCGTGAGGACGCTCGTCGGTATCGACACAGTCATCGCCCTCCCCCGCGCGATCGAATGGTCGTCGGCCGACGGTCGCGCCATCGCGTTTTACGAGTCGCTCGGGTTCGTGCGGGCCGGGCAGACCGAGCCGATGTGGGTTTGCGCCGGCGACGAACACTGACGACAGGTGAATGAACCCCCCATGACTGCACCCACGCCGCAAGCCGTCGTCCAGGCCCAGCTCGACGCCTACAACGCGAAAGACATCGACGCGCTGCTGCGCACCTTCGCGCCCGATGCCGAGCAGTTCACGCTTCACGGCGAGCTGTTGGCGCGCGGCCATGCGCAGATGCGCGCACGGTTTCTGGCGCGCTTCGAGGAGCCCGACCTCCACGCGCGGCTGCTCGCGCGCACGCTCGTCGGCAATATGGTGGCCGACCACGAACGCGTGACGCGCAACTTCCCCGAAGGCCTGGGCACCATCGACATGCTGTGCCTGTTCGAGGTGCACGGCGGCCTGATCCGCAAGGCCTCGTACGTGTTCGGTGCAAACACCTTGGCAGCGGCGGCTTGATGCGATGAGCCCGCCGCTGCTCGAAGTCAAGGACCTCACGCGCCACTACCGCCTGCCGCGCGAACACCTGCTGCGGCCGGCGCCGGTGGTGCAGGCGCTGCGCGGGGTGAGCTTCACGGTCGAGGCGGGGCGCAGCCTCGGCATCGTCGGCGAATCGGGCTCGGGCAAGAGCACGCTGGCGCGGTTGGTGATGGCGCTGGAGGCGCCCACGGCGGGGAGCGTCAAGCTGCTCGGGCGCGACCTGCACGCGCTTTCGCCGACGGACCTGCGCGCAGCGCGGCGCGACTTCCAGATGGTGTTCCAGGACCCCTACGGCTCGCTCGACCCGCGCATGCGCGTCGGCCGCATCGTGGCCGAGCCGCTGGCCGACATGCGTGTCGATGAAAGCGAGAAGCACGTCGCTGAAACGCTCGACGCCGTCGGCCTGCGCGCGAGCGATGCGCAGAAGTACCCGCACGAGTTCTCGGGCGGGCAGCGCCAGCGCATTGCGATTGCGCGCGCGCTCATCACGCGGCCGAAGCTGATCGTCGCCGACGAGCCGGTGAGCGCGCTCGACGTGTCCGTGCAGGCGCAGGTGCTGAACCTGCTTGCCGACGTGCAGCAGCACTTCGGCGTGACCTACCTGTTCATCAGCCACGACCTCGCGGTGGTGGACCATGTGTGCGACGAGGTGGCGGTGATGCACGCCGGGCTCATCGTCGAGCAGGGCCCGCCCGAGCGCGTGTTCGGTGCGCCGAGCCACCCGTACACCGCGCGGCTGCTGGCTTCGGTGGCGCAGGTGCCCGGGGCTGGGCAGTTCCGATAGAGTCGCGCCGAGGCCCTTGGCCCCCACCCTTCCAGGAGCAGACCCATGAGAAAGCCGATGACGACGATCCGCCACGCCACCGCCGCCGTGGTGGCCGGCGCCGCCTTGGTCACATTGACCACGCTCGCCCCCGCAGCGCACGCCCAGCCGCGCAAGGACAGCGCGATCCTCGGCATGGTGCTGGAACCCGCGCCGGGGCTGGACCCGACCGTGGCCGCCGCCGCTGCCATCGGCGAGATCGTGCACTACAACGTGCTCGAAGGGCTGACCAAGATCAACCTCGACGGCAGCATCACGCCGCTGCTGGCCGAAAGCTGGAGCACCGACCCGGACGGCAAGAGCTACACCTTCAAGCTGCGCAAGGGCGTGAAGTTCCACGACGGCGAAGCCTTCGATGCAAGCGACGTGAAGTTCAGCTTCGAGCGCGCCAAGGCTGCGGGCTCGACCAACAAGGCCAAGAAGGCGGTGTTCGACAACATCAGCCGCATCGACACACCCGACCCGCTCACGGTGATCGTGGTGCTGAACCAGGCCGACGGCAACTTCCTGTTCCGCATGGGCGAGAACACCGCCGTGATCCTCGACCCGAAGAGCGCCGACACCACCGCCACCAAGCCGGTGGGCACCGGGCCGTTCCGGTTCGAGGCCTGGGCCAAGGGCTCGTCGATCACGCTCGTCAAGAACGACGCCTACCGCAATGCTGCTGCCGTGAAGATGAAGAAGGTCACATACCGCTTCATCAACGACCCGGCTGCGCAAGTGGCCGCGCTGCTGGCCGGCGACATTGACGGCATGCCGCGCTTCGGCTCGATCCAAAGTTTGAAGCAGTTCCAGAACGATCCGCGCTTCAGCGTCACGCCCGGCGGCACCGAGGGCAAGACCATCGTCAGCATCAACAACAGGAAGAAGCCGTTCGACGACGTGCGGGTGCGCCGCGCCATCGCGATGGCCATCGACCGCAAGGCCGTGATCGACGGCTCGCAGGACGGCCTGGCCAAGCAAATCGGCAGCCACATGGTGCCGAGCGACGCCGGCTATGTGGACCTTACCGCGATGAACGCGTTCGACCCCGAGCGCGCCAAGGCCTTGCTCAAGGAAGCCGGCGTCACCACGCCGCTGAACGTGACACTGACGCTGCCGCCGCCCGAATACGCGCGCAAGGGCGGCGAGATCGTGGCCGCGCAGCTGGCCAAGGTCGGCATCGTCGCCAAGATCGAGAACGTGGAATGGGCGCAATGGCTCGCCGGCCCGTTCAAGGGCAACTTCGACCTGACCATCATCAGCCACGTCGAGCCGCTCGATTTCGACCGCTACGCCGACTCGAAGTACTACTGGGGCTACGACAGCAAGGCCTACAACGACCTGCTCGCCAAATACAACGGCAGCGCCGATGCCAAGACGCGGACCAAGCTGCTCGGCGACATCCAGCGCCAGCTCGCCACCGACTCGGTGAACGTGTACATGTACCAATTGCCACAATTCGCGGTGGGCAACAAGAAGCTCAAGGGCATGTGGAGCAGCTCGCCAATCTTCGCGAATGATTTGAGTGCGTTGAGTTGGCAGTGAGCGGACAGCGGCAGCCGATACTCGGCTGATCACTAATTTCCCCAGGAGTCAGCCATGACCGACCTCGTTTCCGAGCTCACTGCGCGTGCAAAGGCCTTGCCGCCCGAAGAACGCGCGCGCTTGGCCGCGGAACTTCTCGCCACGCTCGATCGCAGCGACGACACCGTTGAAGCAGCGTGGGACGCCGAACTCCGCAGACGAATCGGCGAAGTCGAGAACGGCGCCGTTCAACTGGTCTCCGCAGATGAAGCGTTTGCGCAGGTTCGGAACGCTCTGCGCCGGTGAAGAGCCTTGCCTTCCATCCGGAAGCGCTGACCGAGCTTCAGGAGCAGGCGGTCTACTACGAAGAATGCGGCAAAGGATTGGGCGAGCGTTTCGTTTCGCAGGTAGAAGCTGCCGCCGCTCTTGCCGCATCCATGCCAGAGATGGGAAGCCCGTACAAGCATCGCACTCGCCGCGTGTTTCCGAAGGACTTTCCCTTCTCTGTGGTGTACCGCGAGATGGGTGAGGTTTTGGTCATCGTTGCGATCGCAGCATTCCGCCGCAAGCCAGGTTATTGGCGCCACCGAGA
Organism: Rhizobacter sp.; assembly: GCA_025350965.1. Taxonomy (GTDB): domain Bacteria; phylum Pseudomonadota; class Gammaproteobacteria; order Burkholderiales; family Burkholderiaceae_C; genus LMDS01. Next base: position 9,214 of record JANXWV010000065.1, read on the forward strand.
GTGATGTGAGAGAAAACTGGTGCCCATGACCGCCCTGCACGACTTCAGCGCCACCGAGCTCCTTGCCGCCTACCGCAGCAAGGCCCTGTCGCCGCTCGAGGTGATGCGCGACGTGCTCGCGCACGTGGCCGAATGGGAGCCGCACATTCGTGCCACCTACGCGCTCGACGCCGAGGCCGCGCTGGCGCAGGCATCGGCCGCCGAGGCGCGCTGGCGCGCCGGCGCGCCGTGCGGCGCACTCGACGGCGTGCCGATCACGCTGAAGGAGAACATCGCGACGCGTGGCATGGCGATGCCGCTCGGCAGCGCCGCTACCGAACTGGCACCCGCCCTTCACGACGCGCCGCCGGCCGCGCGTGCGCGCGAGGCCGGCGCGGTGTGCTTCAGCAAGACCACGATGCCCGACTACGGCATGCTGTCGTCGGGGCTGTCGAGCTTTCACCCGCTCACCCGGAACCCGTGGGACTTGCGCAAGAACCCCGGCGGCAGCAGCGCCGGTGCGGCCGCCGCGGCTGCGGCCGGCTACGGCCCGCTGCACGTGGGCACCGACATCGGCGGCTCGGTGCGCCTGCCGGCAGGCTGGTGCGGCGTGTTCGCGCTGAAGCCGAGCTTGGGGCGCATCCCCATCTACCCGCCGTATGCCGGCCGCGTGGCCGGGCCGATGACGCGCACCGTGGCCGACGCCGCATTGCTGATGGCCACGCTCAGCCTGCCCGATGCGCGCGACACCATGAGCCTGCCTTACCAGCCCATCGCCTGGCAGCAGCTCGACCGCGACGTGCGTGGCCTGAAGCTCGGCCTGTTGATGGACGCCGGCTGGGGCGACCCGGTCGAGCCTGAGGTGCGCGCTGCGGTGCTGGCCGCCGCGCGGGCGTTCGAGGCCGCTGGCGCCATCGTGGAGCCGATGCAACCGTTCATGGTGCGTGCCATGGCCGACGGCCTGGACGACTTCTGGCGCCAGCGTTCGTGGCTCGACATCAGCGCGCTGAGCGAAGCGCGCCGCGCCAAGGTGCTGCCTTACATCGTCGAGTGGGCGCGCGGCGGCGCGGGCCTGTCCGGCGAACGCGTGTTCCGCGGCTACAGCCAGATGGGCGCGATGCGCGACGCTGCCGTGGCCGCATGCGCGCCCTATGACTTCGTGCTCTCGCCCACCTCACCGATGCCGGCCTATGCAGCCGAGTTGCCCGCCCCGGCCAACGACCCGGTGCGGCCGTTCGAGCACATTGCGTTCACGTTGCCGTACAACATGAGCGAGCAGCCCGCGGCGAGCATCAACGCCGGCACCACGGCCGGCGGCCTGCCCATCGGCTTGCAGATCATCGGCCAGCGTTTCGACGATCTCGGCGTGCTGCAACTTGCGCGCGCCTGGGAGTTGATGCGCCCGGCTCAGCGCGCGTGGCCGGCGCCGCCGACACGCTGAACAACCCGTCGACAGCGGCTCACTCGGCCGCCTCGGCGCCTGTCATCAGCGCCACGAACCGGTCGATGCCGATGTTCCCGCCGGACAAGGTGATGCCCACGCGCTGGCCGGAGAACTGCTCCTTGTGCAGCATCAGGGCCGCCAGCGCACACGCACCCGAAGGCTCGAGCACGACCTTCATGCGCTCGAAGGCGAAGCGCATCGCCTGCACCACCACCGGGTCGGGCACGGCGAGCACGTCGGTCACGAGCGCGCGGATCACCTCGAACGGGTGCGCGCCGATGGCCTGCGTCTGCTGGCCGTCGCAGATGGTGCGCGGCACGTCGATGCTGACGATGCGCCCGGCGCGCAGCGACATCTGCATGTCGTTGCCCCGCTCGGGCTCGGCACCAAACATGCGGATGGCCGGGTTCAAGTGCTTCGCGGCCACGCTGCAGCCCGACAGAAAGCCGCCGCCGCCGGCGCAGACGATCAGCGCGTCGAGCGGGCCGACGTCGTCGATGAGCTCCAGCGCGGCCGTGCCCTGCCCGGCCATCACCGGCAGGTGATCGAACGGCGGAATGAGCGCTGCGCCGCGTTCAGTGACGAGCTGCTGCGCGATGGCGCTGCGGTCTTCCTTGTAGCGGTCGTACACGATGACCTCGGCACCGTAGGCCTTCGTGGCCGCCACCTTCAGCGCCGGCGCGTCGTGCGGCATCACGATGGTGGCGCGGCAGCCGTGCATCTGCGCGGCCAGCGCCACCGCCTGCGCGTGGTTGCCCGACGAGAACGCGACCACGCCGCGCGCGCGCTCGGCGTCGGTCAGCACGTTCACGGCGTTGTAGCCGCCACGGAACTTGAACGCACCCATGCGCTGCAGGTTCTCGGCCTTCATGAACACGTTGGCGCCGAGCAGCGCGTCGAGCGTGCGCGAGGTGAGCACCGGCGTGCGGTGGGCGATGCCCTTGATGCGGGCGGCGGCGGCTTCGATGTCGGTGAACTGGAGCATGGTCAGAGTGGGTGGGGCGAGGGGTTCGCCTTGGGCTGGGCGGGATGTTCAGACCCTTGGATCGCGTCGATTCTGCATTGCTCGACCAGCGCCGCCCAACCCTCGGCGCCGAGGGCATCGAGTGCGCGCAGGTTCGCATCGACGATGGCCTCGGGCTCGGGGAAGGCCTCGACCGCGCGGTCGATGCTGTCTTCGCGCAGCAGGTGCAGCGTGGGGTAGGGCGAGCGGTTGGTGGCGTTGGCCATGTCGTGCGCGTCGGTTCCGGCGAATTGGTACTGCGGGTGGAAGCTCGCGACCTGCAGCTCGCCCTCCAGGCCCAGCGCGTCGACGAGGCTGTCGACGGCCTCGAGTGCCTGGTTGAAGTCGGTGAAGTCACTGAGCACGTGCGGGTGAATGAGCAGCGTCGTCTCGGTCTCGGCCGGGTCGGCCTGCGCGAGAAAGCGCAACTCGTCGGCCAGGTGCAACAGCAGCGCAGGCAGGTCGCGCGCACCGCTTGCGACGAAGCGCACCTGCCCCTTGACGAGCGGCGCCTTCGCGAAGGGGCACAGGTTCAGACCGACGACGGCGCGCGTGACCCACGCGCGGGTGTGCTGGATGACCACGTCCGGTGTCGGCGGAACGGTTGAGTTCGGCAAGGTGAAGCTCATGCCGAATCATGCATGCGCACGAAGGTGGCGAAGCGCGGCAGGCCGGTCGAGGTGAGGTCGCGGTAGCGGTAGGTGACGACACTGCCGGCCGGTGGCGGGGACCGGCGCTGCGCATCGCCGAGGCCGCTGCCTATGGCGAACTCGCGGCCTTCCGGCGTGCGCACCCACAACGCGCCGGTCTGCCCGGCGTACTTGCCCTTGCCCGGCAGGTGCGCCAGCACCAGCGCTTCGCTGTCGAGCTGCGGCTTGAGCTTGACGAGCACGTCGCTGCGGCCGGTCTGGTAGGCCGCGTCGGCGCGGTGCAGCACCAGGCCTTCGCCGCCTTGCGCCAGCACGCTCGCGAGGAATGCGCGCATCGCAGCGGGGTCGGCCACCGGGCGCTGCTCGACGGCGTGCAGCTGCGGCATGGCCGACTGCCGCACCACGTCACGGATGCGCTGGGCGCGCTGCGCAAAGCTGCCCGCAGCGCCCGGCAGCTCGAAGACCTGGTATTGCACTTGCTGCCACGCTGAGGGGTCGGGGGCGTCGCTGCGAACGAGGCCCGAGAGCGCGTCGAAGCGGCCGCGCGCGAGCCACAGTTCACCGTCAAGCGGCATCGGCGGCAGCGCGGCCGTGAACGCGGCCGGCGCGTGCACGAGGCGGCCGCTGCGAAACCGCAGTGCGCGGCCGTCCCAGAGCGCGCGCACGCCGTCGAACTTTTCGCTGGCAAGGTAGAGGCGCGGGTCGAGGTGATCGCCGTAGACATTCGCGAGCAATACGCCGGGCACTGGCGCGCCGCCGGAGGTGTCGGGCCTCGGGCCGGCGAGCGCTCGGCAGGTAGGCAGCGCAACAGCCGCCAGGGCTGTCAGCAAGGTTCTTCGCATCGTGTTCATGGTGGAGGCCTGCGGTGGGGAATGGGCGCATGATGGTGCGCACCACCCCGAGCCGTCCATCCACTGGCCGAGGGCACCCGAACGGGGGCTTGGCCGAGGGCGCATTCCTATAATCGACGCCACCTTGCCGGGCACCTTGCCCGGCACCTTGAGCAGCACCGCATGAACCCCGATTTCAAACCCGACCAGATCGAGCGCGCCGCGCAAGCCGCGTGGGCTGCCGCTGACGCCTACCGCGTCGTCGAAGACGCGCGCGACGCCAGCGGCCGGCCCAAGCCGAAGTTCTACGCCTGCTCGATGCTCCCCTACCCCAGCGGCAAGCTGCACATGGGCCATGTGCGCAACTACACCATCAACGACATGCTCACGCGCCAGCTGCGCATGAAGGGCATGAACGTGCTGATGCCGATGGGCTGGGACGCTTTCGGCCTGCCGGCCGAGAACGCCGCGATGGCCAACAACGTGCCGCCCGCCGAATGGACGCGCGCGAACATCGCCGACATGAAGGCGCAGATGCAGCCGCTGAGCCTGGCGTTCGACTGGTCGCGCGAGATCGCCACCTGTGACCCGAGCTACTACAAGTGGAACCAGTGGTTCTTCCTGCAGCTGCTCGACAAGGGCCTGGCCTACATGAAGACCCAGGTCGTCAACTGGGACCCGGTCGACCAGACGGTGCTTGCGAACGAGCAGGTGATCGACGGCCGCGGCTGGCGCAGCGACGCGCTGGTCGAGCGGCGCGAAATCCCGGGCTATTACCTCGCGATCACGCACTACGCTGATGAACTGCTGGCCAACGTGGCCGACCCCACGGCACCCGGCTACCTTCACGGCTGGCCGGAGCGCGTGCGCCTGATGCAGGAGCACTGGATCGGCAAGAGCGAGGGCGTGCGCTTCGCCTTCCCGCACACCATTCACGGCGCCGATGGCAAGCTGGTCGGTGACGGCCGCCTGTACGTGTTCACGACCCGTGCCGACACCATCATGGGCGTCACGTTCTGCGCCGTCGCGCCCGAGCACCCGCTGGCCGTGCACGCGGCGCAGTCGAACCCCGCTGTCGCCGCGTTCATCGAGGCCTGCAAGGCCGGCGGCACGACCGAAGCCGAGCTCGCCACCCAAGAGAAGAAGGGTGTGGCGACCGGCCTCACTGTCGAGCACCCGCTGACGCACGAACCCATCGCCGTGTGGGTCGGCAACTACGTGCTGATGAGCTACGGCGACGGCGCGGTCATGGGCGTGCCCGGCCACGACGAGCGCGACTTCGCGTTCGCGAAGAAGTACGGCATCGACATCCTGCAGGTCATCCACGCCGACGGCGAGCCGCACTTCAGCTACGACCACTGGCAAGACTGGTACGCCCTGAAAGACATGAGCGGCGAGCGCACCGTCACGATCAATTCCGACGTGTACAGCGGCCTCACGTTCCAGGTGGCGGTCGACGCGGTGGCGCATGCGCTGGAGCTCAAGCACCTGGGCGCGAAGAAGACCACCTGGCGCCTGCGCGACTGGGGCATCAGCCGCCAACGCTACTGGGGCACGCCGATACCGATCATTCACTGCGCGGCTTGCGGGCCGGTGCCGGTGCCCGAGGCAGACCTGCCGGTCGTGCTGCCCGAAGACCTGATCCCCGACGGCAGCGGCAACCCGTTGAACAAGCACGCGGCGTTCCTGAACGTGGCTTGCCCGACCTGCGGCAAGCCGTCGCGGCGCGAGACCGACACGATGGACACCTTCGTCGATTCGGCCTGGTACTACATGCGCTATGCCTGCCCCGACAGTGCCGGTGCGATGGTCGATGCGCGCAATGCCTACTGGAACCCGATGGACCAGTACATCGGCGGCATCGAACACGCCGTGCTGCACCTGCTCTACGCGCGCTTCTGGACCAAGGCCATGCGCGACCTGGGCCTGGTCGAGAACGGCGAGCCGTTCACCAAGCTGTTCACCCAGGGCATGCTGCTCAACGAGTCGTTCTACCGCGAAGACGACGCCGGCAAGAAGCGCTGGTTCTACCCGAGCGAAGTGTCCATCAGCCACGACGACAAGGGCCACCCGGTGGGCGCCACGGCCGTCGAGGACGGGCTGCCCGTGCTGCTCGGCGGCGTCGAGAAGATGTCGAAGTCGAAAAACAACGTGGTCGAGCCGCGCGACATCATCGCGAAGTTCGGTGCCGACACGGCACGCCTGTTCACGATGTTCGCCGCACCCCCCGACCAGAGCGCGGCCTGGTCCGACAGCGGCGCCGAAGGCTCGTTCCGGTACCTGCGCAGGCTCTGGGCATTCGGCGTGAAGCACGCCGAGACGATTCGCACGGCCACCACGTCGAACACGCAAGGTGCCGACGGCAACATCGGCGTCGGCGTCGGCGCCAGCGCCGCAGCGAAGGAACTGCGCCGCGAAGTGCACCTGCTGCTGCGCCAGATCAGCCACGACTACGAGCGCATTCAGTACAACACCGTGGTCTCGGGCTGCATGAAGCTGCTCAACGCGTTCGAAGGCGCGAAGCTCAGCGCCGCGCCGGCCGACGCGAGCGTGCTGCGCGAAGGCTTCGGCATCTTGCTGCGCGCGCTCTACCCGGCCGCGCCGCACACCGCGTGGCAGTTGTGGCAAGACCTGGGCTGCGAGCGCGACCACGGCGACCTGCTCGACGCGCCCTGGCCGGCCGTCGACATGGCGGCGCTGGAGCAGGCCGAGATCGAGCTGATGCTGCAGGTCAACGGCAAGCTGCGCGGCAGCATTCGCGTGGCGGCCACGGCCGGCAAACACACCATCGAAGCGGCCGCAATGAAGAGCCCGGACTTCATCAAGTTCGCCGAAGGCAAGCGCCCGAAGAAGGTGATCGTGGTGCCGGGCCGGCTCGTGAACATCGTCGTTTGAGCGTCGTTTGAGTTCAGCATTGAACACGCCGCGCCGCGCCCTGCTGCTGGCCTGCGGGGCCGCACTGGCTGGCTGCGGCTTCGAGTTGCGGCGCGCCCCGGAGTTGCGCTTTCGCACCATCCAGCTGACCGGCTTCAAGCCGCATTCACCGCTCTTCGACGAGTTGCGGCGGAACATCGATGCGAGTACCACCACGCTCGTGGTCGAGGCACTGCCGCAAGCGCAGGTGGTGCTGGAAGCGCTCACCGACGCGCGCGAGAAGGTGGTCGTCGCGAGCAATTCGGTCGGCCAGGTGACCGAACTGCAACTGCGCGCACGCTTCGTCTTCCGCGTGCGCAGCGTCGCCGGCAAGGAGTTGATCCCGCAGGCCGAGATCGTGCAGAGCCGCGACCTGAGCTACACCGAGAGCGCCGCGCTCGGCAAGGAGCAGGAAGAGGCGTTCCTGTACCGAACCATGCAAAGCGACATCGTGGCGCAGGTGCTGCGCCGGCTCGCATCCCTGCGGGCCGTTTGACGCCATGCAGGTCCGCGCCGATCAACTCAAGGCCCACTTGAGCAAGGGCCTGCGCCCGCTCTACACCGTGTGGGGCGACGAACCGCTGCTGGCGCAGGAAGCCGGTGACGCGATCCGCGCTGCAGCGCGCGCCGCCGGTTGCGGCGAGCGCCAGGTGCATACCGTGGCCGGCAACCACTTCGACTGGAGCAGCCTGCTCGGTGCGTCGATGGCGATGAGCCTGTTCTCGGACAAGCAGCTGATCGAGATCCGCATTCCGTCCGGCAAGCCAGGCAAGGACGGCTCAGCCGCGCTGCAGCGCTATTGCGGGCACCTGTCGGACGACGTGGTGACGCTGGTGCAACTGCCCAAACTCGACCGCACGCAGCAGGCCGGCGCGTGGTTCATGGCGCTCGACAACGCCGGCGTGACGGTGCGCGTCGACCCGGTCGAGCGCGCGGCGCTGCCGCTGTGGATTGCGCAACGCCTGAAGGCGCAGGGGCAGCAGGTGCAGGCGGGCGAGGCCGGGCAACGCACGCTCGCGTTCTTCGCCGACCGCGTGGAAGGCAACCTGCTCGCCGCGCACCAGGAGATCCAGAAACTCGGGCTGCTGTACCCGGCTGGCGAGCTTGACTTCGAACAGGTCGAGGCCGCCGTGCTGAACGTCGCCCGCTACGATGTGTTCAAGCTTGGCGAGGCCGTGCTTGCGGGTCAGGTGGCGCGTGCGCTGCGCATGCTCGAAGGCCTGCGCGCCGAGGGCGAGGCCGCCGTGCTGGTGCACTGGACGCTGACCGAGGACATCCGCAACCTCAAGCGCGTGAAAGACGCCGTGAGCGCCGGCCGGCCATTGCCGATGGCGTTGCGCGAGGTACGCGTGTGGGGCGCCAAGGAGCGCCTGTTCGAGCGCGTGGTGCCCCTGCTCAGCGACCACGCTGCTGCTCACTTGCTGGAGGCTGCGCAAGTGTGTGACGGGCTGGTCAAAGGCTTGAAGCACCCCGACTGGCCACTGGAGCCTTGGGATGGCCTGAAGCGCCTGGTGTTGATGGTGTGCGAGCGCGTGGCGGCGGGGCAGGTCAAGCGGTCGAGCCCGGCCGGGCCGCGGTTGGCACTCGAAGCGTAGGCGCGTCAGGCTCGGGGAACTGCACGCTTGCCGAGCCGCCCGGTGCGGCGCTGCTTTGCCACTGCGCCGTACGGCACGGGCGCTTCATGGACCGCCAGCCCTTGCACGGGCGCAGGCACATTGAAGGGGTTGATGACCCGAAGTTCCGGCCCGCCAACGGCCGCTGAGTCATAGCGCCGGCCTTCCTGCAAGTCTTCGCTGAAGAGAACCGAACAGCGCGCGTCGAGCGCGGCTTGAACGACCAGCGCGTCCCATATCGAGAGCTGCTCGCGCTGCTGCAAGGCCACGCCACGGAGCACCGAGTCGGCGCTGGCCGGAACGACTGTGTGCTCTGCGAGGCGAACGAGCAGGCTGTGGGCCTGCGCCGGCGTCATCCACCGCTTGCGCACGGCGACGGCATAGAACTCTTGCATGACCTGGGTGCTGATCACGAGGCGGTCGGCCTTGATGGCGGCGTCCATCGTCGCTTGCGCACGCAGCTGCTTGAACGGGTCGGCCCGGTCCTGGGCGTAGATGAGGATGTTGGTGTCGAAGAACATCCCGCCGGGTTCGATAGGCAGCACGGCGCGCGCGGGGCTGGGTGTCATCGCGGCATCAGCCCGGCATCACCGCACACGCGTTCGCGGCGACTTCTCGGCCAGCAGCTCGTCGTACAGCTCGTCGCGCGACAGCTTCTTGCCACTGTCGGGCCGGGGGCCCAGCTGCAGGCTGCTCGACAAGGCCCAGAACGCTTTCGCCCTGGCATGGGCGCGGGCCGTTGCATCGGCCTCGCCGGCTGCGGCGAAGGCCGCGATGGCCTGACGGCACACCTCATTGACGCTCGTGCCTTGCTGCACGGCCTTGACGCGGGCGGCGTGCAGCAGGTCGTCGTCCACGGTGATGGTGAGGTTGCTCATGGGTAGCACCGGTCGTTGACACTGAATCAGTGTAACACTGATCCTGTGCTATGCCTGCAAGCCTCAGGTCGGGTTTCAATATCCTCGGGCGCGATCCACGCAATGCGACAGCGCCCCTCCCTCGCGCAGCGAACGCACATTGGCCGCCACCACGAGCGCTGCGCTGCGCGGGTCGGTGGGCGCCGCCACGTGCGGCAGCACGGTGACCTGCGGGTGCGACCAAAACGGGTGATCGACCGGCAAGGGCTCGGTGTGGAACACGTCGAGCACGGCGTGCGCGATGTGGCCGCTGCCCAGTGCGGCGAGCAGGTCGGCGTCCACCACGTGAGCGCCGCGCGCGAGGTTCACGAGCGATGAGCCGGGCGGCATGGTCGCAAGGGTGCCGGCGCTGAAGAGCCCGGCGGTCGCGGCCGTGAGCGGCAGCAGGTTCACGACGACTTGCGCCTGCGCAAGCACCTGCGGCAACGCGGACGCACCGGCCTGTGTGGCCACCCCGTCCAGGCCGACGCCGCGCGTGCGCCAGCCCAGCACGCGGTAGCCGTGCGCGGCGAGCGTGAGGGCGACGCACGAGCCCATCTGGCCGAGGCCGAGCACCGCGACCGTCTGCTCACCCGCCCGCACCGGCGCGTGGGGCTGCCAGCGCCGCTGGCGCTGTTGCGCCGCATAGCCGAAGAAGCCGCGCTGCAGGCTCAGCATGGCCCAGAGGGCGGTCTCAGCCATCGAACGGTTCATGGCGGGGTCGACCATGCGCGCGAGCGGCACGGTGGCGGGCACGGTCGGATCGCCGAGCAGCCTGTCAACCCCAGCCCACAGCGACTGAATCAGCTTCAGCGACGCGAGGCCCTGCAGCGCGCCGGCTGGCGGGTTGGCGACGAGCGCGATGTCGATCTCTTCAGCGCGGCAGGCGCTGCGGTCGCGCACCAGCCGCTCGCCGGGAAGGGCCGCTTCCAGGCAAGGCCACCACGCGGCCCACTCGTCGGATGCGAAATCAGCCGCAACGAGGATGGCCATGCGGCCGCTCCGTCAGGCGGGCCGTGCGCTGGCCAGCAGGCGCGCCAGCGCAGCGTGCACGGTTTGCTCGCGCACTGCCGCACGGTCACCCGCCAGTTGCAACAGCTCGGCGCGCGCCGCGGCGCCGGCGTGCGCCAGCGCGAGCCACACCGTGCCCACCGGCTTGGCCGGCGAGCCGCCGCCGGGCCCGGCGATGCCGGTGATGGCCACAGCCAGCTGCGCTTGTGAGCGCGCCAGCGCGCCTACGGCCATGGCGCACGCGACCTCGGCGCTGACGGCGCCACAGGCTGCGATCAGCGCTGCCGGCACACCGAGCAATTCGGCCTTGGCCTCGTTCGAGTAGGTCACGAAGCCGCGCTCGAACCAGTCGCTGGAGCCGGCCACTGCCGTGCACGCGGCCGCAATCAAACCGCCGGTGCATGACTCGGCGGTGGCGATCTTCCAGCTGCGTGCGCGAAGCGCGTCGGCGAGCGTGAGCACAGCGGGTTCAAAGCGGATCAAACGAACCTCCACAGGGCAATGACGAGCAGGGTGCACAACGCCGCCACGAGATCGTCGAAGATGATGCCGAAGCCCTGCGCCCAGCCGATCGGCTGGCCCCGCTGCCCCTTGAACGCGGCATCGGCCCAGGCCACCGGGCCGGGCTTGGCGGCGTCGAAGAAACGGAACAGCGCAAAGGCCCACAACTGGGCCCAGAAGCTGGCCGGCGTGACAAGCCACAGCACGAGCCAGAACGCGAGCACTTCGTCCCAGACGATGGCGCCAGGGTCGGCGACATTCATGTGGCGCGCGGTGACCGTGCAGGCCCACCAGCCGACGAGCGCGCTGCCCGCCAGCAGCCACGCCCAATGCACGGGCGACAGTCTCGGCTGCAGCAGCGCGAACGCCACCCACGCCCACAACGTGCCCACGGTCCCCGGCGCCCTGGGCGACAGGCCGCTGCCGAAGCCCAGCGCGATCGCATGCGCCGGGTGCGTCAGCAGGAAGCGCCAGGTCGCCTTGCGCGGCGCGGGGGCCACGGGCGGGTCGAGTGCGGGCGCGGGCGTCATCGTCAGGCGTTGAAGTGGTCGAAAGAGGCGAAGGTGTTCGGCACATTGCAACCCGCGTCATCGACCAGCCGCAAGCCAGCAGCGGCGTCGATGCGGCCGATGCGCGTAACGTGGACCTGCGCCAGGCGCGCGGCAGCGGCCACTGTGTCGGCCTGGTGGGGCGCTGCGGTGAAAACAAGCTCATAGTCGTCGCCGCCGGCGAGCGTGCAGGTGCGCTGCCACACCAGAGGCTGGGCACGCAGCACGGCACTGCGCGGCACCGCGTCGACATCGACCGTGGCCCCCACGCCAGAGCGGCGCAGCACATGCGCCAGGTCACCGAGCAGGCCGTCGGACACGTCGATTGCGCTCGTCGCCACACCCCGCAGCGCGACGCCGAGGGCAACGCGCGGGGTCGGCTGCTCCATCGCGCCGCGCACCGCGTCGAACGCAGTGCCCTCGAGGGCGAGCGTGCCGCGAAACACCTCGAGCGCCAGGCGCGCGTCGCCGAGCGTGCCGCTCACGTAGAGGTCGTCGCCCGCTTGCGCGCCTGAACGCAGCAGCGCGGTGCCAACCGGCACCTCGCCGAAGACGGTGATGCAGATGTTGAGCGGGCCTTGCGTGGTGTCGCCGCCGATCAGCTCGCAACCGTGCGCATCGGCCAGCGCGAGCAGGCCCTGCGCAAAGCCGGCGAGAAAGGCTTCATCGACCCGTGGCAAAGCGAGCGCGAGCGTGAACGCCATCGGCGCGGCGCCGCAGGCGGCGAGGTCGCTCAGGTTCACGGCGAGCGCCTTGTGGCCCAGGCGCTGCGGGGCGACGGTGGGCAGGAAGTGCCGGCCCTCGACGAGCATGTCGCTCGACACCGCGAGCTGCATGCCGATGGTGGGCGCAAACAGGGCGCAGTCGTCGCCCACGCCGAGCGCGGCGCGCGTGACGCGGCGGGTGAAGAACTTCGCGATCAGATCGAATTCGCCGAGGGGCATGGGGCGCGGCCGGGCCGCAGTGCTGGGCGCGGCCGGAAAGGCTGCGTGGGCATTATCGGTCGCGTGCCGCGCAGGTGCGCGCTCCTACAATCCCGCTCCGGACGCCCGAGCCCGAGCCCGAGCCCGAGCCCGAGCCCGAGCCCGAGCCCGCCGCGTCGCGTCGCGCCAAACAACCACCGAGACAAACCCATGTCCACCTTGTCCGAACAGAAAGCCGCCGAACTGCGTCTGGCCGCGCTGGAGTACCACGAGTTCCCGACACCGGGCAAGATCGCCATTGCGGCGACCAAGCAGATGATCAACCAGCGCGACCTGTCGCTGGCTTATTCGCCCGGAGTGGCCGCAGCGTGCGAAGAGATCGTGGCCGACCCGGCGAACGCGTTCAAGTACACCTCGCGCGGCAACCTGGTGGCGGTGATCACCAACGGCACTGCCGTGCTCGGCCTGGGCAACATCGGCCCGCTCGCAGCCAAGCCGGTGATGGAAGGCAAGGGCGTTCTCTTCAAGAAGTTCGCCGGCATCGACGTGTTCGACATCGAGATCGCCGAGAACGACCTCGATAAGCTGATCGACCACATTGCGGCCCTCGAGCCCACCTTCGGCGGCATCAATCTCGAAGACATCAAAGCTCCGGATTGTTTCTATGTCGAGCGTGCACTGCGCGCGCGCATGAAGATCCCGGTGTTCCACGACGACCAGCACGGCACCGCCATCGTGGTCGGCGCGGGTGTGCTGAACGCGTTGAAGGTCTCGGGCAAGAACATGAAAGAGGTCAAGCTCGTGACCTCGGGTGCGGGCGCTGCAGCCCTCGCTTGCCTGGGCCTGCTGGTCAAGCTCGGCGTGCCGCGCGAGAACATCTGGGTCACCGACCTCGCCGGCGTGGTCTACGAAGGCCGGACCGAACTGATGGACGAAGACAAGATCGTCTTCGCGCAAAAGACCGACGCGCGCACGCTGGCCGATGTGATGAAGGGCGCCGACATCTTCCTCGGCCTGTCGGCGGGCGGTGTCCTGAAGCCGCACATGGTGGCCACGATGGCGGCCAACCCGATGATCTTTGCGCTGGCCAACCCGACGCCCGAGATCCTGCCCGAAGAGGTACTGGAAGTGCGCTCCGACGCGATCATCGCCACCGGCCGCACCGACTACCCGAACCAGGTCAACAACGTTCTTTGCTTCCCGTACATCTTCCGCGGCGCGCTCGACTGCGGCGCGACCACGATCACGCTCGAGATGGAGATTGCCGCAGTGCACGCCATTGCCGAGCTGGCGCAGGCCGAGCAGAGCGAGGTGGTGGCTGCCGCCTATGTGGGCGCGACGCTCAGCTTCGGGCCGCAGTACGTGATCCCGAAGCCATTCGACCCGCGGCTGATGATGAAGATCGCACCGGCCGTGGCCAAGGCGGCGGCCGAGTCCGGCGTGGCCGCACGGCCGATCAAGGACCTCGACGCCTACCGCGAGAAGCTGCAAACCTTCGTGTACGCCTCGGGCACGACGATGAAGCCGATCTTCAACCTTGCCAAACGCGCCGTGAACAAGCGCGTCGCGTATGCCGAAGGCGAGGAAGAGCGCGTGTTGCGCGCAGCGCAGGTGATCGTCGACGAAGGCCTGGCGCGCCCGACGCTGATCGGCCGGCCCGATGTGATCGCCCAGCGCATCGAGAAGTTCGGCCTGCGGCTTGCCGCTGGGCAGGATTACGACCTTGTCAGCACCGAGAACGACCACCGCTTCCGTGACTACTGGAAGACCTACCACCAGCTCACCCAGCGCAAGGGCGTGACCGAGCAGCTCGCCAAGATCGAGATGCGCCGCCGCCTCACACTCATCGGCGCCATGCTGCTGCGCTCGGGCGAGGTCGACGGCATGCTGTGCGGCACCTGGGGCACGACCGCGCTGCACCTGCACTACATCGACCAGGTGATCGGCAAACGCGAAGGCGCCAAGACCTACGCCTGCATGAACGGGTTGATCCTGCCGGGCCGCCAGGTCATGCTGGTCGACACGCACGTCAACTACGACCCGACCGCCGAGCAGCTGGCCGAGATCACGGTGATGGCCGCAGAAGAGATGATGCGTTTCGGGTTGCAGCCCAAGGCGGCGCTGCTCTCGCACAGCAACTACGGTTCCAGCAACCAGCCCTCAGCGATCAAGATGCGCAACGTGCTCGGCCTGCTGCAGCAGCAGGCGCCGTGGCTCGAGGTCGACGGCGAGATGCACGGCGACACCGCGCTCGACGCTGCGTACCGGCAGCAAATCATGCCGGGCAGCCCGCTCACCGGTGAAGCCAACCTGCTGGTGTTGCCGAATATTGACGCCGCGAACATCAGTTACAACTTGCTCAAGACAGCCGCCGGCGGCGGAATCGCCATCGGCCCCGTGCTCCTGGGCGCGGCGAAACCGGTGCACATCCTGACGCCTTCGGCCACGGTGCGGCGCATCATCAACATGACGGCGCTGACCGTCGCAGACGCGAATGCGGCCCGCTGAAACCCGCGACCCAGCAGCAATGACCGGGATAACCCGAAGGCTTTGTGATGGTTCGGTGACACGCCGTTCCAGTGCATTTTGTGGACCGTGACAGGTCAATATTGTTGATTCTCCAAGTGAATTGACAAAAGTGTGTGCAAACTAACAAACTATCTTGCCTGCCCCAAATTGAGGCAAAGGCTTGAGGTTTTGCCGCGTTCTCGGTACCATCAGGTCATCTGATTTCAGGGATTTCCCGTGTTTTTCTCCGGTCGGCCACCCTGGTGGCAAGCTCTGCGCAAGACAGGGTGGGTGGTTTCTCTTGCCGGTGCGTTGCTCGTCACTGGCGCAGTTCAGGCCAGGGGCCCGGTTCCTGGCACGGTGGCGCTCGGTGATTTGCCAGCCGAGGCGCAGGCGACGCACAAGATGGTCATCGCCGGCGGCCCGTTCCCCTACCCCAAGGATGGCTCGACGTTCGGCAACCGCGAACGCGTGTTGCCCAAACGTGCGCGCGGGTTCTACCGGGAGTACACGGTAGCGACGCCAGGGCTGCGCAATCGGGGTGCACAACGAATCGTTTGTGGCGGTGCACAGGCCCGGCAGCCCGAGGCTTGTTACTACACCGGGGATCACTACATGACATTCAGGCAGATTGCGCCATGAGCGCGACCGGTGCCACGAAGGCTACGAACGCCGACAAGCGTTGTTTTGATTTTGTTTTCTTGATTCGAGGAGGAACGTGACCATGCTGTTGCAGACAGTCCGTCCAAACATTGTTCAATCGATCCGCGCCTTTCGCGTGGAGGATCTGATGCAGGCCGCGCAAAGCGCGAGCCAGCATTTCCTCTACGTGAACTTGACGGCGGCCCAATCCAAGCAAGACGTTCTCGACGCCATCGCGCAGGCCTTTATGTTCCCTGCGCATTTTGGCAAAAACCTCGATGCGCTCTTCGACTGCATGACCGATCTGGTCCACAAGGCCGGCTCCCAGCCCGGCTTCGTGGTCGTGCTCGAGCAGTTGCCCGACAACCCGCGTTTCGACCGTGAGGCACGTGAGCAGTTGCTCGACGTGTTCCGAGACGCTGCCGACTTCTGGGGGGAACGAAAGATACCCTTCAGGTGCTTCTATTCTTTTCAGTAGCCCGCTCCCAAGAATCAGGGTCATGGGAGCGGGCTACGGATGTGGCCCCCAGCGTTGCAGACAAGCCGGCCAAGCCGGCACCGAAGTCTGCCGCCAGCAACACCTTCGGCATGAACATGCCGTTGATGAGCAGTGCGTTCGATACCGCCATGTGGCTGAACGCAGCCTGATCGGCTGACGACACCCACTGATCGACTGCCAACCGCCCGTGCGCGGGGCCTGCAAGGCCCGGCGCACGGGCGGGTTTACGTCTGCTTCTACGTCTACCTCTACGCCTGCGGTTTGACGGCAGCTGCCAGTGCCAGGTACTCGTGCACCGGCACTTCTTCAGCGCGGCGCTGAACGTCGAAGGCTCCGGAATGGTGGCGCTCTTCGAGCCAGCGGCCGAGCGTGTGGCGCAGGAGCTTGCGCCGCTGCGAGAACGCAACGCGAACGAGCTCTTCCAGCAACAGCGGGTCGACTGCCGGCACACCGGCGGTCGGCAACGGCAGCATCCGCACAACGGCTGAATCGACCCGCGGCGGCGGCTCGAATGCCTCGGGCGGCACGTCGATGACGGCCTCGATGTCATAGCGCCACTGCAGCATCACGCTCAGGCGGCCGTAGGCCTTGCCGCCCGGCACAGCGGCCATGCGCTCGACCACTTCCTTTTGCAGCATGAAGTGCTGGTCGACCACATGCGCAACCGCGCCGAGCAGGTGAAACAGGATGGGCGTCGAGATGTTGTAGGGCAGGTTGCCCACCACGCGCAGCCGCTGGCCTTTCTGCGCGGCGAGCGCGCCGAAGTCGACATTCAATACATCGGCCTCGATCACGTGCAGCGCCGTGCGCTGGCGCAGCCGCTGCGCCAGGTCTCGATCAAGCTCGATCACCGTCAGTTGCCCGCAGCGCGCGACCAGCGGGTCGGTCATCGCACCCAGGCCCGGGCCGATCTCGACGAGGGCTTCGCCTGGCTTCGGGTCGATGGCGTCGATGATCGCGTCGATCACCGAGCCGTCGGTCAGGAAGTGTTGCCCGAAACGCTTGCGGGCCTGGTGTTTCACGGGCGGCGCCGGTCAGACCGGCGGCTCGCGCATCTCGACATAAGCGCGGCCGCGCAGGTCGCGGATCCACTCAAGGTAGGCGTCTTCGAACTTCTGTTCGCGCAGCACGTTGCGCGCCTGTTCGCGCTGCTGCTTGATGTCTTGCGCAATCTGTCTGCGCTCCAGCACCTGGATCAGGTGCACGCCGAAACGCGACACCAGCGGCTCTGACAGGCCGCCCAGCGGCAACCCGTTCATGGTCTCTTCGAACTCGGGCACGAAGGTGCCTGGCGACGCCCAGCCGAGTTCGCCGCCTTGCGCGGCAGAACCATCCTCGGAGTTGTCACGTGCCAATTGCTCGAACGATTTCGCACCGCTCTGGATACTGCGTTTGAACTCGGCCAATCGGCGCGACGCCGCGTCGGCCGACAACTGCGGCGACACCCGCAGCAGGATATGCCGGGCACGCGTTTGCTGCACCGTGAACGCGCCGCCACTCTGGCGCTCGACCAGCTTGAGCACATGGAACCCCGCGCCGCTGCGCAGCGGGGCCGGCGCGACGTCGCCGTCCTTCAGCAGCTTCACGCCGTCGACGAACAGGTCCGGCAGGCGGTCGGCAGGGCGCAGGCCGATCACGCCACCCTGGGCCTTGTTGCCGTCCTCGGACATCTCGCGCGACACCGCCTCGAACGACTCGCCGGCCTTGACCCGCGCCAGCGCCGCTTCAGCGCGCTTCTGGCGCTGTTGCACCACCTCGATGGTCGCGCCGTCGGGCACGGTCACAAGGATCTGCGCGATGTTCAATTGCACTGCATTGCCGGCTGCAGCGCGGCGCTTATCGAGCAAGACATCGACCTCCTCGTTGCCGATGCGGATGCGCGCATTGACCTCGCGCTCACGCACTCGCTCGGTCAGCAACTGGTCGCGCACGTTGTTGCGGAAGGTGTTGTACGCAATGCCTTGCTGTTGCAGCCGCGCGCGCAGCTGCGGCAGCGTCATCTGGTTCTGCAGCGCCACGTTGCCCACCGCGCGGTCGAGTTCGGCATCGTCGACCTTGGGGCCGTTCTCGCGCGCGTTGGTGATCTGCACGCGCTCGTCGATGAGCTGGTCGAGCACTTGCTTGCGCAGCTCGGTGGTCGGTGGCAGCTGCGTCTTCGAGCGCGTGGCGTCTTCGCGGACGCGTGCCAAGCGCTGCTCGACCTCGGCATTCGTGACCAGCTCCTGGTTGACCACCGCGACGATGAAGTCGGCCATGCGTGGCGGCGCAGTGCGCGCCGGCGTTTGCGCCAGCGCGGCCGGCACCGCCGCACCGAGCACCAACGCGCACAGCGCCATTTGCAGTGGAGTCTGTAGTCGGGTCTGCAGTTGGGTGCGCAGGCGGCTGTGCAAGCGGGCAGCCCAGCGGCGGGAATGAAGCAAGGAATCAGTCATAGGTGCTCAGCGGTTGGGCCGGTGCACGGTCTTCGCGCAGCAGCTTGTAGCCCGGGATATTGTCCTTCAAGACCTGCAGCGGGTTGGTGCCCAGCTTGGACAGGCCGACAAGCTCGAGTTGCAGCAGCAGGCGCGTCGTGGCCTCGCTGCGGCTGGTCGAAGAACGGGTGGCGACGATGCGCCCGATCCAGCAGCCGGCGTCGTACTCGAACCCGGCCACCGCGTCGGTGAAACGGCTCTCGAGCGTGCTGTAGTTGACCCGACCGACCGCGTACCAGCTGCCGTTGCAGCTGGCCCCTGCACTGCCCTCGGTCAGGCGGCGCGCGGCGCGCCCGGGCTCGGGCTGCGGCCCGTAGATCGGCCATTGCCAGGCGAACTCGACCTGCTCGCTCAAACCCCGTGTCGAGCGGTATGTGGCACTGACGGTGCGGTACGGGCCGGGCGAGTAGCGTGCCCCCACCACCGAGCGCGTGAGGCGCCGGATGTCCGGGCTGTACTGCAGCGAGGCGTCGAGCGTCCAGCTCGGCACCAGCGTGGTCGAGCCGAGCAGCAGCAGGTCGGAAAAGCGCCGCGTCAGCGGCGCTCCGTCGGGCGTGACGCGCTGGTCGCGGAACAGGTAGCGCTGCGCCAGGCCGAGGCGCAAGGCTTCGGCGCCGGTGTCGGGGTCGAGCACGCGGGTCGTCAGGCCGGCCGTGACCTGGTGCGCATCGGACACGCGGTCGATGCCCGAGAACGCGTTGTCGCTGAAGATCGAATCGACGTTGAAGTCTTTCGACGATGCATCGAAATTGGGCAGGTTGCTCTGGTCGCGGAACGGCGTGTTGACGTACAGCAGGCGCGGCTCCAGTGTCTGGCGCACGGACCGCCCGAAGAACGTGGTGTCGCGCTCGAAGGCCCAGGCGCTGTCGAGGCTGAGGATCGGGATCACGCGCGAGGGGCTGCGCGGGAGGCCGGCGGCCACGGCGTTGCTGTCGAGCGAATACGCGGCGGCGTTGAGCGCGAGCTTCGGTATGACGCTCCAACCGGGCGTCACGAACGGCCGGCTGACGCTGCCGAGCGCATGCACGCGCATGCCGGTCGGCCGGGGCGCGTACGTGGGCACGGCAGCACCCAGCACGAGCGGCGGACCGCTCGGGTTCTCGGGGTTGGTAAAGCGGTTGAACTCGGTTTCCAGATTCAGCTCGAAGCCCGATCCGGCCCGGCCCTCGAAACGTGCGCCGATCTGCGGCATGCGCTCGTAAGGCGCCTCGATGCGCGTCGTGGGGTCGGCGGTTTGCAGCACCTGCCAGCGCTGCACACGGGCGTAACCGGTCCAGCTGCCGAAGTTCGTGCCGAACGGCCGGGTGACTTGCAGGTCGGTCGCGAGCAGTCGCGGTGTCAGCGCCGACACGTCGCGCGGGAAGTCTTTCCAGTAGTCGTCGTCCGAGAACTGCAGCGCGCGCAGTTGCACACGCGTGCCGCCTTCGAACTCGCTCTCGTGCTGCGCGTTGAGCGCGTACCGCGTGGTGCCGGTCACGCGGTCGTACGGCAGAACGTTGAGTTTCAGTTCGCCGGCGTGACCCGGCTCGAGGTAGCGGAACTCGCTCTCCAGACCCGGGCCGCGCCGCGTGCTGAGCGACGGCGTGAACGTGGCGTCGCGGTTTGGCGCGATGTTCCAGAAATAGGGCATCGAGAACTGCAGGCCGCTCTTGGTGTCGAGCGAAATGCTGGGCGGCAGCCAGCCCGACTTGCGGTCGTCGGTGAGCGGGAAGCTCAGACGCGGCGCGGCGAGTATGGGCACGCCGTAGAAGCGCAGCACCGCCTTTTCGGCCACGCCCTCGTTCTTCGTGAAGTCGATGCTGACGCGCTCGGTCGAAAGCAGCCACACCGGCCCGTCGGGACCGTCGTTCGGGCAACTCGTGTACGTGGCACCGAGTGCGACCGAACGCTGCTCGTCGATGAAGTCCACGCGCCTGGCCGAGCCGCCCGCGCCGGTGCGGCTGAAGTGGTAGACCGGGTTCACGAAGAAGCCCTCGAAACGCTGTACCTTGAGCTGCAGTTCGGGGCCGGTGTAGATGTTGCCGTCGCGGCTGATCTGGACATGGCCGAGTGCCACGGCCAGGTCGCTCGGCGGGTCGTAGCTCAACCGGTCGGCGCGGATCACCATGCCGCCGCGGCGGAATTCGGCGTTGCCCTCGGCGGCGAACTCGTGGTCGGGCCGGCCGGTGAGCGTTTGCGCGCGCAGCAAAATGGGCAGCGCGCGCGCCGCCTCGCCGCGCAGCGGCGGTTGCAACTCCTGCGAGGGTCGCAGCACCACGCCGTCGCCGGGCGCGGCGTCCTGCGCGCGAACGGCCGCGTGCGCGCTGAACAGCAGCGCCACCGCCAGCGGGACGATGCGAAGGCGCGGTGGCGTGAGGCGGGCGGGAAGCACCAGAGGACGTGACCGGGGAAGTGAGCGAAAGATGGCGGTTGGCGCGCAGTGCATTGGCCAGCGGTGGCGCGCGGGGCTTGCCGCGCAAGCGTCTCGGCGGCCGGCCGCAGGCAGTGCGGTTTGTAGAATCGATTATCCACGAGGCCCCCGCTGCCCATGCGTTTGTCGCCCCTGAACCGAGAGCTGCCGCTTGAACCCACCCCTCGCCCGAGCCCTGACTGATTCCCCGATGGATTCCCCGCCTGATTCACCTGCTGTTGCCCCGCTCCTTGCGCCGATTCGCTGGGCCGACAGCGGCCGCGAACAGGCATTCGGCGCCTGGCTCGGCGCCATCGCGGCGCGCCATGCGCTGGCGGCCACGACGCTGCGCAGCGCGTCGAGCGACGCGAGCTTTCGGCGCTACTTCCGCATCGACACGGTCAAAGGCGCGGGCAACGGCGCGAGCTTCGTCATCATGGACGCCCCGCCGCCCCTCGAAGACGTGCGCCCGTTCGTCACCGTGGCCGGCCTGTTGCAGACGGCCGGGCTGAACGCACCGCAGGTCCTCGAGCAAGACGCCGAGAGCGGCTTTCTGCTGCTCTCCGACCTCGGCTCGCACCTGTACCTCGATGCACTGAACGAGGCGGTTGCGGCCGGCCGCACCGCGCAGCGTGACGCGCTGATGCGCGACGCCATCCGCGCCCTCGTGCAGTGGCAGCAGCGCGGTGACGCCAGCGCCCTGCCGCTCTACGACGACGCGCTGCTGCGCCGCGAACTCGCGCTGTTCCCCGAATGGTGCGTCGCACGCGAGCTGGGCGTGGTGTGGTCGGCCGACGAGCAGGTGACGTGGGTGGCGGCGTGTGACGCGCTCGTCGCCAGTGCGCTGGCCCAGCCGACCGTTGCGGTGCACCGCGACTACATGCCGCGCAACCTGATGGTGTGCGGGGCGGGCGCAGGCGATGCCGCAAACCCCGGGATCCTCGACTTTCAAGACGCGGTGCGTGGCCCGATCACCTACGACCTGGCCTCGCTGCTGCGTGACGCATTCATCTCGTGGGAAGAGCCGGACGAGATCGACTGGGCCGTGCGCTACTGGCAGGCCGCGCGCAAAGCCGGGTTGGCCGTGCCCGACGACTTCGGCGAGTTCTGGCGCCTAGTCGAGTGGATGGGCCTGCAGCGCCACCTGAAGGTGCTGGGCATCTTCTGCCGCCTGAAACACCGCGACGGCAAGCCGGGGTACAGCGAAGACCTGCCCCGCTTCTTCGGCTACGCGCACAAGGTGGCGGCTCGCTACAACGCGCTGCGGCCGTTGTCGCGGCTGCTGGAGCCGTTGATGGGCGCCGAGCGCGTGGAGGTGTTCGCTTAAGGCGAGAACGCCAGCGTCCCCTGCCCCTTGCCGCCCGCCGGCTCGCGCTGGGTTTCGCAACCGGCGGCCAGCAGCCAGGGGTCGCGCTCTTCGCCGCCGAAGGTGGCCACGAGAAAGTCGACGAACGCGCGGGTGCGGGCCGGCACGTGCTTGCGCGTGGGCATGCCGGCGTACAAGGTGGTGTTCAGCAGGTGCCAGTGCGGCAACACGCGCTCGAGCGCGTTTTCCAACAACGCGTCTTCGGCCACGAACGACGGCAGCCCGGTGATGCCCATGCCGGCCAGCGCGGCGGCGTAGAGCGTGTCGGTGTGGGTGGTGCTCAGGGCGGGGCGCGGCGCGGCGATCGTGACACTCTCAGCGGCGGGTTCGCTGCCCTGCGGCCACCCGCCCTTGAAGAACGTCAGCTCACGCAGGAAGTTCGGCACCATCGCCTCATGCTTCAGCAGGTCGGTCGGGTGCTCGGGGCGGCCATGCCGGTCCAGGTACTCGGGTGACGCGCAGGCGATCACCTCGGAGCGCGCCAGCCGCCGCGCCACGAAGCTGCCATCGAGCGGGCGCCGACCCTCGGTGATGATGCTGATGTCGAAGTTCTCGTCCACCGTTTCCACCGGCCCGGGCACTGACAGCTCGACCGTGACCTGCGGGTACAGCACGCGGAACTTGGGCAGGTGCTTGGCCAGCTGGTGCACGGCAAAGGCCGGCGAACACAACACGCGCAAGTGGCCGCGTGGCTGCGCAGTCGAGGCGGTGGCCAGGGCCTCGGCCTCGTCGACCTCGGTCAGGATGTGGCGCACACGGTCGAGGTACAGCTCGCCGGTGTCGGTCAGCGCCAGGCGCCGCGTGGTGCGGTTGATGAGCCTCGCGCCGAGGTGCTCTTCCAGGTCGGCGACCAAGCGCGTCACGACCGCAGGCGACAGGTTCAGTTGACGCGCGGCGCGCGCGAAGCTGCCCTCTTCGATCACGCGGGTGAACACGCGCATGGAGTGCAGGCGGTCCATGTTTCAAGCCCTGGTTTGTTTCTATTTCAGCAATACGCAATTGAACCATAGCTTCTTTATTGATAGACGAGCAATGCCTACAGTTCAACCCATCGATACGCCACCGCACCTTCTGTTGGATGCGACGTGCCGAATGAACCGAAGGAAATCACCATGAATGCCAAACTTCTCTTTGCCGCCACCGTGACCCTGGCCCTTGCCAGTGTCGCCAGCTCGTTCGCCCAGGCCGCCGACAACAACACTCCGCTGACCCGCGCCGAAGTCAAGGCAGAGGTGCGACGCGCCGTTGCCGATGGCACGTTGCCGCGCACCGAGTACGGGCTGTCGTACGGCGCCCGCGACACGATGGGAACGAGCACCGCGACCCGTTCCCAAGTGGTCGCCGAGTTGCAGGCCGCGCAGCGCTCGGCCGGCTACCGCGACGTTCTGGCCAGCGACTACAACGTCTACCCGACCGAGCAGAGCCGGGCATCGACGGTCACGCGGGCGCAGGTCAAGGCCGAAGTGGCGCAGGCCGTCGCCGACGGCGCGCTGCCGTTCTCCGACTACGCCGGCGACCGCCAGGTCGTGACCACGCACGCCAAGGCACCGGCCGCGCACCGTGCCTCGGACACGCTGGCCCAGCGCCTGAAGGCCGCGTTCAGCCGCGACGCGGGCTGATCGAGATCGGACTGGGTTGGGGCCAGCGCCTGAGCGCAGTCTGCACCGCTGCATCCAAAGGCCGCCTCCGGGCGGCCTTTTTCATGGGCCGGCGAGAATGCAGGAGCCACTTCACCGCCCCTGAACCGCTCCCACTGATGTTCTCATTCTTCGAGTCCCGCGTTGAACCCACCGCCACGCCGCGCGGCGCACCGCCGCCCGGGTTGATCACGTTCTACTGGCATTTCATTCGCCAGACGCGCGGCCTGTACCTCGCGATGTTCGCCACCGGCCTCGTGGTGGCGCTGATCGACATGCTGATCCCGGTGTTCATCGGCCGGCTCGTCACGTTGATGCAGGCGGTTGACCGCGCTGCGGCCTTCAGCGCTGCGCTGCCGCTGTTGCTGGGCATGGCGGCCACCGTGCTCGTCGGCCGGCCGCTGGCGCTGCTGGCCGACAGCCTGGTGCGCAACAACGCGGTGGTGCCGGGCGTCACGAGCCTGATTCGCTGGCAAAGCCACTGGCATGTGGTGCGGCAGAGCTGGCCCTTCTTCCAGAACGACTTCGCGGGCCGCATTGCGAACCGCGTGATGCAAACGAGCAATGCGGTGCGCGAGTGCGTTGTCAGCAGCATTCGCGCGCTCTGGTACATCGCGATCTACGGCGTCTCGTCGCTGCTGCTGCTGGCCAGTGCCGATTGGCGGCTGGCCCTGCCGATCGTGTTCTGGGCCGTCGGCTATGTGTTCTTCCTGCGCTACTTCGTGCCGCGCATGCGCGACCGCGCCAAGGCGAGTTCCGAGTTGCGCTCGGCCGTGATGGGCCGCGTGGTCGACAGTTACACCAACATCCTCACCGTGAAGCTCTTCTCCCGCGCCCGCGACGAAGACGCCCACGTGCGCGACGTGATCGACGAGCACACTGCGGCCATTGCCGCCCACATGCGCGTGACCACGCGCTTCATGGGCACGCTCGCGATCATGAACGCGCTGCTGCTGGTGGGCACCGCCGGCATCGGCATCACACTGTGGGCGCAGGGCCAGGTCAGCGTCGGGCTCGTGGCCACAGCCTTGCCGCTGGCGTGGCAAATCGCCAGCGTGGCGGGCTGGGTGAGCTGGGAAGTGACGGGCATCTTCGAGAACGTGGGCGTCGTCCAGGAAGGCATGGAGACCATCGCCGTGCCGCACACGCTTGCCGACATGCCGGACGCGCGCGAACTCGCTGTGCCGCGCGGCGAGATCCGCTTCGAGCACCTCACGTTCACCTATGGCCGCAGCGACGGCCGCAAGGTGCTGGACGACCTGAACCTCGTGATCGCGCCGGGCCAACGCGTGGGCGTGGTCGGCCGCTCGGGCGCAGGCAAGTCCACGCTCGTGAACCTGCTGCTGCGCTTCCACGAGGTCGAGCATGGGCACATCCGCATCGACGGCGCCGACATCTCGCACGTCACGCAAGAAAGCCTGCGCGCGGCCATCGGCATGGTCACGCAGGACACGTCGCTGTTGCACCGCTCGATCGCCGCGAACATCGGCTACGGCAACCCGCGCGCAAGCCATGCGCAGGTGATCGCGGCCGCACGCAAGGCCCATGCGCACGAGTTCATCACCGACCTCAACGACTGGAAGGGCCGCACCGGCTACGACGCCCACGTGGGCGAGCGTGGCGTGAAGCTCAGCGGCGGCCAGCGCCAGCGCATTGCCATTGCGCGCGTGGTGCTGAAAGATGCGCCCATTCTGGTGCTCGACGAAGCCACCTCGGCGCTCGACAGCGAGGTTGAGCTTGCCATCCAGGAGCAGCTGCTCGGGCTGATGGAAGGCAAGACCGTGATCGCCATCGCCCACCGCTTGTCGACCATCGCCCGCATGGACCGCCTGATCGTGCTCGAGCAGGGCCGCATTGCCGAGCAGGGCACGCACGACGAGCTGCTGCGCATGGACGGGCTCTACGCGAAGCTGTGGCGGCATCAGTCGGGCGGCTTCCTGCCAGACGACGAACCGGCGCTCTTGCAGGCATGACGACCGCCGAGCCGAGCTTGCTGCGCATCACCGACCTGCGCCTGCCGCTGGGTCACGCCGATTCCGCCTTGCGCGCGGCCGTCGTCGCGCGGCTGGGCATCACCGAGGCCGCACTGACCGGCTTCACCGTCTTCAAGCGCAGCTTCGATGCGCGCAAACGCAGCGCGATCCAGCTCATCTACACGCTCGACTGCACTGTCGCCGATGTGGGCACCGTGTTCGCGCGCCTGCAAGGCGACCCACACATCCGCCCCACGCCCGACACCGGCTACCACTTCATGGGCCACGCGCCCGCCGACTTTGCAGCGCAGCAACGCCCGCGCCCAGTCGTTGTGGGCTTCGGGCCCTGCGGTATTTTCGCCTCGCTGGTGCTCGCGCAGATGGGGCTCAGGCCCATCGTGCTGGAGCGCGGCAAGGCGGTGCGCGAGCGCACCAAAGACACCTGGGACCTGTGGCGCAAGAGCGTGTTGCACCCGGAGTCGAACGTGCAGTTTGGCGAGGGCGGCGCCGGCACGTTCTCGGACGGGAAGCTGTGGAGCCAGATCAGCGACCCGCGCCACCTGACGCGCAAGGTCTTGTCCGAGTTCGTGAAGGCCGGCGCGCCCGAAGAAATTTTGTTCATCGCCAAGCCGCACATCGGCACCTTCCGCCTCGTCGGGGTGGTCGAGAAGATGCGCGCCGAGATCGAGTCACTGGGCGGTGAGGTGCGCTTCGGCCAGCGCGTGACCGACGTGTTGATCGAGGGCGGCTCAGTGCGCGGCGTGACGTTGAACGACCGAGAGCAGCTCACGGCCGAGCATGTCGTCATCGCCCTCGGCCACAGCGCGCGCGACACCTTCGCAATGCTGCACGAGCGCGGCGTGTTCATGGAGGCGAAGCCGTTCTCGCTGGGCTTTCGCATCGAGCACCCTCAGTCCATCGTCGACGCGGCGCGCTTCGGGGCCAGCGCCGGCCACCCGGTCCTCGGGGCGGCCGACTACAAGCTCGTGCACCACTGCAGAGGTGGTCGCTCGGTCTACAGCTTTTGCATGTGCCCCGGCGGCACCGTGGTGGCCGCCACGTCCGAGCCGGGCCGCGTGGTGACGAACGGCATGAGCCAGTACTCGCGCAACGAACGCAACGCGAATGCCGGTATCGTAGTGGGCATCACGCCGCAGGACTATCGGCAAGACGGGCTCACCGATGGCGTGCGGTCTGACATGCGCTCTGACGTGGTCCACCCGCTCGACGGGATCGCCTTCCAGCGCTTCTGGGAGTCGCGCGCATTCGAGCTCGGCGGCGGCAGTTACGCCGCACCCGCGCAGCTGGTTGGTGACTTCATGAAGGGCCAGCGTTCGGCGGTTCTCGGTGGCGTGGAGCCTTCGTACCAACCCGGCGTGCAACTCACCGACCTGGGCCAGCGCGGCCACAGTACGCTGCCCGGCTACGCCATCGATGCGATACGCGAAGCGCTGCCCGCGTTCGAGCGCCAGATCAAGGGCTTCAGCATGGTTGATGCGGTGCTGACGGGCGTGGAGACACGCACCTCATCACCGCTGCGCATCACGCGGGGGCGCGATCACCAGAGCCTGAACGTGCGCGGCCTGTACCCCGCTGGTGAAGGCGCGGGCTATGCGGGCGGCATCATGTCGGCCGGGGTCGACGGCATCGAAGTGGCCGAGTCGCTGGCACGGTCGATGCTCGGCCTGGCCGCCTGAGAAGCCGGCCCCACAACCCGGTAGGACAACGACGACACCACATCGCGGCGTTCTCGGCGATGCAGGCCGATTGCGATTGGTAACACTCGTTGTGTGTACACGCAGCCTCGCCCTTCCATTGCCATCCGGCCCGTCGAAGCCGCACCCGTTGAACCGGTGGCGGTCGACATCCGCAACTTGTTGATCGCGGTCGGCAACGGCAACCGCGCAGCATTCAAGCAGATCTACGAGTTGACAAGCGCGCGGTTGCTCGGCGTGGTGCTGCGCGTGAACACGCACCGCGGTGAAGCCGAAGAGGTGCTGCAGGACGTGTACGTGTCGGTGTGGCACCTGGCCGGCCAGTACCGGCAAGTCCGTGGCGACGCATTGGCGTGGCTGGTCAGTGTGGCTCGCAACCGTGCCATCGACAGCATGCGGCTGCGCCAGCGGCGACCCCAAGCCGCTTGGTCGGGCGCGACCGACGACGCGGCTGACGGCCCGTATGACGGCATGGCCTGTGGGCGACCGGGGCCGCATGAGGCGTGCAGCGCGGCATCAGACGCTGCATTGCTTTCCACTTGCCTGGGCAGCCTCAGCGCGCCACAGCGCCACAGCCTGGTGCTGGCTTACTGCGAAGGCCTCAGCCATGCCGAGATCGCGCAGCGCATGGGCCGCCCGGTGGGCAGCGTCAAGAGCTGGGTGCGGCGCGGCCTGATTGACCTGCGCGAGCGGTTCGATGCCCATGCAAGTCGCGGCATGCAGCCGTGCAGCGCGCAGCCCGCGTTGCGGCCTCACGGGCACGCCGCCAGCACCTGAAGCGCGGGTGGCGCGTACGATGCCCGGCTCGAAACAGGAGCGGTGGCCATGGACGCGACGATGACAGCACTCGAACGGTTGGCGCCGAAACAAGGCGTCACGCTCGGCGCACTCGGAACCAGTGACCTGCAGGTGGTGCTGGTGCTGGCGGCGCGCTGCCTGCCAATGGGCCCGCCGCAAACCGAACGCGAGGTGAACACTTTGCTGCAGACCTGGCTTGCAGGCACAGGTGCAATGCTGCGTGTCGATCATGTCGAATTGCGCCGCACGCTGATCGACTTCCAGCTCTGGGAGCGCGACGGCTTCGGCCACGCTTACCGGCGGGTACGCAACCTCGCGAACGCGGCGCTCGCGCAGCACGCGGCAGCGCTTGCAGACTTCGACGCCGAGCGGTTCGTGGCCATCTGCCGGGCGCAGCACGCGGCTGATCGCGCTCTGCGCAAATCGAACCACGGCAACGCGATCAAGGGCACGCTGCCATCACCTGCGCCACCGCAGCAGTGAGCTTCTTGGCGTAAGGCACGTGCAGGAACTCGTTCGGCCCGTGGGCGTTGCTCTTCGGGCCCAGCACGCCGCAGACCATCATCTGCGCGGCCGGGAAGCCCTTTTGCAGCATGCTCATGAGCGGGATCGTGCCACCCTGGCCAATGTGGCCGCAGGGCGCGCCGAAGTGCGCTTGTGATGCGGTGTTGAGCGCCTGATCGAGCCACGGCGCCAGCGCCGGCGCATTCCAGCCGGTGGCACCTTGGGCGCCGGCACGGCCATCGGATGCGAACGTGACCTTCGCGTTGTAAGGCGCGTTGTCTTCGAGCAAGGCCTTGAGTCGGGCGGCGGCCTCGTTGCCGTCGATCAGCGGCGGCAGGCGCAGGCCGAGCTTGAATGCGGTGTAGGGCCGCAGCACGTTGCCGGCATTCTTCAACTCGGGGAAGCCTTCGGCGCCCGTCACGCTGAGCGTCGGCTTCCAGGTGCGGTTGAGCAGCGCTTGCACCGGGTCGGTCGTGGTGGGCAGCACCGGCCCGCCATCGGCGCCGCAGGCCCACGGGAAGCGCTTCCAGACCTCGTCTCCGAGCGTCTGCGCGGCAGCCTTGGCCTGCTCGATGCGGTCGGCCGGAATGGCGCAGTGAAAGCTCTGCGGCAGCAACTCGCCGGTGGCGCTGTCTTCGAGCCGGTCGAGCACCTGGCGCAGGATGCGAAAGGTCGACGGCACCAGACCGCTCGAATCGCCCGAGTGCACGCCTTCGGTCAGCACCTCGACCTTGAGCACGCCGCTGACCATGCCGCGCAGATTGGTGGTGAGCCAGAGCTGCTCGTAGTTGCCGGCGCCGCTGTCCAGGCAGACCACCAGGCTCACGTTGCCCAGGCGGGCTTTGAGCACGTCGATGTAGGCGGGCAGGTCGAACGAGCCGCTCTCTTCGCAGCTCTCGATGATGCCGACGCAGCGCGGCCGCGGAATGCCTTGCGCGTCGAGCGCCATGATGGCGGCGAGCGACGCATACACGGCGTAGCCGTCGTCGGCGCTGCCGCGTCCGTAGAGCAGGCCGTCAACGTACTTCGGCGTCCAGGGGCCGAGGTCGTTGCGCCACCCGTTGAACTCGGGTTGCTTGTCGAGGTGCCCGTACAGGCAGATGGTGGGCGCACCCGCCTCGTTGCCGCCGGCCTTGGTGGCCGGCACCTCGAAGAAGATGACCGGCGTGCGGCCTGCGATCCGCACCACTTCGAGCTTGATGCCGGCCACGCGCTTGCTCTCGACCCAGCGCGCGGCGTCGGTGATCACGCGCTCGATGTGGCCGTTGGCGGCCCAGTCGGCGTCGAACATCGGGCTCTTTGCGGGGATGGAGATGTAGTGCGTGATGGCCGGCACGATCTCTGCATCCCACAGGCGATCGGTGAAGGCTTTGATGGCGTTGCCCTCGTCGGGCTGAAGGGGCAGGTTCGGGTCTCGTGCGTTCATGGTCGTGTCCTTCGTGCGGAAGTTCCGCAAGTGTAGGACCGGGGCCGCGCCACCCTTGGTTGAACGGGAGTAACCCGCGAGCGCCGCTTCTATACTCTGCGCGCTTCACTTTTAGTTACTTCTTTGCGTGCAACCCCGATGCCCATCCGCCACCTGATCACCGTCGTCCGGTCCGCCGCACTCTGGGTGGCACTTGCCTTCAGCATTGGCGCCTTCGCGCCGCCAGCCCGCGCGGCCGAGACGCTGCATCCGTGGGTGGTGCCGGCACCGCGTCTGGCAAAGGAGGCCTACTTCAGCAACCTGAAAGACGGCGCCACCATCGAAACGCCGTTTCTGGTCAAGTTCGGCCTGACCGGCATGGGCCTCGCACCCATCGTCAAGCCCGTGGGCAAGACGGGCCACCACCACCTGCTGGTGAATCGCGAACTGCCGATGGACTTCAGCCAGCCGCTGCCGTTCAACGACCAGTACATCCACTTCGGCAAGGGGCAGATGGAATCGGTGCTGGCCTTCCCGCCCGGCAAGTACACCCTGCGCCTCGTGCTGGCCGATGACAAGCACATTCCGAACTTCGTCTACAGCAAGCCCATCACTGTGACGGTCACGAAGAAGAACGAGGCCGTCGACCCGAAGAGCCTGATCAGCAAGTCGGTGGCGATCCTGCAGCCCGCACCGGGCGCCGCGTTGACGGCGCCGCTGCGCATCGCGTTCCATGTGTCGGGCTTCAACGTCTCGAACACCGCCCTGTCGGAAAAGGGCAGCGGCCACTTCCGCCTTCGCATCAAACCGGACGGTGGTCGCGACGAGGTGATCGACCTCGTCAACGGGTTCACCGAAACCTGGCTGCAGCCCCCCGCAGGCAGCTACAGCGCGCGGGTCGAGTTCATTGACAACACGGCCCCCGACCAGGTGCTGCTGACTTCGCCTGCGGTGGCCTTCAGCGTGGCCAAATAACGGCACTCGATCCGCCACCAACCCGGCCCGCCATGAGCAACGACTTCTTCCAGATCAGCACCGATGCCGGCATCGCCCACCTGCAGCTGAACCGGCCGGAGCGCCTGAACACGATGGCGCTGCCGTTCTTTCCGCTGCTGCGCGACGCCGTGCGTGCCACCGCCGACGGCGGTGAGGCGCGCGTGCTGGTGGTGTCGTCCACCGGCAAGCACTTCAGCGCCGGCATGGCGCTTGACGTGTTCGGCACCGACGACGCGTTCCTCGTCACCGGCACGGCGCGCGCCCGCCTCGGCTTCCAGGAGCAATTGCGCCGCCTGATCGACTGCTTCAGCGCGCTCGACGAGGTGCGCATTCCTGTCATCTGCGCGGTGCAGGGCGGCTGCATCGGCGGTGCGCTCGACCTGGCCACCGCGTGCGACATTCGCGTGTGCAGCGCCGATGCCTTCTTCACGGTGCAAGAGGTGCACATCGGCATGATGGCCGACCTGGGTGTGCTGCAGCGCCTGGCGAAGATCGTGCCGCCGGGCGTGGCGCGCGAGATGGCCTACACCGGTGAGCGGGTCGGCGCCGAGCGCGCCCTGCAGGTCGGGCTGGTGAACGCGGTGCGGCCGGATGCCGCCGCCACGCTGGCGCATGCGATGAGCCTGGCGCGCAGCATCGCGGCCAAGTCACCCCTGGCCGTGGCCGGCAGCAAGCTGGCGCTGAACCACGCACGCGATCACGGCACGGCCGCGAGCCTGGCGCAAATGACCTTGCTGCAAAGCGCCATCTTCGACACCGACGAGATCGCCCTCGCGATCGACGCCTGGCGTGCCAAGAAATTGGCCGCATTCGACGCCCTGGGCCCTGTTGCAGCGCGCTGACGCGCGCGGTCACTGGCAGCGTGCATACTCTGATTTTCCTTGCCGGAAGGGGCCATGGACGCCACCCAGATCTTTCGCCACAAGGACTACGAGCTCACCTGCTCGGCACGCGCGGTGGACAGTGGTCGTTTCGCCCCGACCTTGACGCTGTGCAAGCAGGTCTGGCCCACCCGCCCGCGCGAAATCGCCGTCGCGCGCGGTGAGCACATGAGCGCCGAAGCCGCCATCGCCGCCGCCCACGCGCAAGGCCTGGAGTGGATCGCGAACTACGGGTGACTGACGACGGGCCCGAGCGCAGGAGCAACGCATGCGAACCACGTCACGACGTCACGCTTTGCGCCTGCTGGCAACGCCGCTCGCCCTCGGTGCGCTCGCGCTGCCCGGCCTCGCACGGGCGGCGGCCCTGCAGGCCTGGTCACTGAACACACCGCAGCGCACCGGCATTCATGACGTGGCCCCCGCGCCCGATGGTGGCGTCTGGTTCACCGCCCAGCGCAGCGGCCACCTCGGCTGGTTCGA
This sequence comes from Rhizobacter sp., assembly GCA_025350965.1. Taxonomy (GTDB): domain Bacteria; phylum Pseudomonadota; class Gammaproteobacteria; order Burkholderiales; family Burkholderiaceae_C; genus LMDS01. Next base: position 41,789 of record JANXWV010000065.1, read on the forward strand.
CCCGGCCAGCGGCCGCACCGAGCTCGTCGCGCTCGGGGCCGGCTCGGCGCCGCACGGCGTGATCGCGGGGCCGGACAAGGCCGCGTGGGTGACCGACGGCGGCCTGAGTGCCATCGTTCGCGTGGGCTGGCCGGAGCGCGCGGTGCGGGCCTTCCCGCTGCCCGCCGTTGCGCCCTACGCCAACCTCAACACCGCGACCTTCGACCACGACGGCGACCTCTGGTTCACCGGCCAGAGCGGCGTGGTCGGCAGGCTCGCGATCAAGACCGGCGCGGTCACGCTGAAAGACGCGCCGCGCGGGCGCGGGCCTTATGGCATCTGCACCACGCCGTCGGGCGACGTGTGGTGGTGTTCGCTGGCGGGTTCATTCATTGCGCGCATCGACCGGCGCAGCGGCGAGTCGGTGGTCGTCGAGCCGCCGACGAAGAACCAGGGCGCGCGCCGCGTCTGGAGCGATAGCCGGGGCCGCATCTGGGTCAGTGAATGGCTCAGCGGCAACCTGTCGGTGCATGACCCTGCAGCCAAGGCCGGCGAAAAGGGGTCGTGGCGCGCCTGGCGGCTGCCGGGCGACAGCCCGCGCCCTTACGCGGTCTACGTGGACGAGCGCGACAAGGTCTGGGTGAGCGACTTCGGCGGCAACACCGTGTTCCGCTTCGACCCCGCCACCGAACGCTTCGAGCGCTTCGGCTCGCCCCGCGAAGCAGCCAGCGTGCGCCAGATCCTCGGCCGCCCGGGCGAGGTGTGGCTGCCCGAGAGCGGCACCGAACACATCGCCGTCATCCGGAGCAGCTGAGCTTGGCGCGCTTGAACTGAGGCCCACGCCTCAGCGGCCACTCAACGCGACTGTTGCATGCGCAGGCGCCGCTCGGCATCTTCCAGGCGGGCGTCATCGATCTCGCGCATCACGCTGCCGGTGTCCACCGGGCCGGCGCGGTGCACGAACTGCCCGGTCAGCGGCACATCGGGCGCCAACGCGCCGGTCTCGTACAGGCTCCAGATCTCGTGGCCGAAGTCGGTGGCCAGCAGTTCGGGCGCGGTGCGGCCGAAGAAGTGACGCAGGTTCTCCACATCGCGCAGCAGCATGCGCTTCGCATGGTTGTTGCCCGCCGCGTCGATGGCCTGCGGCAAGTCGATGATGACGGGGCCGTCGGCTGCCAGCAAAATGTTGAACTCCGACAGGTCGCCGTGCACCACGCCGGCGCACAACATGCGCACGACCTCGCGGATCAGGCTCGCATGGTGGCTGCGCGCCTCGCTGGCGGTGAACGCCACGTCGTTCAGTCGCGGGGCTGCCGCACCGTCGGCGTCGACCACCAGTTCCATCAAGAGAACGCCCTCGAAGAAGTTGTACGGCTTGGGCACCCGCACGCCCGCACCGGCCAGGCGGTACAGCGCATCGACCTCTGCGCTTTGCCACGCAGCCTCGGTGGCCTCGCGCCCGAAGCGCGTGCCCTTGGCCATCGCGCGGGCCTGGCGGCTGTTCTTGACCTTGCGGTTCTCGGTGTAGTCGACCGCCTGGCGGAAGCTGCGTTCGGTGGCGTCCTTGTAGACCTTGGCGCAACGGGTCTCGTCGCCGCAGCGCACCACGAACACCATGGCCTCCTTGCCGCTCATCAACTGACGCAAGACGCTGTCGATCAGGCCTTCGTCGATCAGGGTTTGCAGGCGCTTGGGGGCTTTCATCGCCGCGATTGTCCGCTGTGCCTGTCCGACCCCATGACGAATGCGGCGAAGGGGCTCGGCGCATCGCGCCGAGCCCCTTCGCCGGGCCTGCAGAGCGGTTCGCTCAGGACAGCTTGCGCTTCGCGCGCACGGCGGCCTTCTTCGGCTCGGCGGCGGTGGCCTTCACCGTCTTGACGGCCTTGCTCGAGGCGGCGGCGATCGTGCGCTTGGCGCGCGTGGCGGTGCGGGCCACGGTGGTCACCGTGCTGTCGACCGCCGACTTCACGGTCTTCTTCGCTTGCACGGCGCTCGTCAGCGCGGAAGCACCTTCGGCCAGCTTGCTCGACACGGTCAGGCCGACCTTGGCGACTGGCAGGCTCAGGCGAGCCACCGCGGCCAGGCCTTGCGCGACGGTGCTGTTGTCGATGCCGCCGACCAGCTTCGTGACCTTCTTGACTTGCGCTGCGGCGTTGTCCGAGCCCATGTCAACCGCCTGTTCGGTGCGCTTGGTCACTTCGTTGATGCCCTTGACGACGATCTCGGTGACGCGGCCGCGGGCCGAGACGATGCTGTTGCCGAGTTGCGGTGCCACGCTGTGGATGCGGCCGTCGACGTTCTTCTCCAGGCTGCCGTTCAGCGCGTGGATCAGGCGCTGGCTGCCGAGCTGATAAGCGCGCGCGGCCTGGTTGGCGGCGTGGCGGTAGTTCTCGATGGTCGCCAGGGTCACGCTGTTGAGGGAAGTGGTCATGGTCAAGTCCTTGGTGTTGATGAAGTTCGGTGGGGCCGTTTCAGCCTGGTTGCGAGTGTCGGTGTTCAACCCTAGGGAGCGATACCCAATGCCCGGTCCATCGCAGCACTTTCTTAGGGTGAGCACTCCAGAACCATCGAGCCCTGAGGAACAATCGATCTACACACCACCCCCTTGGAGACTGCACGATGACACCCGTTCGCTGGGGCATCCTGTCCACTGCCCGCATCGCCATGCAGAAGGTCGTACCGGCGTTGCGCAAGAGCGCCGCGCATGAGGTGGCTGCCATCGCGTCGCGCACGCCAGCCACCGCACGTGGCGCCGCCGATGCGCTCGGCATTGCCACCGCGCACGGCTCCTACGAAGCGCTGATCGACGACCCGACCATCGAGGCGATCTACAACCCGCTCCCCAACCCGATGCACGTGCCGCTCACGCTCGCCGCCGTGCGCGCCGGCAAGCACGTGCTGTGCGAGAAGCCGTTCGCGTTGCACGCGGCCGAGCTCGAGGTGCTGCGGCCCTATGCCGACAAGGTGCACATCCGCGAGGCCTTCATGGTGCGCCACCACCCGCAGTGGCAAGCGGTGCGCGCACACATCCGCGCCGGCGACATCGGCAGCCTGCGCTTCATGCAGGTGCCGTTCAGCTACTTCAACGACGACGTGGCGAACATCCGCAACCAGGCCGCACTCGGCGGCGGCGCGCTCTACGACATCGGCTGCTACGCCATCACCGCCGGACGCTGGTTTTTCGAGGCCGAGCCCGAACAGGCGGTGGCCTTGATCGACACCGACCCCGCCTTCGGCACCGACCGGCTGACGAGCGGCCTGCTCGGCTTTGCCGGCGGCGCGCAGCTCGCGTTCAGCGTGTCGACGCAGAGCGTGCGCTATCAGCGCGCGCAACTCGTCGGCACGACCGGCCGCATCGAGATCGACGTGCCGTTCAACGCACCCGAAGCCGAAGCCTGCCGCTATACGATCCAGCGCGCCGGCAGCACCGCGCTGGAGACCATATCGGTGCCCGCCGCCGACCAGTACCAGCTGCAGTGCGAAGCCTTCTCGCACGCCGTGCGGCATGAGGCTCCCAGCGCCGCGGGGCTCGACGAAGCTGCCGCCGGCCTGCGCGTCATCGATGCACTGTTCGCCTCGGCGAAGAGCGGGCGCGTCGAGCGGCTCTGACGCCCGCGCGGCCGGTGCGTTGGCGCTACGACGCGGCAGCGTCTTTCCAGCCGCCGCCGAGAACCTTGTACAGCGTGACCAGGTTCTGGGCCTGCAGTGCGCGCACCTGCACCAGCGCCTGCTGTGCGGTGAACACGTTGCGCTGCGCATCGAGCACGTCGAGGAAGCTGGCCGCGCCGTTGCGGTAGCGCAGGTCGGCGAGCCGGAAGCTGACCTCGGCAGCGTTCGCCTGCGCCGTCTGCGCACGCAACTGCTCGCCCAGCGTGGCGCGGCCGGCGAGCGCGTCGGACACCTCGCGGAACGCCGTCTGGATTGCTCGCTCGTACTGCGCCACGGCAACGTCGCGGTTCACAAGAGCCACGTCGAGGTTGGCCCGGTTGCGGCCCGCGTCGAAGATCGGCTGCAGCAACTGCGCAGTGCCAGTGATGGCGAAGGTGCCGCTCTTGAACAGGTTGCCGAGTTCGCCGCTGGCGGTGCCGGCGTTGGCGGTCAGCGAGATGCGCGGGAAGAAGGCCGCCCGCGCCGCGCCGATGTTGGCGTTCGACGCCATCAGCAGCTGCTCGGCCGAGCGCACATCGGGCCGGCGCGTGAGCAGCTCCGACGGCAGGCCCGCAGGCAAGTCGCCTTCGACCTGCGCGGTCGTGAGCGCGACGGCAGCGGGCAGATCGACGGGCAGCGCCTGGCCGATCAGCTGCACCAGCGCGTTCTCGTCGAGCAGGCGCTGACGCTGGGTCTGCGCGAGCGTGGCGCGCGCCCCTTCGAGCAGCTGCTCGGCCTGCCGGTAGTCCAGCTCGGAAGCGGCTCCGTTGTCGAACTTCAGCTTGGTCAGGCGCAGCGACTCCTCGCGCGTCTTGAGCGCATCGTTAGTCACGCGCAGCAACTCGTCGTCGGCCAGCAGGTTGACGTGCGCACCGGCCACCGACGCGATCAGCGAGATCTGCACCGCCTTGCGCGTCTCGGCCGTGGCGAGGTATTGCGCCAGGGCCGCCTGGCTCAGGCTGCGCACGCGGCCGAACAGGTCGAGCTCGTAACTGCTGACCTGCAAGCCCACCGCATAGCTGTTACCGAGACCGCCGCTGCCGTTCGCCTGGCGCTGTGCGGTCAGGCCGGCACCGAGACCCGGCAGCTCGTCGGCACGCTTGATCTGGTACTGCGCGCGGTACTGCTCGATGTTGAGCACAGCCACGCGCAGGTCGCGGTTGTTGGCGAGCGCCACGTCGATCAGGCGCTTCAGCCGCGCATCGACGAAGAAGCGCTGCCACTCGAGGTCAGCCGCTGCGGCAGCGCCGCTGCCGGCGGGCAGCAACTCGGCCGGGTAGGTGCCCGCCACCGGCGAAGCAGGCCGCTCGTAGGTGGGAATGAAACTCATGCAGCCGCCGAGCAACAAGGCCGCAGCGACGGCAGGGAGCCCCGACAGGACCGTTATAGAACGCTCAAGCATGGTCACCCTCCCGAGCCATGGCCGGGCCGGCGGCAGGCGGGTCGCCCCGGCGCTTGCGGCCCTTGAACAGCGTGCTCACCACGACGAAGAACACCGGCACGAAGAACACCGCCAGCACGGTGGCGGTGATCATGCCGCCGAGCACACCGGTGCCGATGGCGCGCTGGCTGGCCGAACCCGCACCGCTGGAAATGGCCAGCGGCAACACGCCCAGCATGAACGCGACCGAGGTCATCAGGATCGGCCGAAAGCGCAGGTGCACTGCCTTCAGCGTGGCCTCGACGAGGCCCATGCCTTCGGCGACCAGGTCTTTGGCGAACTCGATGATCAGGATCGCGTTCTTCGCCGACAGGCCGATCACGGTGATCAGGCCGACCTTGAAGAACACGTCGTTCGGCATGCCGCGCAAGGTCACTCCGAGCACGGCACCGAGCACGCCCAGCGGCACCGCCAGCAGCACCGCGAAGGGGATCGACCAGCTCTCGTACAGCGCCGACAGGCACAGGAACACGGCGAGCAGCGAGAACGCGATGAGGATGGTGGCGGTCGAGCCCGACAGCCGCTCCTCGCGCGACTGGCCGGTCCACTCGAAGCCGAAGCCCGGTGGCAGCTTGGTCGCGAGCGCTTCCATCTCGGTCATGGCGTCGCCGGTGCTGAAGCCGGGTGCGGCGTCGCCGGACAGGCGCATCGTCGGGTAGCCGTTGTAGCGCACGGTTTGCATCGGCCCCGTGACCCACTTCATCGTGGCCATCGCCGAGAGCGGCACCGTCTGGCCCGCGCTGTTGACCACGTTGAGTTTCAGCAGGTCCTCGCCTTGCATGCGGCTCGGCGCGTCGGCCTGCACCACCACGCGCTGCAGCCGGCCGGCGTTCGGGAAGTCGTTGACGTAAGTCGAGCCGAGCGAGGTGGAGAGCACGCTGTTGACGGCGTCGAACGACACGCCCAGCGCGGCGGCCCGGTCACGGTCGATGTCGACTTGCAGCTGCGGTGCGTCTTCGAGGCCGTCGGGCCGCACGCCCGCAAGCACTTTGCTCTGCGACGCCATGCCGAGCATCTGGTTGCGCGCCGCCAGCAACGCAGCGTGGCCGTTGCTGCCCCGATCCTGCAGGCGGAAGGTGAAGCCGGTGGCGTTGCCCAGCTCCTGGATCGCCGGTGGGCTGAGCGCGAAGATGAACGCATCGCGCACACCCATCAGCGCGCCAAAGGTGCGCCCGGCCAGCGCCTGCGCAGAGTGCTGCTGGCCCTTGCGTTCGTCCCACGGCTTGAGCGGTATGAACGCCAGGGCCGCGTTCTGGCCGTTGCCCGAGAAGCTGAAGCCGAGCACGCTGACCATCTTGTCGACCTCGGGCTGCTTGAGCAGGAAGCCCTCGGCCTGCTGCATCACCGCGAGCGTGCGCTCCTGCGTGGCGCCCGGCGGCAACTGCACGTTGGCGATGATGTAGCCCTGGTCTTCGTTCGGCAGGAACGACGCGGGCAGTCGCGTGAACAGCAGCGCCACGATGCCCACGATGGCCCCGAACAGCAGCAGGAAGCGCCCGGTGCGCACCAGCATCTTCGCGACCACCCCTTCATAGCCGTGCGTGGTGGCCAGGAAGCCGCGGTTGAACCAGCCGAAGAAGCCCTTCTTTTCGTGCTTGTGCCCGGCCTCGACCGGCTTCAGGAACGTGGCGCACAAGGCTGGCGTGAGGCTCAGCGCGAGGAACACCGAGAACAGCATCGAACTCACCATCACGAGCGAGAACTGGCGGTAGATGCTGCCCACCGAGCCGGCGAAGAACGCCATCGGCAGGAACACCGAGACCAGCGTGACCGTGATGCCAATCAGCGCCGCCGAGATCTGCCCCATCGCCTTCTTGGTGGCGTCGCGCGGGCTCAGGCCTTCCTCGCTCATGATGCGTTCGACGTTCTCGATCACGACGATCGCGTCGTCGACCAGAATGCCCACCGCCAGCACCATCGCGAACATGGTGAGCACGTTGATGGAGTAGTCGAACAGGAACATGGCCGCGAACGCACCGAGCAGTGCCACCGGCACCACGATGGTCGGGATCAGCGTGTAGCGCAGGTTCTGCAGGAACAGGTACATCACCAGGAACACCAGGATCACGGCCTCGATCAGCGTCTCCACGACCTGGCTGATCGAGATCTTGACGAACTTCGAGGCATCGAACGGGATGTCGTACTTGACGTTCGGCGGGAAGTAGCGCTGCAGCTCTTCCATGCGAGTGCGAATGGCTGTGGCCGTGGCCAGCGCATTGCCGGTGGGCGAGAGCTGCACGCCGATGCCGGTGGAGGGCTTGCCGTTCAAGCGGATCGACGTGCCGTAGCTTTGCGCGCCGAGCTCGACCCGGGCCACGTCACGCAGCCGCACGGTCCCGCCGTCGGTGGCGGCCCGCAGCACAATGTTGCCGAACTGCTCGACGCTCGTGAGCTGACCCGGCACCACCACCGTCGCGAAGATACCCTGGCCCGGCACGTTCGGCAGGTCGCCGATGGTGCCGGACGAGACCTGCGCGTTCTGCGCCCGGATGGCCGTGTTCACGTCGTTCGGCGTGAGCTTGTAGCCCAGCAGCTTGGCAGGGTCGACCCAGATGCGCATGGCGCGCTCGGTGCCGAAGAGCTGCGCCTGCCCGACGCCGGGAATGCGCTGGAGCTCGGGCAGCACGGTGCGCGAGGCGTAGTCGCCCAGGGCCACCACGTCGAACTTCGGGTCGTTGCTCGACAGGATGGTGAAGAGCAGGAAGTTGGCGCGTGCCTTGTCCACGCGCACGCCCTGCTGCGTCACCGCCGCCGGCAGGCGCGGCGTGGCGCGTGAGAGGCGGTTCTGCACGTCGACTTGCGCCAGGCTCGCGTCGGTGCCACTCTCGAAGGTCAGCGTGATCGAGCCCGAGCCGTTCGCCTGGCTCACCGACTCCATGTAGACGAGCCCCGGCGAGCCGTTCATTTCCTGCTCGATGACGCTGACCACCGTGTCTTCGAGCGTCTGCGCCGAGGCACCCGGGTACACCGCGCTGATCAGGATGGAGGGCGGTGCCACCGTGGGGTACTGCGCGATCGGCAGCTGCTTGACCGCAACCCCGCCGAGCACCACGATGAACAGCGCGATCACCCACGCGAAGATGGGCCGATCAATGAAGAACTGGGCCATGGCGTGCGCCTCAGTGGGCCGACGCGGCCGACGTGGGCTGCGCTGCCGTTGGCGCCGACGCGCCGGCCGGCCGAGCGCCGCTGGCAGGTGCGCTGGAACTCGCAGCCGAACCCGCAACCGACCACGGCACCGCCTGCACCGGTGCATTGCCGCGCAGCTTCTGGAAGCCATCGACCATGACCTGCTCGCCGGCCTTCAGGCCGTCGAGCACGACCCATTGGCCGTCGAGCGACGAACCGAGCTTGACGGGGCGCGGCGCGACCTTGCCGTCAGGCGCCACCACCATCACCGTGTCGCCGGTCGAGCCGCGCGTGACGGCCTGCTGCGGCAGCACGATACCGGCGTCGGCCTGCGCCTGCTCCAGCCGCACGCGCACGTACATGCCGGGCAACAGCAGGCCGTTCGGGTTCGGCACCTCGGCGCGCAATGTGATCTGGCCCGAGCTGGGGTCGACCGTCAGGTCGGTGAACAAGAGCTTCGCTGCCAGGGGGTAGACGCTGCCGTCTTCGAGCACGACACGAACGCTGGCGCCATCGCCACCCGCGCGCTTGAACTGGCCGCCCTCGACCGCCTTGCGAAGACGCAGCACCTCGGTGGTACTTTGCGTGAAGTTCACGTACATGGGGTTGATCTGCTGCACCACCGCCAACTGCGTGGCCTCGCCCTGGCCGACGAGCGCACCTTCGGTCACCAGCGCGCGGCCGATGCGCCCTGAAATGGGCGAGGTGACCGATGCGTACGAGAGGTTGATCTGCGCCGTTTGCACCGAGGCCCTGGCACTCGCCACGTCGGCCTCGGCCGTCTTCTGTGCGGCCACGGCAACCAGGTACTCCTGCTTGCTGATGGCGTTCGCCTCGACCAGAGGCTTGTAGCGCTCGGCCTGCGCGCCGGCCTGCGTCAGGTTGGCCTCGGCCCGCGCCTGCACAGCGCGCGCGCTGGCGGCGCTGGCCAGGTACGGCGCCGAGTCGATCTTGAAGAGCGGCTGGCCGGCCTTCACGTCGCTGCCCTCCTTGAAAAGACGCTGCAGCAGGATGCCGGCCGCACGCGCCCGCACCTGCGCCACGCGCGAGGCTTCCAGCCGGCCCGGCAATTCGGTGGCCAGGCCCACCTCGCGCGGCGCAACCGTGACCACGCCGACCTGAGCCGGCGGCGGCGCGCCGCCCGGTGGCCCGCCGGGTGCGCCGCCGGCTGCGGGCTTCTGCCCGCAGCCGGCCAGCGCCAGCAGCGACAGGGTCAGCCCGAGGGCGAGCGCCTGGCCGACGCGTTGTGCCGGCCGCTTAGCCAGCAATGTGTTCCATCGTGCCATGCCACACCTCTTGTTGGTCGAGCCGGCGCATCGGCGCAAGCCATGTTGCAGTGCAGTATACATACATCCTTGAATGTATGTTCGCCAACTCGGGTTAAACTCGAACCAGCTCGAACCGAGCGCGACGGAAGCCAGCCCGACCATGGTCCGCAAAACGAAAGAAGAGGCCAGCGCCACGCGCAGCATGATCCTCGACACCGCCGAACGGGTGTTCGAGGAACATGGCGTGGCGGGCGCGTCGCTGCAGCAGATCGCGCAAGCTGCGGGCCTGACGCGTGGCGCCATCTACTGGCACTTCGAAGACAAGGCAGCGTTGTTCCACGCCATGATGGAACGCGTTCAGCTGCCGCTGGAAGAAAGCCTTCAAGGCCTTCGGGAGGCCGACCCTGGCGAGCCGCTGAAACACATTCGCGCAATGCTCGTCCGCGCCTTGCGAGAGGTGGCCTGCAACGCACAGACACAACGCGTGTTCAGCATCGCAGCACACAAGGTCGAATACGCCGGCGAACTGGGGCTGCTCCGCGAACGCCACATCAGCGGCCGCGACGCCTGCGTGGCCGACGTCGAAGGCGACCTGCGGCAGGCGCGCCGGCGCGGCCAGATCGGCAAGCGCACGCCAACGCGCGCCGCCGCGATCGGCCTGCACGCACTGATCGACGGCCTGATCCACAACTGGGTGCTCGCGCCGCGTGGGTTCGATCTGGTCAAGGTCGGCACGCACGCGCTCGACGCTTACCTGGCCGGCCTCGGCGCGGGCCTCGATGCCCCGGTGAAGCCCGAGTCGGCCGCCTGAGCCACGGCGTCTGTGGTGACGCCCGTGGTGACCATGCCTACTTCAGGCCGTTGTAGTTGACCGGCACCCAGACATAGCCGGCGCCGTCACGGCGCAGGTGGCCCAGGCCGGGGAACGACAGGTGGGCCGAGCCCACCATATAACCCTGCTTCGCCGCATCGGCGTATGCGAGCTTGCGCTGCGCGGCTGCCGCCTTGCTGTCGGTGTCGAACTGGATCGTGACCGAGGGCTGCGCGAACTGCACCGCCGCCACGTGCATCAGGTCGCCCCAGAGCACCAGCTTCTGGCCTTGGCTCTCGACGAGGTACGTGCTGTGGCCCGGGGTGTGGCCGCGCGCGGCCATGGCCTTGATCCCGGGCACGAGGTCGGTGTTGCCATCGAAGGGCTTGAACTTGCCCGCCGCCACGTACGGGTTCAGCGACGCCATCGCGCCCTGGAAGAAGCCCTTCGCATCGGCGGGCGCCTTGTCGAGGTTTTCCTTGCTGAGCCAGAAGTCGGCGTCGTGCCGATCGGCCCGCACGGTGGCGTTCGGGAATGCCAGCTTGTCGCCGGCCATCAGGCCGCCCACGTGGTCGGCATGCATGTGGGTGATGTAGATCTCGTCGACCTGCTCGGGCTGGTAGCCGGCCGCCTTCAGGTTGGCGAGCAGGTTGCCCAGCGTCGGGCCGAACAGGCTGGCCGCGCCGGTGTCGATCAGCACCAGTTTCGAGCCGGTGTTCACGAGGTAGCCATTGACCGACGTGTCGAGCGGCGCCTTCAGGAAGTCGTGCTTCAGCGCCTTGTCGACCTGCCCCGGGCGGGTGTTGGTGAGCAACTTGTCGACCGGCAGTTGCACCGTGCCGTCGGACAGTGCGGTGATCTCGAAGTCGCCGAGCATGACCCGGTAGTAGCCCGGCGCCTGGGTCTTGACCTGCGGCGCGGCCGCGAACGTGCTGCCGGCAGTGAACGCAGCACAAACGGCGGCGAGGGCGAGGGAGGCGAGTGGGCGTGACGCAGACGACATGTTTGTTCCAGTTCCGAGACGTTGGGCGCTAAGGGTACCGGCAACGCCGGTTTCGTGCCGGGCGCGGCGCCGCAGGGCGCGCTGCACGTGCGGCCTTGTGGCAAATTCGGAAGCCGCGCCGACGCGTGACCAACGCCAAAAACGGAAGAGACAAATCATGCAGCAACCCACTTGGGCGCCGACCGCGCCGACCGCGCCGGCCCTCCTGCGCAACGCCGCCGCCGCGCTGATTGCGCTCGTTGCGCTGACCGCGTTCTGCGCCAGTGCCGCCAGCGTGGCGGCGCCCACCGCAACCCGTTTCGAGCCGGCCGCGCAGGTGCAAGGCACGCGCTTGCTGCTGAACGGCGCAGGCACGCGCTTCAAGGCGATCTTCAAGGTCTACGACATGGCGCTGTACACACCGAAGAAGGTGGCGACGGCGGAGGAGTTGCTGGCGCTGCCCGGTGCAAAGCGGCTGCAGTTCACCGCGCTGCGCGACCTGCCCGGCACCGACCTCGGCCGCCTCTTCATGAAAGGCATGGCCGACAACACGGCGACCGACGTGATGCTGCGCCAAACCGTGGCGACCACCCGGCTGATCGAGATCTTCTCGGCCCGCAACAAGCTGGCCACCGGCGACACATTCGCGATGGACTTCATCCCCGGCAAGGGCACGCAGTTCTACATCCAGGGCCAGGCACAAGGCGAGCCTGTGGGCAACGCCGAGTTCTTCAACGTGGTGCTGGGCATCTGGGTCGGCGCGTCGCCGGCCGACCGGGCGCTGAAAGAGGCGCTGCTCGGGCGCGACAAGGACGCTCAGTAGCCGCTACGGCTTGGCCCGCCCGCGCTCGCTCGCTCGCAAGAGAAGGTTGTCAGGCGGCGCCGCGCTCGAACCTGAACACCGCCACACTGGCGCGCAGGTTCGGCCAGCGGCGCACCGGTGAACCGCTCTCGATGCCGAACGCGTCGAGGATGCGCAGGCCGTCGCGGCGCGCCAGCACCTCGAAGTCGGCGAAGGTGGCGACGCGGATGTTCGGCGTGTCGTACCACTGGTAGGGCAACACTTTGGTGATGGGCATGCGCCCCTTGATCACATGCAGCCGATTTGGCCAGTGCGCGAAGTTCGGGAAGCTGACGATGCCGGTACGGCCCACGCGCGCGGTTTCGCGCAGCATCTTCTCGGTGTTGCGCAGGTGCTGCAGCGTGTCGAGTTGCAGCACCACGTCGAAGCTCTGGTCTTCGAAGAGGGCCAGCCCCTCTTCGAGATTGAGCTGGATCACGTTCACACCGCGCTGCGTGCAGGCCAGCACGTTGGCGTCGGCGATCTCGATGCCGTAGCCGGTGCATTGCCGTTGGTCGCGCAGGAACGCGAGGAACTCGCCGTCGCCACAGCCCAGGTCGAGCACGCGGGAGCCTTTCGGAACGAGTTCGGCGATCAGCGCCATGTCCTTCCGGTCGCTCACGCTGCTTCCATCGCGATGTTGTCGAAGTACGCGCGCAACACGCCGTGGTAGCGCGGGTCGTCGAGCAGGAAGGCGTCGTGGCCGTGCGGGGCGGCGATCTCGGCGTAGCTCACGTCGCGCTTGTGATCGACGAGCGCCTTGACGATCTCGCGCGAGCGTTGCGGGGCGAAGCGCCAGTCGGTCGTGAAGCTGATGATCTGGAACTGGCAGCGCGCGCCGGCGAAGGCCGCGCTCAGGTCGCCACCGAAGGCGCGCGCCGGGTCGAAGTAGTCGAGCGCACGGGTGATGAGCAGGTAGGTGTTGGCGTCGAAGTACTCGCTGAACTTGTCGCCCTGGTGGCGCAGGTAGCTTTCGATCTCGAACTCGATGGCCTGCGTGCTGTAGGCCAGGCCGGTGTTGCCGGCGTCAACGGCAAGGGACCCGTGGCCTCGGATCCTTCGACCGAACTTGGCTTCCATCGCGTCGTCCGACAGGTAAGTGATGTGGCCGATCATCCGCGCCACGCGCAGGCCGCGCCGCGGCAGTGTGTTGTGGGCATAGAAGTGGCCACCGTGGAAGTCGGGGTCGGTGATGATGGCCCGGCGCGCCACCTCGTTGAAGGCGATGTTCTGGGCCGACAGGTTCGGTGCGGTGGCGACGGCGATGCAGTGGCGCAACCGATCCGGAAAGCGCAGCGACCAGCTCAGCGCCTGCATGCCGCCGAGGCTGCCGCCGAGCACGGCCGCCAGTTGCTCGATGCCCAGCGCGTCGCACAGGCGCGCCTGTGCATCGACCCAGTCTTCGACCGTGACCACCGGGAAGTCGGCACCGTAGGGCACCCCGGTGTCGGGGTGGGTCTGCATCGGCCCGGTCGAGCCGAAGCACGAGCCGGGGTTGTTCACGCCGATCACGAAGAAGCGGTTCGTGTCGAGCGGCTTGCCCGGGCCGATGAGGTTGTCCCACCAGCCTTCGCTCCTGGCTTGCCCTTCGTACGTGCCGGCCACATGGTGACTCGCGTTGAGCGCATGGCACACCAGCACGGCGTTGCTGCGCGCGGCGTTGAGCGTGCCGTAGGTCTCGTAGACGAGCGTGTAGTCGCGCAACTGCGCGCCGCTTTGCAGCGGCAGCGGCAGCGCGAAATGCATGGACTGCGGGGTGACGTGGCCGACCGAAGAAGTCATGTGCGGAAAAGAAAAAACCCGGCGCCGCGAAAGCGGGACACCGGGTCGAGCGTCCTGTCTTTAGCGGCATTTATAGAGCGCCCGCAAGCCGGAACAAATCAGCGCTGGGTGGCAGTATAGCGGCGCCACTTCAAGGGGACGACATGGCCTGGTTCGAGGGTTTCGAGGCGCGCCACTTCGACGTGAACGGCGTGCGCATCTTCGCCCGGACCGGCGGGCGCGAGGGCGCGCCGCCGCTGCTGATGCTGCACGGCTTCCCGCAGACGCACGCCATCTGGCACCGCGTGGCGCAGGTGCTGGCACCGCACTTTTCGCTGGTGCTGCCCGACCTGCGCGGCTATGGCGACTCGGCCAAGCCGCGCGGTGCGGCCGACCACGCCAACTACAGCAAGCGCACGATGGCGGCCGACATGGCCGCCCTGATGGCGCAACTCGGCCATGCGCGCTTCGGCCTGGTCGGCCACGACCGGGGCGGCCGCGTGGCGCACCGGCTGGCGCTCGACCATGCGCCGCAGGTGAGCCGCCTGGCGCTGATCGACATCGCCCCCACGCTCGACATGTACGCCGCAACCGACATGCGCTTCGCCTCGGCCTACTACCACTGGTTCCACCTGATCCAGCCCGCGCCGTTGCCGGAACGCATGCTCGGCGGCGACCCCGCGTTCTGCCTGAGTTGGGCGCTTGGCGGCTGGGGGGCGAACGGCACGGCCTACATCGAGCCGCATGCGCTGGCCGAATACGAACGCTGCTTCTGCACGCCCGAGGCCATTCACGGCGCGTGCGAAGACTACCGGGCCTCCGCCGGTATCGACCTCGACCACGACCGCGCCTCGCGCGCCGGCGGTGAGCGCATCGCCTGCGACACGCTGGTGCTGTGGGGCGAGCGCGGCGTGGTCGGCAAGCTCTTCGAGCCACTCGCGCTGTGGCAGGCGCAGTGCAGCGCACGCGTCACGGGCGAAGCCGTGCCCGCAGGCCACTTCATTCCCGAAGAGCTTCACGCGCTCACCGCCGAGCGCTTGATTGCGTTCATGCACTGACGCGCATCGAACGGGGCCGCCTCGAACTGGGCTGCCTTTGGGGCATTCCCGTGGCCATGCCCACCGCCCACCGGGCCTACCATCGCGCTGCCCCAAGGAGCGCGCATGTTCAACTGGCTCAATCAACTCGACCGTCACATCCCCGTGCGCTACAGCGTGTGGTTGCTGTGCTGCGTGGGCGCGATCCTGTGCGCGTTCACCTGGGTCGCGTTTCACATGGGCGGCGCGTTGGCGCTGGGCTTCGCCGCGCTCACCGCGCTCGGCCTGCGCGACACGCGGCAAACGCGGCACTCTGTTCTGCGCAACTACCCGGTGATCGGCCACCTGCGCTTCCTGCTCGAATTCGTGCGGCCCGAGATGCGCCAATACTTCATCGAAGGCGACAACGAAGCCGCGCCGTTCTCGCGCCAGCAGCGCTCGCTGGTGTACCAGCGCGCGAAAGGCGACTCCGACAAGCGGCCCTTCGGCACGCAGATGGACGTGGGCGCCGTGGGCTACGAGTGGATCAACCACTCGATGCAGCCGACCGTGCTGCCCACGCACGACTTCCGCGTGCTCATCGGCGCGAACCGCGCGCAGCCTTACAACGCGAGCCTGTTCAACATCTCGGCGATGAGCTTCGGTGCGCTCAGCGCCAACGCCATCCAGGCCCTGAACACCGGCGCGGCCAAGGGTGGCTTCGCACACGACACCGGCGAAGGCAGCATCAGCCGCTACCACCGCATGCACGGCGGTGACCTGATCTGGGAGATCGGCTCCGGCTACTTCGGCTGCCGCAACCCCGACGGCAGCTTCAACGAAGAACGCTTCACCGAGAACGCCACGCAGCCGCAAGTGAAGATGATCGAGTTGAAGCTGAGCCAGGGCGCCAAGCCCGGCCACGGCGGCGTGCTGCCAGGCCCGAAGGTGACGCCCGAGATCGCCGAAGCGCGCGGCGTGCCGCCGTGGGTCGACTGCGTGTCGCCGGCCTCGCACGGCGCCTTCGGCACACCGATCGAGATGATGCATTTCATCGAGCGGCTGCGCACCTTGTCGGGCGGCAAGCCGACCGGCTTCAAGCTGTGCATTGGCCACCCGTGGGAGTGGTTCGCAATCACCAAGGCCATGCTCGAAACCGGCATCACGCCGGACTTCATCGTCGTCGACGGGGCCGAGGGCGGCACCGGCGCGGCGCCGCTGGAGTTCACCGACCACGTGGGCGCGCCGCTGCAGGAAGGGCTGCTGCTGGTGCACAACACGCTGGTGGGCTTCAACCTGCGCAGCCAGGTCAAGCTGGGCTGCGCCGGCAAGGTGGTCAGCGCGTTCGACATCGCGCGCATGCTGGCGCTCGGCGCCGACTGGTGCAACTCGGCGCGCGGCTTCATGTTCTCGCTCGGCTGCATCCAGGCGCAGAGCTGCCACACCGGCGCCTGCCCGACCGGCGTGGCCACGCAAGACCCGCAGCGCGCGGCCGCGCTCGTGGTGCCGACCAAGGCCGACCGCGTGTACCACTTCCACCAGAACACGCTGATGGCCTTGAAGGAACTGGTGCAGGCGGCGGGCCTGCGTGACCCGAGCCAGCTGACCGCCGCGCACATCGTGCGGCGCAGCGCCGAGCACAGCGTGAAGCTGCTCGAGAACCTGCTGCCGTTCGTGAAGCCCGGCGAGTTGCTCAGCGGCGCCGAGATGCCGCAGCAGGTGTTCCGCCAGTACTGGCCGATGGCCCAGGCGTCGAGCTTCGGGGTGGTGACGCCGGCGTAGCCGGTCAACCCACCGGCGGTGCGGTGTCAGTGAAGCTGGCCCGCGCACTCAACTTCTCCGACAACTTCGCAAGGTTCGGGTGCGCCTCGCGCCAATCGATGTGCGGGAAGCGGAAGTCGAGGTAGCCAAGCGCGCAGCCCACCGCGATGTCGGCCAGCGACAGGTGAATGCCGGAGCACCACGGCTTCTCACCCACGCCCTTGCTGATGGCGGCCAGCGACGCGTGAACGCGGCTCAGTTGCCGGTCGGTCCAAGCTTGGCTGCGTTGCTCGGCGGTGCGGCCGGGCCAGGTCTGCTCAAGCCGGGCGAGGATCGCGGCATCGAGAATGCCGTCGGCCAGGGCCTCCCAGGTGCGCACCTCGACGCGCTCGCGCGTGCCCTCGGGAATGAGCCGGCTCACCGGCGAGCGGGTGTCGAGGTATTCGACGATCACACGCGAATCGAAAATCGCCTCGCCGCCTGGCAGCACCAGGCACGGCACTTTGCCCAGCGGGTTCGACTTGAGCATCTTGTCGTTGCCCCACACGTCTTCGAGGTCGAGCTGGTAGTCGAGCTTCTTCTCGGCCATCACGACGCGCACCTTGCGAACGTACGGGCTGGTCAACGAACCGATGAGTTTCATGGGGAGGGTTCCTGTGGCCGGCTGGGGCGCTTTCGGTACGGGGTCGGTGCGCTGCGGTCGGTGCACTTCTCGTGCCGTGTTGTCGGGCTGGCAAGCGTGCGCCGCAACTGCGAGCCTGATTTTAACGGGCGTGCCGGCGCCCTTTGCCTCAGCGGCGTAGCGCCCAGTCCACACTTGCCGGGCGGCCGGGCAGGCTGAGCGCGGCGGTGGCGGCCGGGGTGCGCGCCACCACCTTGCCACGCCGCACCACCATGAGGCGGGCCGCACGCAAACGAATCGCCTCGACCGGGTCGCGCGCTTGCAGCAGCACGAAGTCGGCGTGTGCGCCGACCTCGATGCCGTAACCCTGCAGCCCGAGAATGCGCGCCGCGTTCACGGTGACGGCGTCGAAGCAGGCGCGCATCTGCACCTGCGAGGTCATCTGCGCCACGTGCAGGCCCATCTGCGCCACCTCGAGCATGTCGGCCGACCCCAGCGAGTACCACGGGTCCATCACGCAGTCGTGCCCGAACGCGACCGTGATGCCGGCGGCCATCAACTCGGGCACGCGCGTCATGCCGCGGCGCTTCGGGTAGGTGTCGTGGCGGCCCTGCAGCGTGATGTTGATGAGCGGGTTGGCGATAGCGTGCACCTGTGCTTCGCGCATGAGCGGCAGCAGCTTGCTGACGTAGTAGTTGTCCATCGAATGCATCGATGTGAGGTGCGAGCCGGTCACGCGGCCATGCAGGCCGAGCCGCTGCGTGTGGAAGGCCAGCGTCTCGATGTGGCGCGACAGCGGGTCGTCGCTTTCGTCGCAGTGCATGTCCACACGCAAGCCGCGCTCGGCGGCCAGCTCGCACAGGATGCGCACGCTCTCGGCACCTTCGGCCATGGTGCGCTCGAAGTGCGGGATGCCGCCGATCGCGTCAACGCCCCTGTCGAGTGCGCGCTTCAGGTTCGCGAGGGCGCTGGGCGAACGCAGCAGGCCGTCCTGCGGGAAGGCGACGAGCTGCAGGTCGAGGTAGGGCGCGACCCGCTGCTTCACGTGCAGCAGCGCATCGACGGCGAGCAGCCGGTCGTCGCACACGTCCACATGCGAGCGGATGCCGAGCAACCCCTTGGCGACCGCCCAGTCGCAATACTGCAGCGCGCGCTCGATCAGCGCGTCTTGGGTGAGCTGCGGCTTCAGTTCGCCCCACACGGCAATGCCTTCGAGCAGTGTGCCGCTCTCGTTCATGCGCGGCAGGCCGACACTGAGCGTGGCGTCCATGTGGAAGTGCGCGTCGACGAACGGCGGGCTCAGCAACTGGCCTTGCGCGTCGACGGCTTCGCAGGCGGCGGGCGCTGTCAGGTTCGGGCCGATGGCGGTGATGCGCCCGGCCTCGGTCAGCACGTCCTGGCCGGTGCGGCCATCGGGAAAAGTGGCGTTGCGAACGATCAGCATGGGTGGTTTCGCGGCGGGTCCGTAACGTGCTTTAGCGGTGGAGGCGGCCAGTGCGTGAGCAATTGCACGCTGCGGCTGGGTACAACGAACTCGGCACAAACCCCCAACCTTGGGGATTGAAACTGTGCAGAATGCATGTGCGGGAATTCAAAACAACATCAGCAGCAGCGCGCTCATACCTGCCAGCCCCCGACCATGCAGCACCTGTTGACAGTCTACGTCCACCTTATCGCGACCTGCATGGCGATCGGCGTCATCGTGATGACGGACATGCGGCTCGTCGCCAAGCTGGCCGGCTACCGCGTCATGATCCCGCCGCCCGAGCGCTTCGAGAGCCGCATGATTCTTGTCGCCACCGCCACGCTGGTGTTGACCGGAACCGCGCTCATCGCGATGGGCCTCGCGGCCGACCCACGCTACCTCGACAACCCCAAGCTGCAAGCCAAGCTCGTGCTCGTGGCGCTGCTCTGCGTGAACGGCTTCGCGCTGCACTACATCACCTTCCCGCGCCTGGCGCGTGCGCGCACCGTGGCCTCGTGGTCGATGCGCGACATGGTCGCGGTGGCTGCGCCGGTCGGGTTGTCGAACAGCCTGTGGATGTACTGCGCCTTCCTGGGCATAGCCCGGCCCTGGAACTTCACGGTCCCCATCGGCGAAGTTCTCGGCGTGGCGGGGGTGCTGTTCATGCTGGCTTTCGGCGCGGTGATGCTCGGCCTGCGCTTTGCGGCGCGCGACGAACCCCGCCACGACCCCGACTGGATCGACTCGATGAAAGCGCGCCTGAGCGACCACGCACCGCTCAGCGGCTACCACCGCAGCTTCGCCGATTCGCGCCAGGACCGGCTGCTCTGATCGCAGGCGGGGCGCTCCGGCACCGGGCATCGCATTCGCAAGCCGGCCGATGCCGACGCCGATGCCGATCCCGCCGGCATGCGCGGCCTCCACGCGCGGCGCGCTGAACCCAAGCGCCGGGGTGCGCCCGGTCGGCACCGGGCCGACTTCTACAATTGTGGGCTGCCCTGCGGCGCTCCTGCCCTTCTGCGCTCCTGCCCTTCTGCGCACCCGCGCCCCACTGCGATGACTGCCGCCATGAACCTCACCGCCCTGTCCGCCCTGTCACCGCTCGACGGCCGCTACGCCGGCAAGGTAGCGGCCTTGCGCCCGCTGCTGTCGGAGTTCGGCCTGATGCACCGGCGCGTGCAAGTCGAGATCGAGTGGTTCATTGCCTTGTCGGATGCCGGCCTGACAGAGTTCAAACCGCTGTCGGAGGCCGCGCGCGGCCTGCTGCGCGGGCTGGTGCTGCGCTTCTCGGAAGCCGACGCGCAAGCCATCAAGGACATCGAGCGCACGACCAACCACGACGTGAAGGCGGTCGAGTACTGGCTCAAGGGCCGCTTTGCCGGCCACGCCGAGCTGAAGGCGGCCGATGAATTCGTGCACTTCGCCTGCACCAGCGAAGACATCAACAACACCAGCCACGGCCTGATGCTGCAGGCCGCGCGCACCGATGTGCTGCTGCCCGCACTCGACACCGTGATCGCGCGGCTGCGCAACATGGCACACGAGTTCGCGGCGGTGCCCATGCTCAGCCGCACGCACGGCCAGACCGCCAGCCCCACGACCGTGGGCAAGGAAATCGCCAACGTGGTGGCGCGCCTGGGCCATGCGCGCCAGCGCATCGCCAGCGTCAAGCTGCTCGCCAAGATGAACGGCGCGGTGGGCAACTACAACGCCCACATGGTGGCCTACCCGCACATCGACTGGGAGGCGTTCGCGCGGGGAGTGGTCGAGAAGCAGCTCGGCCTGGCCTTCAACGAATACACGATCCAGATCGAACCGCACGACTGCATGGCCGAGCTGTTCGACGCGGTCACGCGCACCAACACCATCCTGATCGACTGGTCGCGCGACGTGTGGGGCTACGTGAGCCTGGGCTACTTCAAGCAGCGGCTGAAAGAAGGCGAGATCGGCTCCAGCACCATGCCGCACAAGGTGAACCCGATCGACTTCGAGAACGCGGAAGGCAACTTCGGCCTGGCGAATGCACTGCTCACGCACCTGGCGCAGAAGCTGCCCGTCTCGCGGTGGCAGCGCGACCTGACCGACAGCACCGTGCTGCGCAACATGGGCGTGGCGCTCGGCTACGCGCTGCTCGGCTACGACTCGCTCGCGCGCGGCCTCGGCAAGCTCGAAGTCAACCCCGAGGCCCTGGCCGCCGACCTCGACAACGCCTGGGAAGTGCTGGCCGAGCCGATCCAGACTGTCATGCGGCGCTACAAGCTCGCGAACCCGTACGAGCGCCTGAAGGAGCTGACACGAGGAAAGGTGATCACGCGCGAAGCGATCCACGCCTTCATCGGCACGCTCGAGATCCCGCCCGCCGAGCGCGAGCGCCTGCTGTTGCTCACGCCCGGCAGCTACACCGGTGCGGCGGCGGCGCTGGCGCGGCGTGTCACCTGAAACAGCGCCTGGCCCCTCACCTGACGCATCACCTGCCCGATCACCCCCGAGCGACCATGACGTTTACCGAGCACCTCGCCCGCGCCGAGCAGGCCAACGACTCGATGCTGTGCGTCGGGCTCGACCCCGACCCTTCTCGCTTCCCGCCGCCGTGGCAGGGCGATTCGCGGCGCATCTTCGACTTCTGCGGGGCCATCGTCGACGCGACGAAAGACCTGGTCATCGCGTTCAAGCCGCAGATCGCCTACTTCGCGGCGCACCGCGCCGAAGATCAACTCGAGCGGCTGATCGCGCACATCCACGCCGTCGCCCCCGATGTGCCGGTGATCCTGGATGCGAAGCGCGGCGACATCGGCAGCACTGCCGAGCAGTACGCCTGCGAGGTATTCCAACGCTACCGTGCCGATGCGGTCACGCTGTCGCCGTTCCTGGGCTACGACTCGATCGAGCCTTACCTGCGCTTCCCGGGCAAGGGCGTGATCCTGCTGTGCCGCACCTCCAACCCCGGCGGTGACGACCTGCAAGCCCAGCGCCTGGCGTCGGGCGACATGGTCTACGAGCACATCGCCCGGCTCGCCGGCGGCGCGTGGAACAGCGGCGGGCAGTTGGGGCTCGTGGTGGGCGCCACCTACCCGGCCGAGATCGAACGCGTGCGCGCGCTCGCGCCGACGCTGCCGCTGCTGATCCCCGGCATCGGCGCGCAGGGCGGCGACGCCGCCGCCACGGTTCGTGCCGGCTGGCGCGGTTCCGGCGGGCGCGCCACGGCGCCGATCATCGTGAGCTCGTCGCGCGCCGTGCTGTATGCCGGGCAAAACGTCGAAGAAGCGGCCGGTTTCGCGCGAGCCGCGCGCGCGGTGGCGCAGGCGACGCGGCTCACGCTGAACGCGGCGCGCAGTCCCGGCTGATCGGCGATCAACCAGCGACCAACAAGCGGCTGACTCGCGGCTAACATCGGCCGGGCCTGTCGGCGGCGTGCCGGCGTATCGACATCGGGCTGCGAGAGCGATGCCGAAGACGACTCAAGCCCCCCTCGACCGCGCCGCGACCACACTCGGCGCGGCGCCGGCGATGGCTGGCAACCTGTTCTTCGGGGTCATTGCGCTCGGTGCGCTGGTGTGTGCCGCGCTCGTGCTGCTGCTGCCATCACCTGCGCTGGCGGGCGGGCGCGAGGCCGTTGCGGCCAGCTTCTTCGCGTATGCGGTGCTCGGCGGCGGCATCCTGCGCGTGAGCCAGCGCCCAGGCTTTCGCAGCCATGGCGCCATGTTCGGCATGGCACTGCTGGCGTTCGTGCTGGCGGCGGCTTCGAGCGTGGTCTACCGCCAGGGCATCCACAGCCCGGCATTGGCTTTCTGCAGCCTGCTGACCTGCGTGACGTGCGTGATCACGAGCGCACGCCATGGGCTGCTGCTGGCCACCGTCACGGCGCTCGGCATGGGCGCGCTGGCGCTGGCCGAAGCCGGCGGCCAGCTGCCGCTGCCCCCGTTCCCGCGAACCTGGCTGGGGGCATTGATGCTGCACTGGCTGCTGCTGGCCTGCAGCCTGTCGGCGGGTGCCTTGATCTCGAAGGTGGTCGCCCACTACCTGCATGCCGCTGCCGAGCGCGAGCAGCGTTTCCATGGCCTGCTGCGCATTGCCGCCGACTGGTACTGGGAGCAGGACGAGGAGTTCCGCTATACGCGCATCTCCGAGTCGGCCAACGCCGGCCCGCTGGTGGCCTGGCCGGACCGCCTGGGGCGCACACCGTGGCAGCTCGGCCGCGTCGGCCTGAGCGACGAGCAGATCGACGCGCACCGCGCTGACCTGGAAGCCCACCTCCCGTTTCACAGCCTGCTGCTGCAACAGCGCGATGTGTCGGGGCGCCTGCGCACCCACAGCCTGAGCGGCGAGCCCAAGTTCGACGCCGACGGCGTGTTCCGCGGCTACTGGGGCGTGGCACGCGACGTGACCGACGAGGTGCGCGCCCAGCGCGCCGTGCAGGCCAGCGAAACCCGTTACCGCGAGCTCTTCACGCGCTCGCCATCACCGCTGCTGTTGCACCGCCGCGGCGTGGTGTTCGATGCCAACGAAGCGGCGGCACGCCTGTTCGGCTTCGACAACGCGGCCGCGCTGAACGGCGTGCCGCTGATCGACCTGTTCCCGCCCGGGGCGTCGCGCGAGCTCGCGAAGGCGTGCAACGCCGAGCTCGACCTCATGGCGGTGGGCGAAGGCCTGCCGGTGGCCGACTTCCAGGTGCGCGATACACAGGGCCGCGCGCTCAGCGTGCAGGCCACTGCAGTGCGGGTCGACACCGCCAGCGGCCCGGCCAACCTGTCGATCTACTTCGACATCACCGCGCGCCAGGCGGTCGAAGGCGTGCTGCGGCGGTCCGAGGCGATGCTCTCGCACCTGTTCGCGACCAGCCCCGACGGCATCGCGTTGACCGACATGGCCAGCGGCCGCTATGCGCTCGTCAACCCTGCCTTCTGCCGGGTGACCGGCTACAGCGCCGAAGAGGTGGTGGGCCGCACCGCTGCAGAACTGGGCCTGTGGCACAACCCGCTGGAAGCCGGCGAGTTGCTCGCACGCGTTCGCCGCGATGGCACGGTGGCCGAACTGCCCGCGCTGTTCGTCGCCAAGTCGGGCACGCCGGTGTCGATGCTGCTCGCGGCCGGGTGCTTTGCGATGGACGAGCGCGACTACCTCGTGATGAACGCGCGCGACGTGACCCGCACCGAGCTGACCAAGCTGCAGCACGCCGCCATCCTGCAACGCGCGCAGATCGGCATTGCGTTCACGCGCGACAACCGCTTCGTGCAGGCGAACCCGTTCTTCGAGCAGATGTTCGGCTGGGCGCCGGGCGCGCTCGTCGGCCAGTCGGGCCTGATGGTGTGGCCGGACGAGAGCGCCTATGGCGACATCGGCCGGCTGGCTGCGCCGCTGCTGGCGGTCGGCCAACCCTTCGAGGCCGAACGTCTGATGCAACGGCACGACGGCAGCGAGTTCTGGTGCCGCCTGCTGGCCCAGGTCGTGGACCCGTCCGACCCGAGCCGGGGCGGCACCATCTGGATCGCCGAAGACGTGACCGAGCGGCGCCGCCTCGACCAGGCGCTGGCCGCCGCACGCGACGCCGCCGAAGCCGCGAGCCGCGCCAAGAGCGCGTTCCTGGCGAACACCAGCCATGAGATCCGCACGCCCCTGAACGGCCTGCTCGGCCTGGCGCGGCTGGCCATGCGCGAAGACTTGCTCGACGCCCGCCGCCAGCAGTACCTGGAACAGATCGTGGACAGTGCGCAAAGCCTCGCCGGCATCATGTCGGACGTGCTCGATGTGTCCAAGATCGAGGCCGGCAAGATCACGCTGGAAGCCGTCGCGTTCGACCCGCGCGTGATGTTGAACGCAGTTCACCATGCGTACCAGTCGCTCGCGCAAGTCAAGAGCCTGGCACTGCTGCTGCACATCGACCCTGCACTGCCCGCCTTCGTGCGCGGCGACCCGGTGCGGGTGCGCCAGATCCTGTCGAACTTCATCACCAATGCGCTCAAGTTCACCGAGCGCGGGGAGGTGCGCATCGATGCCCTCGCCACCGAGCACGGCACCTTGCGCCTGGCCGTGACCGACACCGGCCCAGGCATCCCGGCGGAGCAGCAGGCGCAGCTCTTCACGCCGTTCTCGCAGGGCGACTCGTCCACCACACGGCGCTACGGCGGCACCGGCCTGGGGCTGTCGATCTGCCGCGACCTGGCGCAGTTGATGGGCGGGCAGGTGGGCATGGTCAGCAGCCCAGGGCAAGGCAGCACCTTCTGGGCCGAGTTGCCGCTGCCGAGCGCGCAGGCCGCATTGGCCGATGCCAGCAACGAAGCGGCAGAACTCGAGCAGCTGCACGGCGCACGGCTGCTGTTGGTCGAAGACAACCCCGTCAACATGATGATCTGCGCCGCCATGCTGGAACAGTGGGGCGTGTTGGTGGCGCAAGCCGTCGACGGGCGCGCCGCCGTGGCCGCCGTGCACCGTGCCGAGCGCGAAGGCCTGCGCTTCGATGCCGTGCTGATGGACGTGCAGATGCCCGTGATGGGCGGCCACGAGGCCGCACGCGAGTTGCGCAACTCCTACCCGAGCGCGGTGCTGCCCATCGTCGCACTCACGGCCGCAGCGCTGGTCTCGGAACGCGACGACGCCATCGCTGCGGGCATGGACGACTTCCTGACCAAGCCGATCGACGCGTCCAAGCTGCGTCAGACACTTGCCCGGCACATGACTCGCAAGCCGCATCAGACCGCCTGACCCTCGCCGCAACTCAGAGCACGCGGGCCGACGGTGATGTTCGACCTTCCTCGTCGGCGTGGGCATCGAGTACTGGAAAAACAAGTTCGGCAACGACGCGTCGTCGTTCGCCGGCAATGGCGCATACGCGCGCACGCCGATGGTCCGCGCCGAGTACCACTTGTAGCCGCCGCTGGCGCGCGGCCCGCCGTGCAGCGCCGCCGCCTGCGTTCAAACCCGCAGCGGCAACTCCCGCAAGCGCTTGCCGGTCAGCACGTACAACGCATTCGCCACCGCCGGCGCAATGGGCGGCGTGCCGGGTTCGCCGACCCCGGTGGGCGGGTTGACGCTCGCGATGAGGTGGGTTTCGATGCGCGGCGACTCGGCCAACCCGACGATGGAGTAGTCCGGGAAGTTGCTTTGCTTGACGCGGCCGGCTTCGATATCGATGCGGCCATACAGCGCTGCGGATAGGCCGAACAGCACCGCGCCTTCCATCTGCTGCGCCACGATGCCGGGGTTGACGACCGTGCCCACATCGGCGGCGCAGACCACGCGGTGCACGCGCGGCTTGCCGCCCGCGAGCGAAACCTCGGCGACCTGCGCCACGATGCTGCCGAAGCTCTCGTGCAGCGCCACGCCGCGCGCCCGGCCGGCCGCGAGCGGCATGCCCCAGCCGGCCTTGTCCGCCGCCAGCTTCAGCACCGCCGCGTGGCGCGGCGCGTCTTTCAGCAGGGAGAGGCGGAAGGCCACCGGGTCTTGCCTGGCCTCGGCCGCCAACTCGTCGATGAAGGCCTCGGAGAAGAACGCGTTGTGCGAATGCCCGACCGAGCGCCAGAAGCCGACCGGCACACCGCTGTGCGTGGCCACGTGCGCCATGCGCTGGTTGGCAACACCGTAGGGCAAGTCGAACAGGCCTTCGGCGGTGGTCTTGTCGGGCATGTCGATCGGGCCGGCGAGTGCGGGCATGCCGCGCGCCAGCCAGCGCGGGGTGATGGCGTCACCGGCGCTCGTGAACGCGAAGCTCACGGGCAGGCCTTGCGCGTCGAGCCCGGCCTGCAACACGGCCACGGCGGCGGGGCGGTAGAAGTCGTGCGTGATGTCCTCTTCGCGCGGCCAGACCAGCTGCACCGGCCGCCCGCCGGTCTCGACGGCGATGCGCACCGCCTGGCCCACCACGTCAACGTCCAGGCGCCGGCCGAAGCCCCCGCCGAGGTAGGTGACATGCACGGTGACGGCACTCTCTGCCACACCTGCCGCCTGCGCGGCCACCGTGCGCGCCATGCCGGGCACTTGCGTGGGCACCCAGACCTCGACACGGCCATCGGCCACGCGCGCGGTGCAGTTGATCGGCTCCATCGCCGCATGCGCGAGGTACGGCGCGCGGTACACCTGCTCGACGGTTCGCGCCGCTCCCTTCGATGCGGCCGCCGCGTCGCCCCGGCTGTAGAACGTGAAGCCGCCTTGCGCCTTGGCGGCGGCGCGGGCCGAGGCTTCCAGCGTGCGCATCACCTCGGCACTGTTCACGGTGCCGGCCGGTGGCTCGCGCCAATCGATTTGCAGCGCTTGCGCGCCGCGTTTCGCATGCCAGTGGCTCGTGCCCACCACGGCCACGGCGGCGGTCGAGCCCGCGTACGAGCCGAGCCGAACCACGCGCTCCACCCCGGGCAGCTTCATCGTGGCGTCGGCGTTGACCGCGCCGGGGCTGCCGCCGAGCATCGGGCAATGCCGCAGCACCGCATACACCTGCCCGGGCAGGCGCACGTCGATGCCGAAGGTGGCCGTACCGTCGCTCTTGGCGGCGATGTCGGTGCGCGGAGCGCTGGTGCCGATCAACGCCCACTGCTTGCGGTCCTTGAGCAGCACGTCGCCCGGCGGCGCGGCCGCAGCCTCCTTCGCCAGTTCACCGTAGTGGGCCTTCGGCCCCGACGGGTGGCTGACGACGCCGTCGGTCACCACCAGCTCGGCCACGGGCAGCTTCCAGTGCAGCGAGGCCGCACCGAGCAACTGCGCCCGCGCGGTGGCCGCAGCGAGCCGGAGCACGTCCCACGCGTCGGCGATGGTCGATGAGCCGCCGGTCATGTTGATGCCCAGTTCGCGCGCGAGCTTGGCCACGAACCATTGCCCGGCCTTCACGGCCCGCGTTTCGTGGCCGGGCTCGGCGTCGCTCGGATGGAACGGCAAGCTTGCAACGAAGCCGGCCACGTTGCCGTAGAGCGACTCGGGCCCCGCCTGCACAAGCTGCACGCTGGCCAGCGGCACATCGAGCTCTTCGGCCACCAGCATCGCCAGCGCCGTGTGCACGCCCTGGCCCATTTCGCTGCGGTTCATCGCGAGCATCACGCGGCCGTCGGGGGCGATTCGGATCCAGCCGTTCAGGCCGACCTCGCCGCCCGTGACAGGCAACGTGGCCGTGCTGCCCTGCCGGCTGCGCGGCGGCAGCACGCCCCAGCCGACGACCAGCGCCGCCGCCGCACCGGCGCCGGCCACGATCAGCGTGCGCCGCTTCATGCGCCGGCCCGCAGCGTGGCGGCGACGGTCTTGATCGCCTCGCGGATGCGCGGGTAGGTGCCGCAGCGGCACAGGTTGGTCATCGTCGCGTCGATGTCGGCGTCGCTCGGTTTCGGGTTCTTCGCGATCAGCGCGGCGGCGGCCATCAGCATGCCGCTCTGGCAGTAGCCGCATTGCGGCACCTGGTGTGCAACCCAGGCCGCCTGCAAGGCGTGCGGCCGGTCGGGTGCGCCCAGGCTTTCGATGGTGCGAATCGGCTTGCGGGCCACCGCCGAGAGCGGCGTGACGCACGACCGAACGGCCTGGCCGTCGACGTGCACCGTGCACGCGCCGCACGCCGCCACGCCGCAGCCGAACTTGGTGCCGGTCAGGTTGAGCAGGTCGCGCAGTGCCCACAGCAGGGGCATGTCGGGAGGTGCTGCCGCGTCGTCGAGCGTGAGGGTCTTGCCGTTGATCGAAAGGTCCATCCGGTCAGTCTAAGCTGACCTCGGTTCGCACCGCCCCCGCACGGTCGGCGCGCGCAGTGAGTGCCAAGTGCGTGCCTTTCGGTGCGCGCACCACCCATTCGACCACCGTGCGGTCGGCCGTGATCTCGCGGTTCGGCAGGAAGGCCTGCAGCGACGCCTTCGGCGCATGCCCTTCGAGCTGCACGCCTTCGATGCGCTCCTTGCCGCTGACCAGCGACACCGCCGTGTTGCCGGGCGGCAGGTGGATCTCGAACATCACGCCGCGCACCACCTTGCGCGCCAGCGCGCGCTTCGTCACATACGCCGGCAGCCAGCCGCTGTTGGCCACCGCCATGCGCACGCGCCAGGTGTCGGGCCCGAGCGCGCGCACCTCGGTGCGCAGCAGCTCCAGCTTGGGCAGGCTCAGCGCGATCTGCGTCATCCACTTCGGGAAACGTGCGGCCTCGCGCTCGCGCAGGTGCGGCGGCGGGTTGCGCCAAAAATTGAGCTTGTCCCAGCCGCCGATCTCGACCGCACCGAGCTGCGGGTGCAGATACGGCCGCCAGTCGCTGTGGGCCTGGCCGGCGCACTGCTCGTCGCTCCACTTCAGCAGCTTCAGGTCGTCGGCCACCGGGTGCTCGCGGTACCAGTCGATCCACTTGTAGTCGGTGATGCCGGCTTCCTTGTTGGGCGCCCAGATCTCGACCACCCAGAACAGCGCGCCCAGGTGCTCATAGAGCCAGTCCTGCGTGCCGCCGATCGTCTCCTTCGGGTGGTACTTGAAGTCGTGGAAGATGCTCACGGCCGGGTAGCCGGTGAGCTGCGCGCCGAGTTCACTGAAGCGCTTGATCGACCACAGGTCTTCGGGGACCATGTCGTCGTCGCTGAGCGTGGCCATGGGGCGCAGGATCGCGCCGCTGTGCGTGTGGTAGCTGACGGCTGCGCCGATGTTCGGGTGCGCGAGCACGAAGTCGACCATTGCCTTGACCTCGGGCTCGCTGGTCGGGTAGGCGCCGGCACCGACCTGCTCGAACTCCTGGCGCCACAGCGCGGGGAAGTTGCGGTTCAGGTCCAGGCCCTCGGGGTCTTTGTTGACCTGGATGGTCAGGCCGTCGTAGTGCGTGAGCGTGCCTTCGGGCATGACGCGGTAGTACTCGCCGCCGAACTCGCCGGGTTCGCGCGGCACCATCAGCCGCGGGTCTTGCGCGCACTTCTTGTACGGACCGTGCGGGTCGGCGATGCGCATCGAGAGCACGCGGCCGTCACCGTCGATGTCTTCGACGGTCAGGCCCTCGACCGGCGCTTCGTCGAACGGGTAGCGCCGCGTGCTCGAGCGGATGTGGCGCGGCACCTCGGCCAGCGCCAGCTCGGCGCCGTCGGGGTTCAGGCGCGGGCACAGGTACACGGTGCGGGTGTCGAGCAGGTGCGTGATCTGCCGGCCGTCGTCACCGCTCTTGCCATGCCCGCCAACGAGCTGATGCAGGTAGTAAAGCACTGCCGTGCTGGCGGTCAACTCGGCCGCGTGGATGTTGCCGTCGGCCCAGAACGCCGGCTTGTCTTCGGGCGCACCGGTGGCGCTGTTGGTGACGGTTGCGACCCAGATGTCGCGCCCCTCGAAGCTCTTGCCGATGGAGGCGACCGAGACCAGATCAGGGTAGTGCTCGGCATAGTCGCGCAGCAATTGCGTGAGCGCATCGTGCTTGTAGAAGATGTCGAATCGGGGGTTCGGTGCGGTCATGTCGGAGGCATTCAGCAGCGGGGGTGCGCAGGGAATGCAGCGTACCGGAGCGGCACCGACTTGCGAACAGTGCAAGCCCTGGGCTCGCGCGCTGGCGAGATCGAAATCGCCGGCCTCTGCTCCCGGCCCCTACTGCCCGCGAAACAGCGCCTGAAAGTGGCGCGACACCGGCAGCCGTTCGGCGCGCCCGCGCAGCGTCAGCACCATGTTGCCCTCGTCGATGCGGACGGCGCTGGCGATGTGCTGCTGGGCCACGACGACCGAGCGGTGTACCTGCCAGAAGCGCTGCGGGTCGAGCTGCGCGAGCAGCTCCTTCAACGGCGTGCGGATCAGCGCTTCGCCCTCGGCGTGCACGACCCGCGTGTAGCGCGCGTCGGACTCGAAGTACACGACATCTTCGATGCGCACCAGCCGCACCTCCTTGCCCACGCTGGCCTGGATGACGGCCAGCGGCGCGGGCCGCTGCACCTGTGCGGCGAGCCGGTCCAGCAACTGCTGCAGGTCGGCCGGCGCGGGCTGCGCCAGCGCGAGCCGGGCGCGCACGCGGCCCACGGCCTGCGCCAGGCGCTGGCCATCGACCGGCTTCAGCACGTAGTCGACGGCTCCGGCGTCGAACGCGGCCAGCGCGTGGTCGCCGAACGCGGTGACGAACACCACCTGCGCCCGCGACCCGATGCGCTGCGCGACCTCGATGCCGCTCATGCCCGGCATGCGCACATCGAGAAAGCAGACCTGCGGCTCGTGTTCGAGGAAGGCGTCCCACGCGTCGGCGCCGTTCACGCACGGTGGCAACAGTTCGAGGCCCGGCCACGCGCTGCGCAGCGCCAGCGCCAGTTGCGCGCGCGGGGCTTCTTCGTCGTCGGCGAGCAGGGCAATGGTCATGTCGCTATGTCGTCATGTCGTCATGGGGCCGGGGCCTGGTGCGGCCGGCTCGCTGCCCGGGTGAATGCGCAACACGACCTCGGTGCCGGCAGCGCCGGGCCGGGCCGCGAGCGCCAGTGTGGCGCGGCCACCGAACTGGTGCTGCAGGCGCGCGCGGCTGTTCGCGAGGCCCACGCCGTCGGCCCAGCCGGGGCGCAGGCCTGCGCCGTCGTCGAGCACGCGCAGCTCGAACACGCCTTGCTCGAACCCGTCGTGCATGCGGCGGGCCAGCAAGGCCAGCTCACCGCCATGCACCTGGGGTTCGATGCCGTGCTGCACCGCGTTCTCGACCAGCGTCATCAGCAGCCCCGAAGGCAGCAGTTGGTCGGTGCAATCGGGCGCCACGTCGATGCGAACGCGCAGCCGCTCGCCCAGGCGCGACTGCATGATGGCCAGGTAGTGGCCCGCCATGTCGGCCTCGTGCGCGAGCGTGGCCTGCGGCGCGAGCATCGCCTCGGTGGCGCCGCGCAGGAACTGCGTGAGCGAGCGCAGCAGCGGGCCGGCACGCGCGTCGCCGGTGTCGACCCAATGCTGCATCGCGGCCAAGGTGTTGAACACGAAGTGCGGCTGGATTTGCGCCTGCAGCACCCGCAGCCGCGCCTCGGCCGCCTGGCGCGCGGCCAGGTCGCGCTCTTGCACCAGGCGCAGGCGCTCGAGCTGGCTCTGCAGCGCCCGGCGGCGCACCAGGCTGATGCCCCACACCATCCCCAGGATGACGAAAACCGCAACCCCGAGCAGCGGCGTGGCCTGGCGCGCTGCGCTCCACAAGGCCTCGCCGAGGGTGTCGAGCTTCAGGCCGCCGTACTTCGCCACGCGCCCGGTCAGGAAGCCGAGCAAGGCGCCGACATAGCCCCCCAACATCGCCAGGCCGATGTTGCGCATGAGCTTGCGGGCCATGAACTTCTGCGGCTGCAGCCACGCCGCCAGCATGGCCAGGGGCAGGCACAGCCACACCATCGCGCTGGACGCCAGCGCCAGCAGCAGCGGGAGCCCGTTCACCACCAACCCGGCCGTGCTGGCCGCCACCGCGGCCAGGCCACCGACCCACACGCCCGCGCCGCGCCGGCTGTAGAGCCAGCGGTCCATGCGCTCGACCTCGGCGCGCAACTCGGGCGCCATGCGTGCGTAGTGCGGTTGCGCCCAGGCGAAGTACGCGCGCTGGAAGCGGTTCAGGCGCGGCGCGGCGGTGGCGGTGGCAGTCGCGCTTGTGCTCGCGCTTGTGCTCGCGGGTTTGGACGCGCCTGTGGACTCGGTTGAGGACGTGGTTGGGTATCCAGGCAGCGGCATGCGGCGCAGTTTATGAGCGTGCGCATGAACCCGCTGCGGTGCTGCGGTGAACGGCAGCCCGGCGCGGCGAACGGGCGCCGGCAGCGCGCGAGCTGCGGCCTGCGATCACGCAGGGCCGATGGCCGCTCCGGCTTCGAACACCCGCAACTCGCCGGGCGCGAAGGCCTGCCAGGCTTCATCGGAGGTGAGCGGTTCGGTCACGACGATGGCGACGCGGTCGCTCGGCAGCGTCAGCTCGGCGAAGTTGACGGTCATGTCATCGTCTTGCAGCGAAGCTTGCGTGAACGGGTGCCTGCGCTCCACGAAGTGCAGGTTCGTCGAGCAATGGGCCCACAGCGCCTGGCCGTTGCCGAGCATGAAGTTGAAGGTGCCATGCGCCGCCACCTGCGGCGCCAGTTCGCGCAGCGTGCGCGTGAGCTCGGTGACAGTCGGCACGCTGGCGTGCGCCTTCGCCAGTTCCTGCATCAGCCAGCAGAACGCGCGCTCGCTGTCGGTCTCGCCGACCGGGCGGAACGCGCCGTGCAAGCGCGGGTTGAAGCCGCGCAGGTCGCCGTTGTGCGCGAACACCCAGTAGCGCCCCCACAGCTCGCGCACGAACGGGTGCGTGTTCTGCAATGCGACCACGCCTTGCGTGGCTTTGCGGATGTGCGCGACGATGTGGAGGCTTCGGATCGGGAAGCGCCGCACCATCTCGGCGATGGGCGATGTGCGCGCGCTTTGCGCGTCGACCATCAGCCGCACGCCCGGGCCTTCGAAGAAAGCGATGCCGAAGCCGTCCTTGTGCTCGTCGGCGCGCTGCGCGAAACCGGTGAAGCTGAACATCACGTCGGTGGCCGTGTTGGCGTTCATGCCGAGGAGTTGGCACATGGCGACGGCGCTTCTGTGCGTGCCTCAGGCCCGGTCGAGGAACAAGCGGCGGAAGCCCTTGAAGCTGACCAGGTTACCGGGGTTGCTGGTCTCGTTGAGCACGCCGCTCATGCGCCGCACGATGCCGGGGTTCTTCTTGGCACGCCAGATCAAAAGGTCGGCGAGCCAGGGGTGGCGGTTCACGCTGTTGGCGCGTTCGTAGAGGTCGAAGCGCGGCTTCAGCGCAAGCAGGCGGGCTTCGTAGTCGGCCCGCACAGTGGTGTCGGCTGCACTGGCGGTTGGACTGCCGGCGGCGCTCTTCAAGCCGCCGGCGAGCACGGCTTCGGCCGCGCCGATGCCGGTCTCCATGGCCTTGCCGATGCCTTCGCCGCTGAACGAATAGGTGCTGCCTGCGGCCTCGCCGGCCACCAGCAAGCCGGGCCGCGTGAAGCGCGCGCCTTCGAGCGTGCAGCGCAGCGGCGCACCCTTCAACGCGCCGAGCAACGTGCCGCTGGCCATCAGGTCGCGCGCCGGTGCGTAGACGCGCTTGAACTCGTCGAACACCTTCTTCAGGTTCACCTCGCGCATGCCGAGCTTGCCGTCGCGTTCCTGGCCGTGGCTGTCGGCCACGCCGACGCCGATGTTGAAGATGCCGCCCGTGCACGGGAAGATCCAGCCGTAGCCCGGCGTGACCGCGCGGTGCCAGACCACTTCGAGCTTGTCGATGCGGCCCACCATCGCGTCGTTCTTCACGTAGCCGCGCAGTGCCACGCCGCTGGGCGTCTGGCGGGTGCACATGCCGGCCGCGATCAGCGCCTGCGGCACCGCACCACTGGCCAGCACGACCCAGCGCGCGCGCAACTCGTGCGTGGCGTCGCCATGCTGCAGCGTGGCGCCCACGACCACGCCGTTCGCCTCGATCGGCGCCATGAAGCGCACCGGCGCGAACATGCGCGCACCGGCCGCCACGGCCGCGCGGCACAGGATCAGATCGAGTTCCTTGCGCGGCAACACGGCCAGCACGCCCGGCACGTCGACGCGCCCGCCGCGCGGGCCGATGCAGCCGACAAAGCCGGCCGCCTGCGCCTGGGCCATCACCTCGTCGAGCACGCCGAGTTTGCGCAGCGCGTTGTGGGCATCGGGAATGAGGCCGTCGCCGCAGACCTTGTCGCGCGGGAACGGGTGCTGGTCGACCAGCACCACGTCGAGCCCGGCGCGGGCCAGTGTGATGGCGGCGGCGCTGCCGGCCGGGCCGGCGCCGATGACGATCACGTCGCAGTGCGCAGGGAGGTGTTCGATGCCGAGGTTCATGGGTCGGGGTTCAGGAAGAAACAGAGGCGGATGCGGGCTGCGCCGCCGGTTCAGGCGGCTTCATGCGCCAGGCCGCCAGCACCGCCAGCGCGGTCACGCCGCCGATCAACAGGAAGGTTTCATGGAAGGCGCGCAGTGGGGTTGCGGGCTGCGCCTGCAAGCGCCATTCGAGCACGATGCCCACGAGGCTCACGCCGACCGCGCCGCCGAGCTGGCGCATGAAGTTGATGGTGCTGGAGCCGTGCGAGATCAACGCGTCGGGCAGGCCGCGCATCGCGCCGAGGTTGAGCGACGGCAAGATGAGCCCGAGACCGATGCGCCCGAGGATCGCCCAAGCAGTGATCAGCAGCAGCGCCGTGGTCAGGCTCACCGACATCATCGCGAAGAACGAGCCCGCCAGCAGCACCAGGCCGGTGCTGACGATGCGCGCCACCGGCAACCGGTCGGCCAGGCGCCCGGCCAGCGGGATGGTGATGGCCAGCATCACGCCGGCCGGGAACAGCACCGCGCCGGCCTGCGACGGCGGCAGGTGCAGCCCGAGCTGCATGAACACCGGCACCAGATAGGTCGAGCCGAACAGGCCCATGCCGTAGATGAACGCGACCACCGCGCCCATCGAGAAGGTCTCGTGGCCGAACAGCGCCAGCGCCATCAGCGGCTTCGCGGTGCGGCGCTGGTGGCGAATGAAGACCGCGACGGTGGCGGCACAAAGCGCCAGCAACGCCACGCCGATGGCCGGCGAGCCGCCGTGCAGCCAGACCATGCCGTTGAGCAGCGACAGCACCGCCACGCTGACCATCGCGAGGCCCGTCTTGTCGAGCCGCGCCGCGCCCGGGCCGACCACCGTGCCGCCCGGCCCGCCGACCGGAAGGAAGCGCCGCGCGAGCAGCGCAGCCACGGCGCAGAACGGCACCACCACGAAGAAGATCGAGCGCCAGCCGTACCACTCGACCAGTACGCCGCCCACGCTCGGCCCGAGCGCCGGCGCCAGCACCACGCCGACCCCGAAGATGCCCATCGCCTTGCCCTGCTCATGGCGCTCGAAGGCCCGCAGGATGATGATGGCCGGAATGGGTTGCAGCACGCCCGCCGCCAGGCCCTCGGCCACGCGCATGGCCAGCACCAGATCGAACCAGTGCGACAGCCCGCCGGCGATGCCGCCCACCATCAGCAGCAGCACCGCACCGAGGTAGGTATGGCGGTAGCCGAAGCGCTCGAGCAGGAACGGCGTGGTCAGCATCGACAAGGTCATCGCCGCCATGAAACCGGCCGACAGCCACTGCGCGCGTTCTTGGCCGAGCGTGAACACCCGGCTCATGTCGGGCACGGCGACGTTGATGATGGTCGAGGCCATGATCGCCGCCATGGTGCCGATCATCACCGTCAGCAGCACGAACCAGCGGTAGTTGGGGCCGAAGCGCTCGGCCAGGGCGGCGCGTGAGTGGGGGTTGGGGTCGTCGGTCATGGGATGCGGCACCGATTGTGCCGCGCCCCTTGATCGGCGCAGCGTCAGGGCAAGGTGGCCTTGAGCAACACCCCCCCGCTGCTGATGACGAGCTGCTTCGGGCCGAGCACGGCGATCGCGTCCACGCTCATCAGGCGCGGGTCGCTGCCCAGCACGTTGGCGGCCGCCTTTCGGATCAGGAACGTGGCGCTGGCGGCATTGGCAGGCAGCATGTACAGGTCACCGTTGTTGCCATCGGCGAAGTAGATCGTGCCGGCCGCATCGACCGTGAACACGCCGAACTGCGTGGCCGGGTTCAGCGTCGACACCGTGCTGCCGTCGGCCGAGATCTTGCGCATCTGGCCCTCGGCCACGTAGAGCGAGCCGTCGGGCGCGAAGGCCACGCGGCGCGGGCCGAGGAACCGCGCCGTCGCGATGGCGCCATCCACATGCGCGCCCTGGCCCATCACGCCGGCATAGGTGCTGACCGTGTTGGCCGCGTCCAGGCGCCGCACGGCGTTGTTGCCCGCGTCGCCGATGAACAGGTCGCCGCTCGGCCCCACGGCCAGGCCGAAGATGCGGTTGAAGCGCGCCGTGGCGCCGACGCCGTCGACAGCGCCGAAGGCGAGCGCCGAGCCGGCAGGTTCGGTCACGGCGCCGCTCGCGGCGATGCGCCGAAGACCGTAGTTGTCGGCGACGAAGAGCACGCCGTTCGGGTCGCTCGTGATCGCGAAGCCGAGAAACCCGAACTGCGCCTCGCTGCCCACGCCGTCCACCGGCCCGCCGAAGCTGCCGGTCAGGCCGGCCACCAGCGTGACCGCGCCGGCCGGGCTGACGCGCCGCACCACGCCCACGCCGCTGTCGGCCACCACGACATTGCCGCCGGCATCGACCGCGAGCGCCTGGGGCGAGCCGAGGAAGAACGGCATCTGCGGCAACGTGCCGGTGCCGGTGGGGGTCACGCCGGCGGCGGCATGCGAGGCGAGCGTCTTGACCGTGCCGGCCGCACTGACGCTGCGGATCGCCAGGTCGTCCGCGAGCATGAAGCCGCCGTTCGGCGCGCCGGTCAGGCCGATGCCGATGGCGCGGATCCGGGCGGTCGCGACGGTGCCGTCCGCATAG
The DNA here is from genome assembly GCA_025350965.1 of Rhizobacter sp. Lineage (GTDB taxonomy): Bacteria > Pseudomonadota > Gammaproteobacteria > Burkholderiales > Burkholderiaceae_C > LMDS01. The sequence goes on from JANXWV010000065.1 coordinate 78,817, forward strand.
CCTTCACCGAGCGTGCGCGAGCCCGTCAGCGTGGTCACCACGGTGCTTGTCAGGTCGATCTGGCGGAGCAGGCCGGCCGAGTCGCGCACGGTCAGCGTGTTGCCGCGCACGACCAGCCCGCTCGGCGCGACGACCACGGCTGCCGTGCCGACGCCGTCCGGGCTGCCGGCGGCGATGGTGCCGTTGCCGGCCAGCGTCTGCACCGACCCCGCGGCATTGCCGCTGCGCACGATGCGCCGAACGCGGGCGTTCGAGTAGTCGGCCACCAGCACGTCGCCGTTCGCTGCCACGGCCACGCCCGACGGCGAGTTGAACTTCGCCGCCAGCGGCGCGCCATCGGCGAAGCCGGTCACGCTGCCGGCGTAGGTGGTGACCACGCCGGCCGTGGTGACGCGGCGGATCAGGTGGTTGCTGTTGTCGGCCACGTACAGGTCGCCGTCGGGCCCGAGCGCGATGCCGCGCGGCGAGTTGAAGCGTGCGGCCGCACCGGTGCCATCGGCCGAGCCGCTGCTGCCTGCCAGGCCGGCGAGCGTGCTGACCGTGCCGTCGGGTGCCAAGCGGCGGATGGTGTGGTTGCCCGAGTCGGCCACGTACACGTTGCCGGCGCCATCGTGGGTCAGCCCCAACGGCTGGTTGAACGACGCATTGGCACCCACGCCGTCGGCCGAGCCAGCGAACGGGCCGCCAGCCACCGGCGTGATGGTGCTCAGGTCGGCGCTGAGGCGCTTCACCCGGCTGGCAGTGATGAAGGTGAAGCTGTCGCTGGCGTCCTGGTCGATGGCGCCGGCAGTCGTGATGTCGGCTTGGTCGCGCAGGCCGTTCACCGGCAAGAGCGCGAGCGTGACCGACGCCGGAGCCGTGACGGTGAGCGTGACCACGTTGGTTGCCACGCCGCTCTGGCCGCTGCAGTCGAGCAGCGCGCGGAATATCGCGCCACTGTCGCCGATCACGGTGGAAAGGCTGTAGGTCGCCGCCGTGGCGCCGCTGATTGCAACCCAGACCGGCTCGCTCGCCGGGCTGCGCTGCCACTGGATCGCCAGCACGCCGCTGCTGCACGTGGCGCCGACCGTGAATGACGCCGAGGTGCCGGCCACGACCGAGGTGTCGACCGGTTGCGCCGTGACGGTGAGCACCGGCGCCGCGCTGGTGACGGTCAACGTGGCCGCGTTGCTGGTGGCGCTGCCGGCCACGTTGGTCACGACCACGCGGAAGGTGGCGCCGGTGTCGGTGAGCGCGGTCGTGGCCAGGGCGTAGGTGGAAGCGGTGGCGCCGGTGATGTTGGCGCCGTTGCGTTGCCATTGGTAGCTGAGCGGCGCCGTGCCGCTGGCGGACACGCTGAAGCTGGCCGGCTGGCCGGTGGCCACGCTCAAGTCGGCCGGTTGCTCGGTGATGGCGGGGGCCACGGCCGGCGGCGGGCCGGAAGCAACAAGCCCGGGCGGCGGCGGCGCGTCGGCGCTGCCGCCGCACGCGGCCAGCACGATGCACGCGGTGCCGAGGAAGGTGCGCAAGGCATGGGCACGCAAAGTGTGCAAAGGAAAGGCGCGCAGGGTGTGCATGAAGTTCATGGCGTGGGCCCGATCAGAACGAGAGTTGGGCGCTGACGCCGAGCATCTGCAGCGGCCCTTGAGTGGTGTGCACCTTGAAGCGCGTCAGGTCCCAGTCGACGCCCAGCCGCAGCGCGGGCGTGACGGCATACGACAGGCCGCCACCGACCAGGGGCTGCGCGGTCGTCTTGCTGGCGCTGCCCCACACCGGGTTCGCGTAGTCGAAGCGGGTGCGCACAGCGGCGAGGCCGGCGCGCCCGGTCAGGCTCCACTGCGGCGCCAACGCCCAGCGGTAGCCTGCCGTCAGGCCGACACCGCTCGCCTTGAAGCGGCCGCCGAACTCCAGGCCCTGCGGCGTGGTGTCACCGCCATCGAAGCGGCCGGCATCGAACCCCACGGCACGCAGCACCACGGCGTCGTTCAGGGCGTAGTCGGCGAACAACTGCCAGTGCGTGCTGCGGTGGTCGCATGGCGCCGAGGCAACGCAATCGACCTTGCCCCGGTCGGCGCCGGCACCGAGGCCCACGCTGAACTCACCGGCCGATGCGGCCCCGGGCAAGATGCCCATGGCGACGGCGGCCAGCGCAACGGGCATGCGCAGGCACGCGAACGGCGACGAGCACGGCCACGAACACAAGCGCGCGGGCATCGACGGGGCGGCGCGCCGATGCGGCACGCGGCGGAAGGTCAGGCGGTCGGTCGGGCAATCCAGTGTCATGGCAACTCCGTGCGCAGGTCGGCAAGCCGCGCTGCCCCATCGACAACGCCACCGCCTGTTCACTGGGACGCGCTGGCCGCCTGGAAACTGCCACCGCTGCAGCCGAAACAGCGTGCCAACTTAGGGGTTGTGCGCGCCGCCGGCCGGAGTGGCGCTCACCGCTGCGCCACTGGCGCGCCGAGCGCGGCCAGCTCGGTGCGCACCGGCACCAGCAGTTCGGGGCCATCGACCTGGCCCGCATGCCACACGGCCAGGGCTTCGACGAGGTGCAGGCGGGCGGCCTCGACGCTTCCGCCCGTGACCAGCGTGCAGTGCGCGGCCTCGACCCGCGCCAGGCCGTGCTCGAGCGCCAGGCACATCGGGCCAGCGGCCGCTTCGAGCGCCGCCAGCGCGGCGCGGTGAGCGGCCTCGGGTTGGCCACTGCGCCGCAGCGCCAGCGCCTGGGCGCGCAGCGTGCGCACGGCCACGGTGGCCCGCGGCGGTGGGCCGGGGGCGATCAGCTCGGGGCTTGCCGTGGTGGCGCCCTGCCCGGCGCTCTGCCCCGTGCTTGACGATGAGCCAGCAGTGGCCTGCGCGAGCGCCCAGATCGACAGGCGCGTCAGCCGCGCCGCAGGCGCCTCGCCGAAATCAGCCACGAGCGCGGCGCCCCGTTCGAGGTGCAGCAACGCGGCGTCGGCGTCGCCTTGCAGCGCGCGGGCCAAACCGAGCCAGCTGCTCGTGGGCACGGCCTCGGCGTTCCGGCCACCGGTCAGGCGCGTGTGCATCGCTTCGGCTTCGGTGAGCAGGGCGATGCCCTCGCCGAGGTGGCCGCCGGCGACCAACGCCCGGCCGAGCATGACCATCGCCGTGCGCACGCGCGAGGTCTCGACCACGTCGAGCGCAAGCAGGTCGGCCCGCACCTGGCGCAGCACGACCACGGCGTCGCGCGGCTGCCCGCCGAGCGCCACGGCATCGGCATAGCCGCGCTCCACGTCCACAAGCGTCGGGTGGGGCCGCTGCGCGCCGAAGGCGGCGCGCGCCGATGCGAGCGCGGGCTCGATCGCCCGCACCGCCTCGACCGGGCGACCGAAGTGCACGAAGGTGTTGGAGAGCGACGAGCGGGTCGACAGCGCCAGCTCGCTGGCCGCGCCGAAGGCTTGCGTGGCCAAGGCAACAGCCTCGTGCAGCGCAGCCATCGCCTCGGCCTCGCGGCCCCGCTTGGTCAGCGCGAAGGCGTGGCTGCGCAAGGCCTCGACCAGCCTTTGCGGCTCGGCGGGCGAGGTCGGCGAAAGGGTGCGCAGGTCGTGCAGAAGCGGCGGCAGCAGCCCGAGCGCCATGTCGAGCTCGCCCATCACGTTGGCCGCCTCGACCAGGCGCCAGCGGCTTTCCAGCGTGAAGGTGTGGGTCGGGCCGAGCGCCCGGGTGCACCGTTCAACCGCTTTGGGCAGCCACTCGAAACCGGCGCGCAAGTCGCCCAGGTCGTTGAAGCTGCTGCCGACCAGGGCGCTCAGTTCGGCCGCCACTTCGGGCTGGCCCGCGAGGTCGGCATCGATGCGCTGCGCGGCCGAGCGCAGCAGGTCGGCCGCCGTCACCACGCCGCCACTTCCGGCGCGCGGCACGGCCTGCGCGAAGATCGACGCGATGAAGGCCTTGACCTGCTGGGCGCGCGCCAGCGCAGAGCGCGCGCGCTCGGTCTCGCGCCGCGCCAGGTTGCGTTGCCACAGCGCCGCGACCGTGCCAACGGCCAGCGCGAGCAGCACCAGCACCTGTGCATAGGCGCCGCCGAGCAGCGCCACACCCACGGCGCCGGCGATGAAAGCCTCGGCCCGGTGGCGGGCAAGCCAGCGGCTGGCGCGGTAGCCGAACGCGGGCGCGCGCGCCTGCACCGGCTGCCCGGCGAGGTGTCGTTCCAGGTCATCGGCCAGCGCTTCGACCGTCGCGTAGCGCAGCGCGGGCGCCCGGGCCAACGCCTTCGCGAGCACGGCGTCGAGGTCGCCGCGCAGGGCCTTGCGCCGGGCCGGGTCGGCTGCCGTGCTGGCGACATGGCTGGTGACACTGCTGGCGACATGGCTGGCGCGGGGCTCGGGCGCGGCGTTCAGGGCCTCGGCGAGCGCCGCCGGGCCCACGCCGCGCGGCAGCCGGTACGGGCGCGCCCCCGCAAGCAGCTCGAACGCCACAACGCCGAGCGAGTAGATGTCGGATGCGGTGCCGAGCACCTCGCCGCGCAGCTGCTCGGGCGAGGCGTAGTCGGGCGTCAGCGCAGCACCGAAGGCCTGGGTGAGCGCAGGCGCGTTGGCGCCGTCACCGCCGACGCCGGCCTGCGGGTCGATCAGCCGGGCGATGCCGAAGTCGAGCAGGTGAACCTGGCCCTGCGCATCGACCAGGATGTTCGACGGCTTCAGGTCGCGGTGCACGACGAGGTGCGCATGCGCATGCGCCACCGCGCGCGCCACCTGCACCACGAGGCCGACGCACTCGCGCACGCCGAGGCGGTGGGCGTTCACGTAGGTGTCGATCGGCTGGCCGTCGACGTATTCGAGCGCGATGTAGGGCCGCCCGTCGGCGCCGAGGCCGGCGTCGTACAGGCGTGCGATGTTCGGGTGCGTGAGCGACGCCAGGATGTTGCGTTCGCGTGCCATGCGGTCGGCGAACGAATCGCTGCCCCAACTCTGGTGCGGCAGCTTCAGCGCCACCTGCCGGTCGAGCAGGCCGTCGGCGCGCGCTGCGAGCCACACGGTGGCCATGCCGCCCTGGCCGATTTCGCGCAGCAGCCGGTACGGGCCGACCAGGCCGCCGGCCACGGGCCCGGGCGCGGCCACCTCGTTGGCGGCGGGTTCGCGGTTCAGCATCGCGCTTGCCGGTGTGCGCATGAAGTCGTCGGTTTCGCGCGCCGCATGGGCGCCCAGCAGTTGGGCCAGCAGCGGCGCGTGCCGTGCCTGCTCGGGGCCGCGCGTGGCGAGCGCGGCAAGCCAGTCGGCCTGCGCAGCGGGGTCGAGGTCGAGCGCCACGTCGAGCAGCGCGAACACGGCCTGCCAGTCGCCGGGGGTCGTGAGCAGCAGTGGAATCGGGCGGTGGCTCACGCGGCGGCCTCGAACAGCAATGGCGTGGGTTGGGGTCGGTGCGTCAGCGCAGGCAGGCGTGCAGGAACAGACGCGCCTTCTCCCAGTCGCGCGCCACGGTGCGCTCGGCCAGGCCGAGCACCGCCGCGATCTCGGGGACGGTCATGCCCGCGAAGTAGCGCATCTCGACCACCTGAACCAGCCGCGCATCGACAGCGGCCAGTGCTTCGAGCGACTCGTGCACACGCATCACTTCATTCGCATGGGCATCGATGGCGTGGGCATTGACGGCATCCAGGGCGTGCGATTCGTCGAGCTCCACGTGCACCGCGTCACCGCCGCGCCGCTCGGCCTGGCGGTGGCGGACCGCGTCGACCACCACCGAGCGCATTACGCGTGCCGCGTAAGCCATGAACTGGGCGCGGTCGGCAAGCGCAAGCGCACCGGACTTCTCGAACCGAAGGTACGACTCGTGAACGAGCGAGGTGGTGTCGAGCAGAGTGATGTCGCCGCTGCGGCGAATGCGCGAATGCGCGAGCCGCCGCAACTCGGGGTAGAGCAGCTCGTACAGCTGCCCGAGAGCTTCATGCTGGCCCTGGCCGATGGCCGACAGTAGTAGCGTGACCTGACCCATGTGTGCGTTGGTGCCGCCGCAAACAGCCGGCAACAGCCAGCGACAGCCCACTATCGCACAGCAGCCGCGTTCGTCACCAGGTCGATACGCGCTCGCTGGGCGGCAAATACATGCGGTCACCGGGCTTGATGCCGAAGCTGCGGTAGAACGCCGGCAGGTTGCGCAACGCGCCGCGCACGCGGAACTCGTCGGGCGTGTGGCGGTCGGCCTTGATCTGCGCCAGCAACGCGGGCACACGGGACTTGCTGCGCCAGGCCTGCGCAAAGCCGAAGAAGAAGCGCTCGTCGCCGGTCATGCCGTCGATCACCGGCGCCGGCAGCCCGCCGAGCGACAACCGGTAAGCCTTGTAAGCAATCGACAGCCCGGCGTTGTCGGCGATGTTCTCGCCCAGCGTCAGCGCGCCGTTCACGCGGTAGCCCGGCACCGGCTCGAAGGCGCTGTACTGCGCCACCAGGCGGCGGGTGCGGGCCTTGAGGCGCTCGCGGTCAGCCGGCAGCCACCAGTTGCGCAGGTTGCCGGCACCGTCGTACTGGCTGCCCTCGTCGTCGAAGCCGTGGCTGATCTCGTGGCCGATGGTGCTGCCGATGGCGCCGTAGTTGGCCGCGTCGTCGGCGCGCGCGTCGAAGAACGGCGCCTGCAGGATGCCGGCCGGGAACACGATTTCGTTGAGCGAGGCGTCGTAGTAGGCATTGATGGTCTGCGCCGTCATGCCCCATTCATCGCGGTCGACCGGTTGGCCGAGCTTGGCCAGGCCGCGGTCGGCTTCGAACTCGCGCGCGCGCCGCATGTTGCCGAACAGGTCGGTGCGGTCCACCACCAGCGCGGTGGTGTCGACCGGGTGTTTCGGGTAGCCGATCTTGGCGTTGAAGGCGGCGAGCTTCGCGAGCGCCTCCTGCTTGGTGGCCGGGCCCATCCAATCGAGCGAGTCGATGCTGTCCCGGTAGGCCGCGAGCAGGTTTGCCACCAGTGCGGTCATGCGCTGCTGGCTCTCCGGCGGGAAGTGGCGGGCGACGAAACGTTTGCCGAGCGCGTCGCCCAGCGCCAGCTCGACCGCCGCCACGCCACGCTGCCAGCGCGGCGTTTGCCGGGTGGCGCCGTAAAGCACGCTGCCACTGAATTCGAAACGCGTGCGCACCAGCTCGGCGCTCAGGTACGGCGCATACGCGTCGAGCAAACGGGTGCGTGCATAGGCCTTCCACGTGGCCAGCGGCACGCTCGTGAGCAGCGTGTTCAGGCCGCGCAGGTAGCCGGGCTGGCGCACGATGATCGTTGAGGCCCGCCCTTCGAGCCCGGCGGCAGCGGCGTAGCGCGCCATGTCGAGCACGGGCAGCAGTGCCGGCAGATCGGCCAGCGCCACCGGGTTGTAGCCCTTGATCGGGTCGCGGTTCTCGACCTCGCTCCACTGAGCGCGGGCGAGTGCGGTCTCCAAGGCCAGCACGGCACGTGCGTCGGCGCTTGCTCCGGCACGTGCGTCGATGCTGCCGCCGGCACGTGCGTCACCACCCACGGTGGCTGCCAGCGCCAGCAACCTGGCAAGGTAGGGCACGTACTTCGCCCGCACCGCGCGGAACTTGGCGTCGTTCAATTGCAGGTAGTAGTCGCGGTCGGGCAGGCCCAGGCCGGACTGGGCGAGCATGGGCACATAGCGGCTGGCGTCGCGGTCGTCCTGCCCCACGTAGAGCCCGAACGGCACCGCCACGCCGATGCGGTCGAGCCGCGCGAAAGCCGGCGCGAGTTGCGCCACATCGGCCACCGCGTCGATGGCCGCCAGCTCGGGAGTGAGCGGTGCCAGCCCCAGCCGTTCGAGCGTGGCTTCGTCCATGAAGCTCGCGTAGAGGTCGGCGAGCTTGACCGCTTCCGCGTCGGCGCTGCGGGCGGCCGGTGTGTCGGCTTCTTCGATCAGCGTGCGCAGCCGCTGCCGCACTTTGTCGGAGAGTTCTTCACCGATGCCGATGTAGGCCTTGTCGGGCGGGAACACCGCGGACTTCAGCCAACGGCCATTGACGTGGCCATAGAGGTCGTCCTGCGGGCGAACGCGCAGGTCGAAGGTGCTGCGGTCGATGCCGCTGGTGAATGACTGCGGGGCCGGCGCGGCCTGCGCCCAGGCATCGCCGGCGACGCACTGCGCCGCCATCACTGCACTGCACAGCACGACCCTCCACCGGCTGCGGCGCATGCGTGGCGAGCTGGCCGAGCGCGATTCGGCTTTCCGTTCGCTCCTTCGCTCACTGCGCGCCAGCGCCCGCGTGGCCAAGTCAACATCCCGATCACACATGTCAATGCCTCCACTCGCGCCCAATGGCTGGGCCTGCCGATCCTGGCCCCTGCCGGCATCGGCGTGGTGGCCACTGGAGATGGCATGGACGCCTCCCACCCTCCACGACCGCTGATTGACTGCGAAGGCTGGAAAGACCGCTGAACAAGTTGGGGCCTCGCAGTCGACGCCAAGTGCCAAAGTGGAGTTTTGACTCAACCACTTTCAGACGGAGGCCCCGAAATGAATCGTACGACGTACGGATTGGACATTGCGAAGAACGTGATGCAACTGCACTGGATTGACCACGAGACGGGCGAGATCGGGCGCAAGAAGCTCGCTCGCGCCAAGCTGAGCGAGTTCTTCGCTGCGCTGCAGCCCGTGCGCGTGGCGATGGAGGCCTGCGGCAGTGCGCACCACTGGGCGCGCGTGCTCGGCGGTCTTGGTCACCAAGTGGAGTTGCTGCCGGCGCAGCAGGTGCGCGTTTTTGTGCGCAGCAACAAGGACGACGCAGCCGATGCGCGCGCGATCTGGCTGGCGGCGCAGCAAACGGACATCCGACGCGCACCGATCAAAACCGTCGACCAACAGGCGGTCATGTCGCTGCACCGCACGCGGTCGCACTGGGTGAGTGTGCGCACGGCCACGATCAACATGCTCAGGGGCTTGCTGTACGAGTTCGGCGTGGTGTTGCCCGGGGGCAAGAAGGCCGGGTTGAAGACGATCGGGGCGAACCGGGCACAAATCGACGACAAGCTGCCGCAAGCGATGCGCCGGCTGGTCGACCTGCAGCTGCAGACGCTGAAGGATGTCGAGCGCAGTATCGATCAGGCTGAGGCGGAGCTCGCCGAGCAACAGCGTCAGCTGGACAAGGCACGCGTCCTGAAGGAGGTGCCGGGCATCGGGCTGCTGGGCTCGACCGCGCTGGCGGCCACGCTCGGCGACGCCCGCGCCTGGCGCTCGGGGCGGG